>JBFHEL010000104.1:0-10886 GCA_041584155.1 Saccharicrinis sp.
ATACTTGATTTTATGAGCGTAGAGCTTTTTATCACTATCCCTGAATCAATACACCAAAGCTCTGATGATGAAAAAATAAGCTTTATCCAGTCAAAACTAAACAGACCTATCAGAGTTTGTGGTATGGTTAAAAATGAGGGAGAACCAGGTGGCGGACCTTTCTGGGGCATTGGTAAAAATAACGAAGTCTCACTACAGGTAGTTGAGAGTTCACAGATTGACGTCAATGACCCGTCGAAGAAGAAGCTACTTAAGCAAAGCACCCATTTTAACCCTGTAGATTTGATTTGCGGAACGAAAAACTATAAAGGAGAAAAATTTAACTTACTTGATTTTGTTGACCCTAAAACGGGTTTTATTTCAAACAAATCACTTAATGGTAAAGAACTTAAAGCCCTTGAATTACCAGGACTATGGAATGGAGCCATGAGCGATTGGACTACTCTTTTTGTGGAGGTACCAGTTTCAACCTTTAACCCGGTTAAAACAGTAAATGACCTGCTCAGAATACAACATCAGCCAGAAGGCGTAAGCCATCCATAATAAACTTTAGTTAACAGTTAACAATAGGCAAGCTATTAGTAGCATTGCCACTGTTAACTGGGGGCTGACCAGGGGTAAACTCAGCCATTTCGTCTATAAAATAAAAAGAGCTAATAAACTGTTAATAACAAATCCCTCCAACCTATTGTAAATACTTAAATTATTGGTATTTTTGTCACTATAAAAACTACGTGAATATATGCAAGAATACTCTCAAGCAGATCAGGAAGGGACAAGAGAGGCGGTAGAAAGATTTGAAAGGATGGTTAACCATAACCAGGAGTCCTATTTTGATGTGTTCCAGATTGAATCCATATTTGATTTTTACTATGAAAAAAGCGACCTCAACAAGGCCGCTATGGTTATTAATATGGGTTTACGACAACACCCGGGCTCTACATCACTGCAACTTAAGTACAGCACGCTGTTAATAGAAAAATACGAGGATAAAAAAGCATTAAATGTATTACAGTATCTTCAGGAAGTTGAAAATACCAATTCAGAAATTTTTTTAAACCTGGGAATTGTTCACACAAGAGCCAGAAACCAAAAAGAAGCCATAAGAAATTATGAACTGGCATTAAAATATTGCGGTAGCGAAGAGCTTGCTGATTATATTTTTGAGATCAGCTTTAATTTAAATCAGGAATGTTTTTACGCCGAATCCAGAAACTTGTTGAAATATTATTTTCAAAAATTTCCGGATAACGAAAATATGCTGTTTGAATTAGCCTATGCCTACGACAAATTAGATGAAATAGAAAATGGGATAGCTATTTATAATAAGCTATTGGATATCAACCCTTATTTGGAAAATGCCTGGTATAACATGGGTATTTTGTATAATAAGCTGGAAAAATATAGCGAAGCCATTGAGGCATACAATATCACTATTGCGATTGCTCCTAATTTATCAGAAGCCTATTATAACAAAGCCAATAGTCTTGCTCAGATAGGAGAGTTTAATGAAGCATTGAATGCCTATGCCGAATTCTTATCCTACAGTTATCCTGTGGCTTTAACTTATTATTATATGGGCGACTGTTGGGAAAATCTGGACAACTACCATCTGGCTGCACGCTTCTATAGCTTAGCCGTAGAATTAGATCCTGAACATATAGACTCCTTACAATCACTGGGGCGAACCTCATACCATATTCAGGATTATAAAACCAGTATTACCGCCTTTAATCAAGCTTTAAAAATTGACCCTGATTCATCTGAACTATGGCGTTCGCTGGGCAAAAGCTATAAAAAAACACAAAATATACAAAAGGCTAAATATTGCTTTAAAAAAGCACTAATTCACGAACATGAAGACACGGTAAACTGGATTGAAATGTACCAATTCATGGAAGAAAACGAAAGCAATTTTTCTCCAATACCTTTTCTTGAGCATCTTTTAATCAAGGACAAATCCAACGGAGCCATTCATTATTTAGCAGCTATCATATACAATAAAAAGCAGATGTTTACCGAATCGTTACATCATCTGATTATTGCCCGTCAGCTTATTCCTGAAGATTTAGATTTGGTTTTAAACGAATATCCGGCATTGGTTTCTATGCCAGAAATTGCTGAATATATCAATACTCAAATCTGATAGCTGTTAATTATAAAGCAAGAACATCTCAGCATTACACATACACAAGACCCTTGAGGGATCAATAAAAGCTCATTTTAAATATTATCATGCAAAAGAACACCAAATCATTTGTTTCAAATATAGTAAAAGGCATGGCCATGGGAGCTGCCAATGTTATTCCCGGCGTATCCGGAGGAACCATCGCTCTTATCACCGGAATTTTTGAACGCCTTATAGATGCCATTAAAGCCTTTGACCTCAAAGCTTTAAACCTCCTATTTAAAGGAAATATCAAAGATTTTTTGAAACATATTGACTTTTGGTTTTTGGTATCGGTGTTTATGGGTGTTGGTGTGGCTATTATTTCTTTAGCCCGATTATTCAAATATTTATTCGAAGTATATCCTATTTACATCTGGGCATTCTTTTTTGGATTAGTGCTCGCCAGTGTATATTTTGTGGGTAAAACAGTACAAAAGTGGAATATCAGTAGTATCATATCATTTATCATCGGAAGCATTATTGCCATTGCTATTAGCATCCTTACCCCAGCCTCTGAAGACAGCTCAATATATTATTTGTTTATATGTGGTATTGTAGCCATATGCAGCATGATTATACCTGGTTTATCAGGTTCATTTGTATTAATTTTAATGGGTAATTATCAACTCATTATGATACAGTCGGTAAATGAATTTAATCTAAAAGTATTATTACCCGTAGCAGCAGGAGCTGGAGTAGGATTAATTGGATTTTCTCATTTTTTATCCTGGCTGCTAAAAAAATTCAAAGATCAAACCATTGCCATGCTTACCGGATTTGTATTAGGCTCTTTAGGTATTTTGTGGCCCTGGAAAGAAATTATAGAACAAAATTTTGGTGAAAAAGTAAAAACTGTTGGCTACCAATGGTATCTGCCTAAAGCAAACAGTGAGTTTTATTTCGCTTTAGTTTTTATTATATTAGGTATTGCCTGCATCTGGATCACAGAGTCATTGGGTTCAAAAAAGGCTGTTAACGAAAAATAACTGGTATCTTTTATTTGGCGCAAATAAGCTAAATAAAGATAGCAATAACCGCTTGTTTAATTGACTTTACACTGAACACGCATTACTTTAAGCTCTCAATTATGAAAACATATGGTTTAATAGGTTATCCTCTTTCTAAATCTTTTTCGCAAGGTTACTTTACTGATTTCTTTGCAAAAGAGAATATGGATGCCAGATATTTAAATTTTCCTATTCCATCGATCGATGAATTCCCGGATTTACTTACTCACCATCCGTATATTGGAGGAATTAATGTAACCATTCCCTACAAGGAAGAAATTATTAAATACCTTGACGATCTCGACCCAATATCTAAGGGCGTTGGTGCTGTTAACGTAATAAAATTTGACTGGAGCAACCCCAAGAAACCAAAATTAAAAGGGTTTAATTCCGATATCATTGGTTTTACCAGGTCAATAGAACCGCTATTAAAACCCACTCATAAAAAAGCTTTGATTCTGGGTACAGGCGGAGCTGCTAAAGCCGTTGAATACTCATTACAAACACTTGGTATTGAATCAAAATTTGTTTCGAGGACACCCAAAACAGATAAGCAGATTAGTTATCATTCTTTAAATGAGAAGATCGTTAAGGAGTACACAGTTATTGTTAATACCACCCCATTAGGAATGTATGGCAGTGCTGATGCAAAACCAGAAATTCCATATCATTATTGTAACAAAAACCATTTGTTTTATGATTTAGTATACAATCCGGAGGTAACGGCGTTTTTAAAAGCCGGATTAAAACAGGGAGCCCCCATAAAAAATGGATTAGAAATGCTTCACTTGCAAGCAGATGCATCCTGGGAGATATGGAATAGCTAAATAAGATATATATTCAGTCCTAAATTATGGAGTGCTCTTAAATAATCTTTTTTACGAACTATTGATCCTGGTAATAAGCATTTAACTCAAAAAAATTACCATATCCTATCAATAACTAAGATACTCACTCAGGGTATCAGCATCGAGGGGGTAATAAACTACATGGAAGAACTCGGAAAATATTTTGCCGTTTATTTGGCTGGAACTACAGGAATTTGGAAAGCGATTCCTGTGGGTATTGCATTGGGACTTTCAGCTTTTCATACAGCTTTTTTTACTTCTCTTGGAGCCATAACATCAAGTTTACTTATTTATTTTTCAGGAGAATCATTCAGAAAATGGTTATTAAGTAAATATGGCAACAAAAAAATTGCTCATAAAAGAGAAAAATTTTCTCGTTGGTTAGAGAAATATGGTATTGCAGGATTAGGCCTGATGGTAACAGGCTTACTTGGGCCTTTTTTAGCTTTGTTAATAGGAATGCTGCTTTTGCAAAACACGGGTAAATTTATTTTATTTCTGCTATTGGGCATTCTATTATGGAGTTTTGGAATAAGCTATTTATCTGAACCCATCGTCACTTTGATAGAAAATATTTTTCATACACCTTAAACCAGCAATACGCATTAGAAAATATATTACGCATCAACACTGCTAAAAAACAGGTCACTGCGTTGCTTTATCACAACTCACCAGAACAAAGCTAAGCCTTGTTTCAAGGCATTTTCAGCTTACAAACCTTAACTAAACAAGATTGATGATCCGGGTTAAACCATTTTAAGAGCGACTTTATAAATCGTGTAAGATCAATTTATCAACATCGAATATTCACGAACAAATAGTTAGTCAACAACTGAATAATGGGGACATAATAAGCTATAGATTTTTCTTCACCTTGGCTATGGCGCAACTACCATAACATACTACACTCCAATTTTCTTTTTCTCCAGTTCGTTCAGGTGCTCCATTTTTTTCATTGTCAGAAAGCTCTGAATATCTCCCAGATGAGCTTTTACCCGCTTATTTCCAAACTCATACACCTTATTCACCAAACCATCCAGAAAATCACGGTCGTGAGAGACCAAAATCAAAGTACCATCATAGGCCTTTAAGGCATCTTTTAGCACATCTTTAGTCTTCATATCCAGGTGATTGGTAGGTTCATCAAGGATGAGTAAATTTACGGGTTCCAATAATAACTTGATCATTGCCAATCGGGTTCGTTCTCCACCAGAAAGCACCTTTACTTTTTTAGCCGATTGTTCCCCTCCAAACATAAAAGCCCCCAGCAAGTCTTTAATTTTATTCCGAACCTCTCCTCTGGCCACATCATCAATAGTCTGAAAAACAGTTAGATCTTCCTCTAATAATGAGGCTTGATTTTGTGCAAAATAGCCAATCATCGTATTATGCCCCAGTTTAAGATCACCTTCAAAATCCATTTCATTCATAATGGCCTTTACCAGGGTTGATTTACCTTCACCATTCCTACCTACAAAGGCCACTTTTTCGCCACGTTCAACTGTTAATGAAGCGTCTGCAAAAACCAGATGCTCATCATATTTTTTTGTTATTTCCTGAGCTATCACCGGATAGTTACCCGATCGGGGTGCTGGAGGAAATTTCAGGCGCAGGGAGGAACGATCTTCCTCATCGACTTCAACTCTCTCGAGTTTTTCAAGCATTTTCACCCTACTCTGAACCTGCAGTGTTTTAGAGTAAGTTCCTTTAAATCGCTCTATAAAAGCCTCATTATCAGCAATCATCTTTTGTTGTTCTTCAAAAGCTTTCTGTTGCTGTTCTCTTCGCTCACGACGAAGCTCCAGATATTTTGAATAATTAACTTTATAATCATAAATACGTCCCATGGTTACCTCAATGGTACGCGTTGTAATATTATCAACGAAGGCTCTGTCGTGAGAAATAACGATCACAGCTTTTCCACAATTTATCAGAAAATCTTCGAGCCATTGAATAGATTCTATATCGAGATGATTAGTCGGCTCATCCAGCAAAATTAAATCTGGCTTTTGAAGCAATATCTTAGCCAACTCAATACGCATACGCCATCCTCCACTAAACTCACTGGTAGGTTTAGTGAAATCATCACGCAAGAAGCCAAGACCCAACAAAATTTTTTCAACCTCTGCATCAAAGTTTGTTTCCTCAATAGAATAAAACTTATCGCTCAAAGTAGAAACCCTTTCTATCAGTTCGAAATAACCTTCCGACTCATAATCTGTACGTGTCTCTAACTGCTTGTTAAGCTCCGCTATTTCCTTTTCCATGGCTAAAACCTCAGAAAAAGCTTGCGATGCTTCCTCAAATACACTGCGATTATCTTCTGTCATCAAATGCTGCGGAAGATATGCTACCACCTTATCCGAAGGAACAGAAACCCGTCCTTTATTGGCTTCTCTTGCTCCAGCCAAAATTTTCAATAACGTTGATTTACCTGCACCATTCTTTCCCATTAAAGCAATCCTATCCTTCTCATTAATCACAAAGGAAATATTTTTAAAAAGCGTGGTAGCTCCAAACTCCACGGTTAATCCGTCTACTGAAATCATTACGTTATTTTTTTAGCGATGCAAAGATAGAAAGTTAGTAATAGGATGAAAATAAGAGGCTGATGTTTTATACGTACAGACAGAGTGAAATAAACTTAAGTAGCTGACTAACAACAGCCACACATACAGATTAAATTCAAGCAACAAATTATTTAATCACAAATTACTAATACCAGAGAGGCTATATTTCACAGACGTATTTTACGTTATAAGTTAATTTGCCGGCAACCGGATTTGATAGCGGACACAAACAACTCATTAGGATATTGTATATCAACCAAATATAAGCCATGTGCAGCTACTGATGTCCCTGCAACACCACGATCTTTTAACTCAATAATCCTTCTAAATTCATCTACGGTCATTTTCCCTCTTCCTACTTCAAGCAAGGTACCCACAATAGCACGCACCATATTTCTGAGAAACCTGTCGGCACTGATAGTGAATATCCATTTATCATTTTTATATTCCCAGAATGCACTGGTAATTTTACAGTTATTAGTTTTTACATCGGTATGCAACTTACTAAAACTGGTAAAATCGATATAATCAAACAAGGTTGTAGCTGCCTTATTCATCATTTCAAAATCCAGGTTAACATGCGACTGATAGGCTAATTCCTGCAAAAAAGGATTTTTTTGGGTAACCAGATGATATTCATAGCTTCGGTTCACAGCTGAGAAACGACTATGCGTTTCCTCATTTACCTTTACTATGGAATAAACACTGATGTCTTTGGGCAAAAAACGATTAAGCTTATGACAGAATTGTTCACCGTCAATTTCCTGCTTTTGAGTATTAAAATGCGCCACGAAATAAGAAGCATGCACACCTGTATCAGTGCGACCACAACCTACTACATTAATCTCTTCTCCCAACATCTTACCTATGCAATCATTCAGGACTTCCTGCACAGAAATAGCGTTAGGTTGAATTTGCCAACCGTGATAGTTTTTGCCGTTATAGGCGAGTTCTAAAAAATATCTAGTCATTCCCCTTTCAGTAAGCAGCTACAATTAAAAATTTAAAGATATAAACACAAACCGCAGGTTGCTTAACGTTGACTGCTTACTGGCATGCCAAACAAATCATACGATTCAGCATCGGAAATCTCAACCTGATAAAATTCACCAATCGTATAATCTCCGGATTCTACAGGAATAAGCACTTCGGGGTCAACCTCAGGTGAATCAAACTCAGTACGCCCTACATAATAGTCTTCCTCTTTTCTATCAATGATTACTTTCATCACTTTACCCACCTTTTCCTGATTGAGTTCCCAACTAATTTGCTCCTGAATCTCCATCACTGCATCGGCTCTCTCCTGCTTTACCTCCTGAGGGATATCATCCTTAAAGTTACGATAGGCATGAGTATCTTCTTCATGAGAATAAGGAAAAACACCCAGACGCTCGAATCTCATTTCTTTAACAAAATCAAGCATTTCTTTAAAATCCTGTTCTGTCTCTCCCGGATGACCGGTAATCAATGTAGTACGCAAATGGATTCCGGGAACCTCCTTACGCATACGTTCTATAAGCTTATACGTGTCTGCTTTGGTAACATGGCGACGCATAATCTGCAACATAGGGTCACTAATATGCTGCAAGGCGATATCCAGATAATTACAAACATTAGGATGGGCATTCATCACCTGTAACACATCATAAGGAAAACCAGCTGGATAGGCATAATGCAATCGCACCCAATCAATACCTTTTACATCTGCTATTTTATGTGTAAGCTCAGCTAAACGCATCTGCTTATAATTATCAAGACCATAAAAGGATAAATCCTGAGCTATCATCTGTAATTCCTTCACCCCATTAGCGGCTAATCGTTCAGCCTCATCAATCAGCTCTTCCATGGGTCTGGACTTATGCTTACCTGTAATTAACGGAATAGCACAATAGGAACAGGTTCTATTACAACCTTCGGATATTTTAAAATAAGCATAATGACCAGGAGTGGTCAGACTACGTTCATTTATTATATCAGCCCTATAATTTTGTCCCAGATCCTCTACTATTTGTTTCCAATCAAACTTCCCATAAATACCATCTACCTCAGGTAATTCATCTTTTAATTGCTGAGAATATCTTTCTGAGAGGCATCCCATAACATAAAGTTTTTTAAGCTTACCTCTTTTCTTAGCCTCAGCAAAATTTAAAATTGTTTCAATAGATTCTTCCTTTGCATCACCAATAAAACCACAGGTATTAATGATGGCTATCTCCCCCTCCGGATGTTCGGCATCATGAGCCACAGAAAAGCCTCCCACCTGAAACTGCTTAATCAAGCGTTCAGAATCAACAAGATTTTTTGAACACCCTAACGTTACTATATCTATCTTCTTCATATCTATTACATAAAAAACACAAGTATCAAAAATTAAGATACCTGCATGTGAAATAACCTTAAACTTTACAACAAACTAAAAAAGCCACTCTTAAAACGAGCAGCTTTACCTTTTGTTTTAATGCTAACCTCAATTAAAGAGGGAGTCAACAAACTCTGTACGATTAAACACCTGCAAATCATCGATCCCTTCACCAATACCAATATATTTAACCGGGATATGAAATTGGTCAGAAACACCAATGACCACGCCTCCCTTAGCCGTACCATCCAATTTAGTAATTACCAACGCATTTACTTCAGTAGCTTTGGTAAACTCTTTGGCTTGCTCAAAGGCATTTTGCCCGGTAGAACCATCAAGAACCAGAATAATTTCATTAGGGGTATTGGGAACGACTTTTTGCATTACTTTTTTCACTTTAGTTAATTCATTCATTAAATTAACCTTATTGTGCAAACGGCCTGCTGTATCTATAATAACCACATCGGCACCCTGTGATTTTGCAGAGCTAAGAGTATCGAAGGCTACAGAAGCAGGATCAGAACCCATGTTTTGTCTAACCAGAGGCACATCCACCCTGTCGGCCCAAACCTGAAGCTGTTCAATAGCTGCGGCCCTAAAGGTATCTGCAGCACCCAAAACTACTTTTTTACCTGCGGCCTTAAATTTATAGGCCAACTTACCTATGGTTGTTGTTTTACCCACACCATTTACACCTACTACCATAATTACATATGGATCATCACTCTTAGGCAATTCAAAATCACCTTCGCTCTCCATCTGATTTTCGGCAAGCAGCTTAGCTATCTCTTCTTTTAAGATACCATTTAACTCGGAAGTACTAAGGAATTTATCCTTTGCTACCCTTTGTTCAATTCGTTCAATGATTTTTAATGTGGTATCCACTCCTACATCTGAAGTAATTAATACTTCCTCGAGTTCATCCAGCACATCATCATCCACTTTAGAACGACCAGCTACAGCACGGGTTAGCTTTTTAAAAACACTCTCTTTGGTTTTTGCCAAACCTTTATTGAGGTTTTCTTTTTTTTCTTTTGTAAAACTTCCGAATAATCCCATAAACTATTAAAAAAAAGGCTATTTATTCATAGCCAATAGATTGTTAGACTTACTTAAAAACGCAATGTAATGAAAAACAAAACAATACGTTAAATATATAAAAAATAACCCATTAAGTAATTACCTAACACAAAAAAGCTCCCTTTAAATTAAAGGAAGCTTTTTTGATATAAAGTCTTTGCAATGCAAAATTATTTCTTGAAAAAATCTTTCACTTCTTCATTGGTTACAATCTCTTCTTTAAAAGAGTATGCACCAGTTTTTGGCGACTTAACCATTTTGATCACTTTAGCGTGACCTTTACCGCCTCCTTTTTGTAGTGTTGCTACTGCCTTCTTAGCCATGATTCAAAGATTTATTTAATTTCTCTATGAATAGTATAACGCTTCAAAATTGGGTTATACTTTTTTAATTCCATTCTATCAGGAGTGTTTTTTCTGTTCTTAACAGTAATATATCTGCTAGTTCCAGCCATTCCACTCTCTTTATGCTCTGTACATTCAAGAATTACCTGAATGCGATTTCCTTTTGCTTTTTTTGCCATCTCTTAATCCCCTTAAAATTTAGTAATAAAACCTTTTTCCTGAGCGGATTTCAAAGCAGCATTCAAACCAACTTTGTTGATCATTCTAAGCCCGGAAGCTGAAACCCTTAGGTCAACCCAACGTTCTTCTTCTACAAGGAAGAAGCGCTTTTTAAACAGATTCACATCGAATCTTCTTTTGGTTCTTCTTTTTGAGTGAGATACATTGTTCCCAACCATGAACCTTTTACCAGTTATTTGACAAACTCTTGACATTTTTCAATCGTTTTTTCGGATACATTTTTCAAACAGAGCGCAAAATAACCGATTTTTATTGAAAATAACAAATA
>JBFHEL010000105.1:0-10782 GCA_041584155.1 Saccharicrinis sp.
GGACGAATCTTCAAGAGTTGGGATAATTGGGAGCGGTAGCTGGGCTACAGCCATAGCGAAGATGCTCACGAACAATGTTCTGGAATTCAATTGGTATTTCAGAAATCCTAAACACATCAAAAAGTTTAGAAAACATGGACATAACCCCAATTATCTTACCAGTGTTGATTTTGACACTGACAATATTCATTTTTACTCTGATATAAATCAAATTATTGAGGAAAGTGATATTTTGATATTGGCAATCCCTTCTGCATTTTTAAAAGATGTATTTAAAGAATTATCCGTCCCTATAAAAGACAAATTCATGGTATCGGCCGTAAAAGGGCTGATACCTGATGAAAATATGATTGTAGGAACATTCCTGCATCAATTTTACAATGTCCCATTGGATAATATTGGGGTCATTTCAGGACCTTGCCACGCTGAGGAAGTAGCGCTGGAACGCTTATCTTATCTTACCATTGCATGTCAGGACCTTAAAAAAGCAAGAGCATTTTCCACCTTTTTACAATGTGGTTACATCAAAACAACCATCTCCGATGATATTTATGGCACCGAATTCTCGGCTGTATTAAAAAACATCATAGCCATCGCCTCAGGTATTTGTCATGGAATGGGTTATGGCGATAATTTCCAGGCTGTCCTGATGTCAAACGGCATTCAGGAAATCAAACGTTTTGTAGACACCATACATCCTATTACCCGCGATATTAAAAGCTCAGCCTACCTCGGTGACTTATTAGTAACCGGTTATTCACAGTTTAGTCGTAACCGAACCTTTGGCACAATGATTGGGAAAGGATACTCGGTAAAATACGCTCAAATGGAAATGTTAATGGTTGCAGAAGGCTATTACGCCGTAAAGAGCATTAAGGAAATCAACGAAAAGTACAAGGTAAACATGCCCATTACCGACGCTGTTTACAACATTATTTACGAACGCATTTCGCCAAGCATTGAGATTCGTTTGTTAACAGAACTTCTAAGATAAATCACAATCCTTATTCATAAAATTTATTTACGATGGAAAACTTAAAAATTGATATCTCAAAAACCTTAGGATTTATTTCCGAAGAAAAAGTATTGGGATACAAAAGTGAGATTGCATCACACCTTAAATCTTTGCACGAAAAAACAGGCAAGGGAAGCGATTTCCTTGGTTGGGTTAACCTGCCTTCGAGCATTGACGATGCTCAGCTATCTGACATTGAAGCCACTGCTGCCCGTTTAAAGGAAAAAGCAGATGTGGTAGTTGTCATCGGTATCGGCGGAAGTTACCTGGGTGCAAGAGCTGTTATAGATGCTCTGTCAAACAGCTTTGATCATCTGATTACAGAAAGAAAAAATCCTGTGGTTGTTTATGCCGGTCAAAATATCGGTGAAGATTATACATCTGAATTACTGGATCTCTTAAAAGATAAATCTTTTGCATTAGTTGTTATCTCCAAATCAGGAACCACTACAGAACCAGCCTTAGCTTTTCGTTTATTAAAAGAATTATTAGAAAGCAAATACTCTAAAAACGAAGCCCAAGAGCGCATTGTAGCCATTACTGACGCTAAAAAAGGAGCCCTACGAACACTGGCCAACCAGGAAGGTTATAAAACTTATGTGATTCCTGATGATGTAGGCGGTCGTTTTTCTGTGCTTACTCCAGTAGGCCTATTACCTATAGCTGTAGCGGGTGTAGACATACGCGCCCTTGTAAAAGGAGCTCAGGATATGGAAAAGATATCGGCTGAAGAAGGCGAAAACAGTGCCGCAGCAACCTATGCTGCTGTACGTAACGAGCTATATAAGAACGGCAAAGCAACCGAAATATTAGTAAACTATCAGCCTAAACTGCATTTTGTGGCAGAATGGTGGAAACAACTATACGGAGAAAGCGAAGGTAAAGACAACAAAGGAATTTTCCCTGCCGCTGTAGATTTCTCTACCGATCTTCACTCAATGGGCCAATGGATTCAGGAAGGTGTTCGTAATATCTTTGAAACGATTATAACCATTTCCAAAGCCAACAAAACAGTTAAAATACCTACTGATAAAGCTAACCTTGACGGTCTTAACTTTTTAGCAGGAAAAAGAGTGGACGAAGTTAACAAAATGGCTGAACTAGGAACTCAGATCGCTCATGTTGACGGTGGTGTACCAAATATTAAAGTTGAGATACCTGAACTAAATGCCTATTATTTAGGTCAATTGCTATATTTCTTTGAGATAGCATGTGGAATCAGCGGTTATATTTTAGGAGTTAATCCATTTGACCAACCAGGTGTTGAAGCTTACAAAAAGAATATGTTTGCCCTACTGGAAAAACCAGGGTTTGAAGCTGAAACAGCAGCTATTAAAGCAAAACTATAAAAATAATATTGGCAATAATACCATGAAAACTCTACAGATACTCAGAATAGAGATTTCAACTATGGTTCATCTATTATTGGGGTTATAAACAACTATTATCCCCTAAAAAAAAATAGATAAAATGCTAATCAATATTATCTGCTAAAAAACAAAGCCCGGAGAATTACTTCTCCGGGCTTTTATTTTTATATTATGCTATAGGGATATTTAGCTCGCTTTCAAACGGGCTAAACTCTCCTTATCAATTTTCGACTTGGCATACTCAAGTGTAATAACCAATTCTTTATCATCTTTTGACGGAGCCTCAAACATCATATCCATCATTATCGTTTCGCATATAGACCTAAGTCCCCTGGCTCCCAGCTTAAACTCTATGGCCTTATCAACAATATAATTTAACACATCATCGGTAAATGTCAAAGTTATATTATCTATCCCAAAAAGCTTTTCGTATTGCTTAATGATCGAATTTTTAGGTTCCTGTAATATTCTGCGAAGAATATCCTTATCCAGCGGATTTAAATAGGTAAGAACAGGTAAACGACCAATTATTTCGGGGATCAAACCGAATGATTTTAAATCCTGTGGAGCAACATACTGCAACAGGTTATTCTGATCGACCTTATCTTTGGCTTTACTGGCATTATAACCTACCACCTTGGTATTTAATCGTTGACCTATTTTGCGCTCTATACCATCAAAGGCACCCCCGCATACAAAAAGAATATTTTTAGTATCAACAGGAATCATTTTTTGTTCAGGGTGTTTACGTCCTCCCTGCGGCGGAACATTAACAATAGAACCCTCCAGAAGTTTCAAAAGCCCCTGCTGAACCCCTTCACCTGACACATCTCTGGTAATACTAGGATTATCGCTTTTACGGGCTATTTTATCTATCTCATCAATAAAAACGATCCCTTTTTCAGCTGCCTCCACATTATAATCAGCAGCCTGTAATAAGCGCGTTAAAATACTTTCTATATCTTCACCAACATAACCGGCCTCTGTAAGAACAGTGGCATCAACAATAGTGAAAGGCACATGCAACATACGTGCAATGGTTCTTGCCAATAAAGTTTTTCCGGTACCCGTTTCACCCACCAGGATAATATTTGACTTTTCAATCTCAACATCATCAGAGGTGTTACGTTGCTGTAATCTTTTATAGTGGTTATAAACTGCTACAGATAGAAAACGTTTAGCTTCGTCCTGACCAATTACATATTGATCCAAAAAAAGCTTTATTTCCTTAGGTTTAAGCAGTGTTATATCTTCCACATTAAATCCACCCTTCTTCTTAAACTCTTCCTCAAGAATACCATGTGCCTGCTCAATACAGCTATCGCAAATATGACCAGAAACGCCTGCAATCAACAGGTTAGTATCCTTTCTTTCCCTTCCACAAAATGAACACTTATCCATAAAATAATTGTTGAATATATATTACAACAATGCAGAATACCACAACAAAGAGGTATTCTGCACGATTGTATATTAATTTGTTCTTCCTTATTTCTCTCGCACTAAAACCTCATCAATCATACCATATTCCTTGGCTTCAATAGCAGTCATCCAGTAATCACGGTCAGAGTCTTTCTCCACTTTTTTGAAGGTATTACCTGAGTGATCAGCAATAATGGTATATAATTCCTTTTTCAGCTTTTGTATCTCACGCGCTGTAATTTCAATATCACTAGCCTGTCCCTGAGCTCCACCCATAGGCTGATGAATCATCACCCGGGAGTGTTTCAAGGCCGAACGCTTTCCTTTTGTTCCGGCAGTTAACAACACAGCTCCCATTGAAGCAGCCATTCCAGTACAAATAGTAGCTACGTCAGAGGAAATATATTGCATGGTATCGTAAATCCCTAATCCGGCATAAACGGAACCTCCTGGCGAATTAAAATAGATAGATATATCTTTTTGAGGATCAGCCGACTCAAGATACAATAATTGAGCCTGAATAATATTAGCTACAGTATCATCGATAGGTAATCCTAAAAATATGATTCTATCCATCATCAAACGAGAAAAAACATCCATTGAGGCAACATTCAACTGACGCTCCTCTATAATAGTAGGAGATATGTAACCACTTGAGATGGAAGTGTATTTATCCAGTGCAAGGCTATTGATACCTATGTGCTTTGTTGCGTATTTCTGAAAATCTTTTGGATCTATCATAGTTTTTTATTTTTCTTTTCGTATTACTTTGAAAAGCTAAATTAAAAAAAATAACCTTGCTCTACTTCTTTAGATTAATTTTTTTCAAACAGTTTATTAAAATCTTCACGATTTACTGTCTTCTCATCTATCTTAATAGCTTCTTTTACAAACGCTAGCACTTTTTCCTGCGCGGCTGTTTCAGACATATTCCTACGCTGCTCCTCTTGCTTCATCATGTCTTTTGCATAGTTTTCTAAATGTTCCTCAGGAATATTTGATAAACCATATTGCATAAACTGCATTTTAGCCGATTTCTTAGCTACCTCAAGAACGTCTGCCTCTTCAATCTTAATATCGTTAGTCTTAAGAATCTCATTTTTGATTAACTGCCACTTTAAATCTTCTAAATAATTAGGCATTTCTTTCTCAAGAGATTCAGGAGTAACTTCCTCTTTATCGTGGTTGATTGTTAAAATCCAACGTTTCAAAAATGCTTCAGGAAGGCTGATGTCAATTTTTCCCAGCAATTTATCCTTTGCGTCTAATGAAAATTTATAGTCACTTTCAAAGGCCAGTGTTTTTACTAAATCTTCTTTAATTTTAGCTTTAAACTCCTCCTCATTAGTTACTACACCTTCTCCTAAAACCTGATCAAATAACTCCTGATTTAACTCCGCAGGAATATAATTGGTGATTTCATTTACAGTAAACTGAAAATCGCCATTAATTTGCTCAGCCTCTTCTTTCGATACTTTTAACATATAAGATGTTTGTAAATCATCGGTAAAAGTAGTCTTCGGGTTTAAGGTAATTACAGCATCTGATTTAAGACCAACCAATAAAGATTTAGCCTCTTCTTTTACATTTTTTGCTGATATAACAACATTTTCAGCTTTAATTCCATCCTCTAAAACAGCCCCATTCTGATCCAACTGAACAAAGTCTCCTTTAATCAAAGACTCCTCACCAGCCTCTTCAACCGTTTCACTTTTTCCAAAACGACCTGTAGCTTGTTGCAATTGTTGCTCAAGCATTTCGTCTGTCACCTCAATTGAATAGTAAGGAAGCTTGTCTCTCTTTGTCAATTTAACCTCAAACTCAGGAGCTAAGGCAATATCAAAATTAAAAGCGAAGCTCTCTTGAGTTTCAAAATCAATCGTCTCCTGTTTTTCACTAGGAAGAGGCTCACCCAATATATTCAACTTACTTTCGTACAAATATTTCGAAATTTCCTCTGAAACAATTTTATTTACTTGCTCAGCTAACACGTGTTTGCCGTACATTTTTCTAATCATTCCAAAAGGCACTTTTCCAGGACGAAATCCAGGCATATTAGCTTTTTTGCGATAATCTTTTAGTACCTCATCTACGCGTTTCTCGTAATCGTCTTTATCAATAGTAAGCGTTACTACTGCATTTAAATCATCAATGTTTTCTTTTGAGATATTCATCAGCTAAAATTGTTAGTGAACTTTCAAGTACCTGAAAGCCTGACGTTAAAATAATGTAATTAAATTACTAAAATACAACACTAAACCTGTTAAACTTAAAAAACCGTACTACTGCCGATTCATATCGTTAGTAAGACGGTTTTTCATATTTCTTGTTTTGTGCGGATGAAGGGACTCGAACCCCCACGCCTCTCGGCACTAGATCCTAAGTCTAGCGCGGCTACCAATTACGCCACATCCGCGTTATTTTTTTGCGATGCAAAGATAACTCCTTTTTATTTTAATTTGCAAATTAAATTTCAAAAAAAATAAATATATTTTCTTTTGCGCTTAATATCAATCACCTACATTAAAGGTACGACGTTTCAACTCGAAATCGTTCCCCAAATAAAGTCGTCTTACTTCAGCATCTTCTGCTAATTCTTCGGCAGTACCCGCCTTTAAAATATTACCTTCGAATAGCAAATAAGCCCGGTCAGTAATCTGAAGTGTCTCGTGAACATTATGGTCCGTTATAAGAATCCCGATGTTTTTATACTTTAGCTTAGCTACAATCTCCTGAATATCCTGAACAGCTATCGGGTCAACCCCGGCAAAGGGTTCATCGAGTAAAATAAACTTAGGATTAATGGCCAACGCACGCGCTATCTCAGTCCTTCTTCGCTCTCCTCCGGAAAGTTGTATGCCCAGACTCTTGCGAATATGGCCCAGGCTAAACTCATCCAACAGCTCCTCTAAACGATGTTTCTGGTATTCCTTTGAAAAACTAGTCATTTCGAGAACAGCCTTGATATTATCCTCAACACTCAATTTCCTAAAGACAGAAGCCTCCTGTGCCAGATAACCGATTCCTCGTTGAGCTCTTCGGTAAACGGGCTCATTTGTAATCACCTGATCGTTCAGATATATCTCTCCTGAATTTGGTGTTACCAGACCTACAACCATATAAAACGTAGTTGTTTTACCGGCTCCATTGGGACCTAACAGGCCAACAATCTCGCCTTGCTCTACCTGTACAGAAACTCCTTTTACTACAGTTCTGTTTTTATATTTCTTAATCAGGCTTTCGGTATGCAAAACCAGATTTTTATCCTTCTCCGACATATATTTTTGTCTATTATTTTATATTCTTTTGAATAAAATTACAATTGTGCCAACTCTGCTTTGATCCGTTTCCGCTCAATATTTGCAGCAATCATTATGCCAGCTTCGTATAAGAAAATCAATGGTACGCACACCAAAATCTGACTAATCACATCCGGCGGGGTAATAATAGCAGCAAGCACCAGACTGGCAACAACAGCATGCCTTCTGTATTTTTTTAATACTCGCACTGAAACCAAGCCTACTTTGGCTAAAAAGTAAATCAATATAGGCAACTCAAAAACCACACCTCCTGCTAAAACAATGGAACTTATTGTAGAAATATATGATCCAAGGTTTAAAATATTATCAACCTTATCACTCACATAATAATTTGCCAAAAAATTCACCGACAATGGACAAATAATATAATAGGCAAATAACACACCTATTGTAAAAAGAGTGGAGGCAAAAAATATGGCGCCACGCGAATGCTTAATTTCCTGCTGATACAAGGCGGGTTTTATAAAACGCCAAAACTCCCAAAAGATATATGGGAAAGCAACTATTAATCCGGCAATAAAAGACACTCTAAGATGTGTTGTAAACTGACCTGCCATAGTTATATTCTGAAACTTAGTCACATTCTGATTAATCTGGAGAGCAGGCATATTTAACTTATCTGCCAGATCACTAAGCAAAGCATTGGTAAAAAAATTCGGATCACTGGGACCAAATATAACTACATCAAAAAGGAAATCTTTGTATAAAAATGCGACTATTGCTATTACAAAAACCGAAATAAAAGCACGAACTAAATGCCACCTTAATTCTTCGAGGTGTTCCAAAAAAGTCATTTCTTCGTTTGCCATTCAATTTCTTTTTTTAAAAATAAAACATCCAAAAACTTATGGAATATATGGTTATTTATAAGGTAAAATATTTTTGCGAAGATAATATAGTAAATTCACATTGCCAATAAATGATTTTAAGACATTTTTTATTAATCAGTCCATGCTGCCTAAGTAAAATAATAAATTAAAAATAACAACATGCACAATCCTATTTACCAAGCCACATTCATGCTCAATTTTGATTTCTCAATTTTGATGAATAGATATTTTTTTAGCATAAGAGTATGATAATTTAAGCAGAAAAAGTATTTTTGTTTGAAGCGATAGAATGGGATAAGAAATTTTTAACCTTTGAATGTTGACAATCAACATCAAAGGACAATTTAATTGTTATGGGAAAAAAGGTAGATATTGGAGCCCGCTTAAAAGAACATTTTGGATTTGACACATTCAAAGGGAACCAGGAAGAAGTTATTGAGAACATTCTGAAAGGGAATGACACATTTGTATTAATGCCAACAGGTGGTGGTAAATCATTATGTTACCAATTACCTGCGTTAATTCTGCCAGGAACAGCGATCATTATTTCTCCGCTAATTGCCTTAATGAAAAATCAGGTGGATGCAATGAGAAGCTTTAGTGAAGATGATGGAATCGCACATTTTCTAAACTCATCTTTAACAAAAGCAGCCATCGCAAAAGTTAAGGAGGATATGCTTTCTGGTAAAACGAAATTACTATACGTCGCACCAGAGTCGCTTACCAAAGAAGACAATATTGAATTTTTAAAACAGGTTGAAATATCCTTTTATGCAGTGGATGAAGCTCACTGTATATCAGAATGGGGACATGATTTCAGACCGGAATACCGACGCATAAGACCAATTGTTGAAGAAATAGGCGAAAAACCATTAATAGCCTTAACAGCCACTGCTACACCTAAAGTTCAAAGTGACATACAAAAGAGCTTAGGCATGAGCAAAGCATTGGTTTTCAAATCATCCTTTAACCGCCCAAATCTGTATTACGAAGTACGCGCTAAAAACCATGCGACCAAACAAATTATTAAAATATTAAAAGAAAATGTTGGTAAATCAGCCATCATCTATTGCCTGAGTCGTAAAAAAGTAGAAGAACTTGCCGAGAATCTTGTTGTAAACGGAATTAAGGCACGCGCTTACCATGCAGGAATGGATGCTTCGACCAGAGCCTCAAATCAGGATGCTTTTTTAATGGAAGAAACCGATGTTATTGTGGCTACCATAGCTTTTGGAATGGGCATTGACAAACCAGACGTCAGATTAGTGATACACTACGATATCCCTAAGAGTCTGGAAGGCTATTATCAGGAAACCGGGCGTGCAGGCAGAGATGGCGGCGAAGGTAAATGTATTACTTTTTACAGCTACAAGGATATACAGAAACTGGAAAAATTTATGCAGGGAAAGCCTATCGCCGAACAGGAAATAGGAAAACAACTTCTGCTGGAAACCGTTTCCTATGCTGAATCTTCCATTTGCAGAAGAAAAATACTACTTCATTATTTCGGAGAAAAATATACCGAAGAGAACTGCGATTGCTGTGACAATTGCCTTCATCCTAAAGAGCAAAGTGAAGGTAAGGAATATGTTACCCTTATGATAAAAGCAGTTCTGGCCTTAAAAGAGAGATTTAAGGCAGATTATATCGTGCCATTTTTAGCCGGAAATATCAATACAGCTATCAAAACATATCAACACGATACGCACGAGCTTTTTGGTTCAGGCAAAGAAAAAGAAGAAAAATACTGGAATGCTGTTATCAGACAGTTACTCGTTGCCGGCTTGCTTCAAAAAGAAATTGAAAATTACGGCATCCTTAAAGTAAGTGACGCAGGAAAAGAATATCTTGAAAATCCAAAGTCATTTATGATAACTCTGGAACATGATTTTGAAATGGAAGATGATGATGAAAAATCATCCGGAGGAACAGCTGCGGTAGACCCACAACTATTTAGCATGCTTAAAGATTTAAGAAAGCAAATAGCCAAACGAAAAAACCTCCCTCCTTTCGTTATTTTTCAGGATCCTTCATTAGAGGCAATGGCTATTCATTATCCAATAAATCTTGATGAGCTGCTGAACATCCCGGGAGTGGGATCAGGCAAAGCCAACAGATTTGGAAAAGAATTTGTTGAACTCATCAAAAATCATGTGGAAGAAAATGAGATTGACCGTCCAATTGACATGGTTGTTAAATCAGTGGCTAACAAATCAAAAAACAAAATTGCCATCATCCAAAGCATTGACCGCAAGATTCCTCTGGACGACATTGCTGAATCAAGAGGATTAGAAATGAACGAATTACTTTCTGAAATTGAATCCATTGTCTATTCAGGAACTCGTGTTAATATTGATTATTATATCGATCAGGTTATGGACGAAGATCAGTGCGACGATATATTTTATTACTATAAAGAAGATGCCGAAACAGATGACATAGGTAGTGCACTGGAGGAACTGGGTGAAGACGCCTACTCTGAAGAAAACATTCGTTTGGTAAGGATAAAATTCCTGTCGGAAGTAGGTAATTAAAACTTTATCTGTAATTGAATTTTTAAATTGGTTCTGGTGTTGCCTTGAATGGTTTGCAACCCTGAACCAATTTCTTGTTTATCAGCATACCATGTTTGGGAAAACTTCAACCAACATCTAACATAATTATTGATCCGCAACGCTGTAAGAAAATAAAAACGACTTCCTTCTTCCTGAAACGATGGAGAATAAAAATTATATAACAAGTCATTTTCATAAGTATAAATTCTCGAATCATAATCATCGGTATCAAAAACCACATAACGCAACCAACACGACAAAATCTGATTA
>JBFHEL010000106.1:0-10754 GCA_041584155.1 Saccharicrinis sp.
TGAGAAGAATATAATAAATTGGCGCTTATTGTAAGGTAAATTAAAACGGGTGTTATCGGGGTTTAAAAACCGAAATTTCAATATGTTGTTTCATTTTATTGTTGGTACGATAGGCCATGAAAAATAAAAATGGAAAGAAAAAGAAGAGTATCCAGTTTATTTTAACCATTAGGATGAAATCGTATAGGCCATGAAATAAAAAGGGTGCTCCAAAGGCCAGCATTAAATACAGAGGTCTCTTAATTGGAAAAAAGCGGGCATTTCCCAGATAATAACCCATCATTATGCCAAACATAGCATGTGCAGGTACAGCAGTAAAGGCTCTGGATAAACCGGTGGAAAGGCCATTTGAAAACACATACATAGTATTTTCTACCAAAGCAAAGCCTAAGGAAACGAATACAGCATATACAATACCGTCAAAACGTTCATTAAAATTTTTATTACGCCATATAAGTTGATATACGGCAATGAGTTTTAGCCCCTCTTCGCATAAAGCTGCCACAAAAAAAGCATTGCCAAAAGCCATTCCCGTTTCGTTTTTAAATAAGTAGGGTAGCAATGAGTATATCAGCTGCTCAGAAATAATAACCGGTATTACGATAATCATACCACTAATTAAGCCTTTAATTAAAAGTGACAACGGTTCTTTTTCATATTTATCCCGGTAATAAATATACCCTAAAATGATCAGAACAGGGGCTATGGCAATAATGAGCAAACTCATTGCAAATAATTTTTGAATATTATGATGAACACCTACAATTTAAAATAATCTACACTCTCATCCATGTTTTTTGATTCAGCTGTTAATTTTTCAATAAACTGGCTCATCAACTCAGCCTGTGAAGCATTTTGAGAGGTTATCTGATTTAATTGTGCCAATGCCGAATTGATCTGATCAACTGCCACACTTTGATTTTGTGAGTCGCCCGAAATATCATTAATCAGTTTTGCTGTTTTTATGATTTCCGGAGTGATTGCCTCCAGCGTTTTTGTGGCATGATTTGATATATTACTTCCTGAAGTTGCAAGTTCGTCAACGTCTTTTGTTAGTACCTGAATGCGTTCTGATAATTTTTTCACCTCAGAAGCAACCACGGCAAATCCTTTTCCGCTTTCTCCGGCCCGTGCAGCTTCCACAGAAGCGTTCAAGGCTAAAATGTTGGTTTGGGCTGCAATGTCTTTAACTTCACTCACTTTGTTACTGATCTCTAGCATGGCATTGTTAGCATCCTGTACTATATGAAGACTAGAGCTAATGTCATCGGCTGCTTTTTTAGATATATTACCTGTTTCAATGGCATTTTTCGTATTTAGGTGAATACTATTCATTACTTCTGTCATTGAAGTGGATATTTCTTCCATAGAAGCAGCTTGTTCTGCAGCTCCTTCGGCCAATTTTTGGGTTTCCTTTTCAATATGTTGAGAGGTGTCGTTTATGGTATTGGAAATATTATTTATTTTTGAAATAACCTGTTTAAATCTTGTACTCATCGATTGAAGTGAGTTTACCATTTCTCCTACTTCATCTTTCTGCAGCAGAGTAATGTTAGCAGAAAGGTCTCCAGTTTCCATTCTGTTAGCAAAATTTGCCGCCTTATTGATAGGGGTTAAGATGTATTTTGAAAGTCTGATCAAGAAAAACTGAATGCCTGCAAAACCAATAATAAACAGTATAATCAGTAAATATTTTATTCTATTGGTTTTTTGCAGTACAACTTTTTCGGGTGTACTATAGGCTAATCCCCAGGTAGTAGGAGAATTACCCAGCTTAATCTTTGAGTAGGAAAGATAATGATTGTCATCTCCATCTTTGTATTCGCTGTTAAACGACCCTGATTTGCCCATTGCTGAAAATATATCCTGTGCTTCTTTGTAGGAATTGTTCATGTCAACAATGTTTTTTCCTAACCAATATTTATTTTTAGAAGCTATAATATCACCATTATTTGAAAATAATATGGCATTGCCTCCTTCAGAGGTTTCGAGTTTTTCAAAAATAGGTTGGTAACTATCCAGTTCAAGATCAAAACCTACCAAACCAACAAACTCATCATTTTTTAATAGAGGAACACAAACGCTGGTTTCCAAAATCGGATCCTGAAGCAAGCCTTCGTAGTCTTCGTAATAAGGATCCGTAACATATTCCGTATTACTATTGTGAATGATGCCATATAAACCTTCTGGATCTTCACCGGTAAGATCCAGTGTATCTGTTCTTAAGGTAAGTTGATTGCTATGGCTGAAATAGGTGCTTCTTAAACGACCGTATGAGTGAGGCCAGTTTTTATCTAAAGTAAAAAGTTGCCAATTAAACCACGCTCCTTTATAGTTTGGATTATGTTGTGTTATCTCTAATATTATTTTTTTACAAACTTCTATACGTTCTTCTTTTTCAATATCAATCAATGACTGAAGTGATTGTGCCATGGATCTGGCCATATGTAAATCTTTATTCAGATTTTCAGATATTTGAGAGGCATATAATTGTGCAATTTTTTCTGTATTTTTATAGGCATTATCTTGTGCTGTTTTGTTAAATTGGTAACCGATAAATAAAAATATCAGTACATATATAATAAATACAGGAATGACGATGCTAAATAATATCTTCCTTTGTAAACGACTCTTGAACTTCATGATTTTTTGTTTTTGCTATGTTTGAAGGGAGGGTTGGGTTTTTATTTTACGCAAAAATAACAAATGGGTTGCATTAAAAAGATGGGTAATGTCATAATAATTTAAAATATTGTTACTAAATGATTGATAATATAGTTCAAATAATCAAAAAATCGCATTTTTGCATGGCTTTTACTGGAGCTGGTATTAGTGTTGAAAGTGGTATTCCTCCTTTTAGAGGAGAAGGAGGAATCTGGAACAGGTACGACCCTCAATTACTTGATATCACATACTTTTTACAAGAACCATCCCAATCCTGGGAGGCTATTCGTGAAATATTTTATGATTTTTTCACTTTAGCTAAGCCTAATAATGCACATAAAGTGTTGGCTTGGCTCGAACAAGAAGGCATTTTAAAAGCCGTAGTGACCCAAAATATTGATAATCTTCATTTTGATGCAGGTAGTAAAGAGGTGTATGAATTTCATGGCAACTCGCAAAATTTAAGGTGTTTACAATGTAATAACACTTATCATGTTAAGGATGTGGATTTGAAGGAAATTCCTCCTAAATGCGAAAACTGCGGAGGTTTATTAAAACCGGATTTTATATTTTTTGGAGAAGGAATTCCATCGCTGGCTTATCAGCAAAGTTTTGAAGCTGCCCATAAAGCCGATGTGGTTATTGTGATTGGTTCAACAGGAGAGGTGATGCCTGCTTGTAATGTACCTTACGAAGCTAAACGAAATGGGGCTACAATTATTGAAATTAATCCCGGGGATTCAAATTTTACTCACCAAATTACTGATCTTCACCTGAAGATGAATGCGGGTGAAGGGATGATGAAAATATGGGAAGCGATGAACAAAAATAAGATGGCCAGTTTAAAGTAAAACAGATAGAATTAGAATATTTAACAATAATATTCTAATTCAGAACTCTTGATAATTGATATCTGTTTTTCCGCTTTAATTATTACATTTGCCGTTCGTTTGTAAAATATAATATTTCTAATATAAAAACAGTAAAAATGAAATTATTAGAAGGAAAGACAGCAATCATTACTGGTGCTGCACGTGGTATTGGTAAAGCTATTGCTATATCTTATGCACAAAATGGTTGTAATGTAGCTTTTACCGATTTAGTAATCAATGAAGCTGCACAAGAAACAGAAAAAGAACTGATTGCTTTAGGTGTTAAAGCAAAGGGTTATGCTTCGGATGCAAGCAATTATGAAGATACACAACGCGTGGTAAAAGAAATACACCAGGAATTTGGACGTGTTGATATTTTAGTGAATAATGCAGGTATTACTAAAGATGGTGCCTTAAAAAGAATGACTGAAGAGCAATGGGATTTGATTATCTCGGTTAACCTAAAGTCGGTTTTTAATTTTACCAAGGCTGTTCAGCCTATCATGTGGAAACAAGCAGGAGGAAGTGTGATAAATATGAGCTCTGTAGTAGGGGTTTCAGGTAATGCTAACCAATGTAACTACTCGGCTTCTAAAGCTGGTATTATCGGTTTTACAAAATCTGCTGCTAAAGAAATGGGCGCCAGAGGTATCAGACATAATGCCATTGCACCCGGATTTATCATTACCGAAATGACTGGTGTTTTGCCTGAGGATGTGAAAAAGGAATGGGAAAGTCGTATTCCTTTAAAAAGAGGAGGAACTCCACAAGATGTTGCTGATACTTGTGTTTATTTAGGTTCTGACCTTTCTGGTTATGTTACCGGACAAACAATTCATGTTTGTGGTGGTATGAATATGTAATTGTTAAAAATTATTATAGAATTAAGGGTATTCTTTTAGGATACCCTTTTTTGATTTCAAGAGGTATTTTTGTATTATTGATGGAACAAAATTTATAGATAATATTATTTAGAATTATCTCTCCTCTTTATAGTGAAAATCTATATTAACAGAGTAATGATTCACTATTGAAAAAACAGACTTATGAAAAATTTCAGTTTTCAGGCGGGTACCAAAATTCTTTTTGGCAGGAATCAATTGAATAATCTCATAAATGAGGTTGCTAAGTTTTCAGATAGAGTTTTAATTTGTTATGGTAAAGGTTCTGTTATTAAAAGCGGACTTTTAAATGCTGTTAAGGTAGGTTTTAAAGAAAAGGGTATTTATTGTGCCGAGTTAAGTGGAATACAACCAAATCCGCGCTTGTCAAGCGTAAAAGAAGGGATAAGACTTTGTCGGGAAAAAAATCTGGGTTATGTTGTAGCTTTAGGTGGCGGTAGTGTTATTGATGCATCCAAGGCTATTGCTGCTGGTTTTTCATATAAGGGAGATGTTTGGGATTTTTTTCTACGTAAAGCTGTTCCGGAAGAGGCCTTGCCTTTAGCCTGTGTACTAACCTTAGCAGCTACTGGTTCAGAAATGAATGGTTCGGCAGTAATCTCCAACGACGAAACACAGGAGAAGTTGCCTATAAATAGTGAATGCTTACGTCCTCAGGTATCAATGCTCGATCCTACTTATACTTTTACAGTCAATAAGTGGCAAACAGCCGCCGGAGTAGTGGATATTATGAGTCATGTTTTTGAACAATATTTTACACCGGATATTGGTACTGAAATTCAGGATGGAATAGCAGAGGCTATTTTAAAAACCTGTATTAAATATGGACCACTGGTTTTACAGGAACCTGAAAATTATGAAGCAAGAGCTAACTTAATGTGGTCTTCAAGTTTAGCTTTAAACGGATTATTAGGTACAGGTAAAATGATGGGGGACTGGAGTACACATATGATTGAGCATGAGGTTAGTGCTATTTATGATTTAACACATGGAGTTGGATTGGCTATTCTTTTTCCGTGTTGGATGAGTTTTGTTTTAAATAAAGCCAATGCCTTTAAGTTTGCACGCCTTGGTAAAAATGTTTTTGAAATTAAAGAAGAGGACGAATTGATTGCTGCCCAAAAAACCATTGAGGCCATTCGCCAGTTTTTTAGTTCTTTAAACATGCCGTCTCGCTTATCTGAGGTGGACGTTCCTGATGAATATTTTAGTTTGATGGGAGAAAAAGCTTGTAAGTTTGGGCCTATTGGTTACTTTAAAAGGCTGAATGCTGATATGATTACCCATATTTTAGAAATGGCTAAATGATTAATAATATTGTAGTTTTGTTTATTAAACATTATTTTTATGTTCCGGTTTTCTCTTTGTATACGAAAAACTATTTAAATTAGCTCTATGAGATTCAGTTTATATATTATTGTATTTTTACTCTTAAGTCTTTCGGCCTGTTCAAGTTACGAAAAGCTGCCTTTAGATATACTTATTCCTGCAAAACATTCTTTGCAACCCGAGATTAAGTCTGTTCTTCTGATAGATTATGCCTTAGCTTTTCGAGATACACAGGTGCATGAGATACAGATACCCACTAAAAAATTTTACGTTGATACGATATGGAATGATGAGTTTCCTGGAATTGCATTGGATGCATTAAAACAAGAGCTTGATGAACGTAATTTCTTTGATACTGTGCATATCAAAAAAGAGCCTTTGCGAAGAAATATTTTGTCCAGTAAAAATGGCATAACCTGGGAATTAGTTGACCAATTGTGTAAAAAATATCAGGTTCAGTCTATTATTTCTATTGATGATTATCTATATCATACAAAAATCAATGTGAGCAAAAACTATGAAGGTAATTTACATGGATATTTAGATGCTAATGCTGCCATATTGTGGAGAGTTTATGATAATTTAAACAAAACTGTTTTATATAAGGAAATTCAATTAGATACAATCTCATATGATACAGATGGAGTGGGAATGAATGCTATTGCCTCAAAATTACCATCTATTAAATGGGCATTAACCGACTTGGCAAATTATATGGGGGCCTTGTCAGCCAATGATATAGCGCCTTACTGGGAAACCCGGCAAAGAGGGTTTTATGCCACTGGTAATTATCGTTTTATGCAAGCTGCAGAAATGGTGAGGTTAGAACAGTGGGGTGAAGCCATTAAAATATGGAAATATATTTTTAATAACTCTACTAAGAAAGTTAAAGCAAGGGCTGCCTATAACCTGGCATTGGCTGCTGAGGTTTTGGGTGATTATTCATCCTCGAGTTACTGGATTAAGCAAAGTTTAGCTGTTTTTGCCGAGGATTCCAATGATAAAATTAATGTAGACAAGGTCAGAGTAGTTGATTATGCTGCTCAAATTGAAAGTAGATTAAAAGTACTCGATAAACTTAAAGAGCAGGTGGGTGGTTTATAGTTGCCTTCAATGTTATTATCTCTTTTTTTAATAAGAAACAATCCTTTATATTTTCGTAATCAGTTGCGGTAAATCTAACCATCAAAAGGTGCTTTTTTGAGATAAGTGTAATCCTTTAAAGGGCATGTTCTTGATATACGTAAGATACTGTCAGTTGATGTTGAATACAAATGATAAGCAAATGAAAATAGTCTTTATAAGCCTGATTTTATTATTTTTCTACAATCACAGTCATGGGCAACTCGATTTGCCAGATATAGGAGCATCGGTTTCTGCTAAAGCTTATCTTTTTGAATTAAATAAAGATTTGTTTGCGCAGGATGAAGTATTAAGGTTAATTCCGGCTTCCCTAACTAAGGTGATTACCACCGCTACAGCATTGGAGTTGTTGGGGCCTGATTACCATTTTGAAACAAAATTTTATTATGCAGGCAATATTATTAATCATAAACTAATTGGTAATCTGGTTATAGAATCATATGGTGACCCCACTCTTGGTTCAGGCTATTTTGATCAAACAGATCCTGATTTATTATTTCACCGCATAAAAGAGGCCTTTGTAGATTTAGGAATCGCTTCAGTAGAAGGAGATATTGTTATTGTTGCCGATAAAATTAATTATCCGGCTCCACGACTCTGGGAAGATATGGGGAATTACTATGGTGGTTCCCCTAAAGGATTTAACTGGAGGGATAATACCATTATAGTTACCTTGCAATCCGGAGAAGTGGGAACACCATGTTCGCTTATATCTACTGAGCCGGATTTTGATTCTTATCAATTGGATTGCAGGGTGGTGGCTGCTGATCATAATAACGACAGTGCTTATGTGTTTGGGATAAGCGAAGTACAACAATGGTGGATTGAAGGCTCTATTCCGGCCCGGCGTTCGTCATTCAATATAAAAGCAGCTATGCCTGATCCTGAAACTGTTTTTAAAAATAGTCTGAAAGCATTCCTAAAGAATCAAGGAGTCTCCTTTAAATCACGGAACACTGTGAAACAGATAAGCCCATCTGACCAGCGTTTACTTTTTACACATCGTTCCCCTTCGTTGGCTGAAATTATTAAGGTAACAAATCATAAAAGTAATAATCTATTTGCAGATCAGTTATTGTTAGCATTGGCCAGAGAAAAACGTGGAAAAGTAAACTGGGATAATGGCAATGCGGTTGTATATGAGTTCTGGCATGATAAAATTGATTTTGATAAAGAATTCAGATTGAGGGATGGAAGTGGTCTTTCTCCTAAAAATCTGGTTTCTGCAAAGGGTATGGTTCAGCTGTTGACCTGGATGAAAGAGAATAGCTATTATTTTGAAACCTTTACCTTGTCACTGGCTAAAGGGGGAGAGTCCGGAACCTTGAAGTCTGTTTTTAAACATCCTGACTTAAAAGACAGGATTATCGGTAAAAGCGGTTCTATGGAAGGTGTTTTAGGATATTGTGGATATTTTCAAACTGCTTCAGGTAAGAATGCTGCTTTTTGTATTATCGCCAATAATTATCTGGCTCCAACAAAACAAATTCGCACAGCAATGGATAAAATGATTACCTGGCAAGTGCTTCATAACTAAGAGTATTAAAAATCTGTATTTCTTCCCGAAGTATCAATCAGGTTTCTAACAAGTTGATTAAAGTCCTTTGCATTAAGCAATTCTTCAATGCTTTGATTCATTCTGAAGCGCCATTTGTGTCTTACGTTACTGGGGTTGTTTATTTGCTCCAGTTGTGTTTTATCCCATCTCAGGTTGCCGTCCATGGCAATTAAATCCTGAATAGGGAATACAGCCCACATGGCAGGAGAGTATAAATGCTGATTGATTATCTGTATGCATATTTCTGGTTCGGCATAGTAGGGAGCCTGACCTTGCTGACCAAGTATTTTATTGTAAAACTCCTGTATAATCACTTTGTCTTCTTCCCACCAACCTCTGATAGTTGACATGTCGTGGGTTGAAGTAGAACATACAGATAAATAAGGAGCATTGGCAGGATGACCAAAATGTTGTTTAGGATCTTTAGACATTCGCTGTATTTCCAGACTTAAAATATTTAATTGCTTCATTAAGGGGGCAACACAGTGGGGAACCATGCCTAAATCTTCACCACAAACCAACATATTACTTGCTTCGATGATCTGAGGTAATTTGTTCATAGCCTGATGATGCCAAAAATCATCGTGACGCTGATAATAGAATTGATAATAGATTTTTGATAATTGACTCTTCGTAAAGTCGTCAAGCTCTGCAAATGAAGAGGTATTGTGCAATGTTATTCTGGGGTGAAATTCGTTTTTGCCGGTTTGTAAAAACAATACGTTTGTGATTAATTCCATTAGTCCATCTCTAATTTCTCTTTCCGGATTCTTTAAATTTTCTTCCTGATTGGTACTTAAAAAATATTGATTAACCTTCAGTTGGGAATTAAATTCTTTTTTTAAGCTGTAGGTTCCGTCATTATTGTTAATTAAATATTTTTCGATTACCTCTTCTGTCTGATCCCAAAATAAAGATTGAATGATGTGATGTTTGATATATGGTTGCGTAAATCTATTGTAATCGAAATGAATACCATAGTTTTCAATTTCCTGCCTCGTCATAGGTAAAGCGGGACTGAAGTGACCCAGTAATCCGTCTAAAGCATCCTTGGGTATTTCCCATATTCTGAAAAAGCCGAGAATATGATCGATTCTATAGGCATCAAAGTAATCGGCCATTTTGTGGAGGCGTTTTTTCCACCACTTATACTCTTCTCTGGCCATGGCCTCCCAGTTGTAAGTGGGAAATCCCCAGTTTTGGCCTTTTATAGCAAAATCATCCGGGGGAGCACCGGCCTGACCGTTGAAATTAAATAAATGTGGCTCAGTCCAGGCATCCACACTATTGGGGCTGATGCCAATAGGTATATCCCCTTTTAGTACTATACCATTTTTGCGCGCATATTCACTAATCTCTTTTAATTGTTTATCCAGATGGTACTGAATAAAATAATGTATTGCTATATCATCCCATTCTTTTGCTGATGGAGAGCTTATTTTTTGTATCGCAATTTCATCATATGAGCTGTGTTCTGCCCATTGTCTGAAATCGGGATTGTTCATTTTATCGCGCAAATAAGCAAAGGCTGCATATGGAATAAGCCATTCTTTGTTTTTTGTGAAAAATGAAATGTAATCTTTATTTTCAAAAAAATGATCTTTCTCCTGATCGTAAAGGAGTTTATAATAGTGGCTTTTTAGTTTGAGTACTTCTAAATAATTAACATGTGTTTCCATATTTAATTCTACTCTTCTTTCTTCAAAAGCCTCCATTTGCTCGGCGTTGTTTAATTTACCCATTTTCTCCAGATTCATATAGATGGGATGTAAAGCCATTACTGATATGGATTTATAAGGATAAGAGTCGAGCCAGTTGTGTGAAGCTATGGTTTCATTAATGGGTAAGAGCTGAACCATCTTTATTCCTACCTGTGTGGCCCAGCTGATAAAAGGGAGTAAGTCATAAAACTCTCCTACACCACAACTATTTTTGCTGCGTAAAGAAAAAACAGGAACAGCTACGCCTGCACCTTTCCATTTTCCCATGGGATAGTTAAAGGCTTCATCATAACTTATTAACTTAAAATGATCCTCATCTGTTTGAGGAGCTGGTATATATCTGTTCTTCCCTGCTTCTAAGGTTATTAATGCTTCCTTTTTTGTATCATAAATACCGTATTTGTACTCAACTGGGAATACTAAAGATTTTATATCAAGAGAACATTTCCATAAAGGAGAATTTTGGCTGCAGGATAACAAAAGAGGTTTATTTATATCCCAATTTCCCAACTCTTGCTGATTGCCTAGGATGGCTATGCGCAAATGTGAACTTAGTCGGGGAACA
>JBFHEL010000107.1:0-10732 GCA_041584155.1 Saccharicrinis sp.
AGCAGATATGTGAGTATGCATGGATTTGCTTTAAATGTAAATACTGATCTGAATTACTTTAATCATATTAATCCTTGTGGTTTTGTTGATAAAGGAGTTACTTCATTACAACGGGAGTTGGGGGCGGAACAGGATTTTTATCAGGTGAAAAGACAACTGCTGGAGAATATGGTAAATGTATTTCAATTAAATATAAAAGATAAAAAAATAAGCTAAAGTGTTGATATGTTCGTATTTCAAATGAAATAATGAACAATTAACTGTTGTGAATGGGTTAAAAGGGGAATGTGGTGTTTTGAAAATCCATTTTTTTTAGGAAAATTTAACCTCGCAAAAACTGGGCTCATAATACAATGATGGAGAAAATTTGGAATATAAAGGAACGTGGTGACGAAGAAAAGATTGAGCACCTGTCAGAGGTTCTGAATATTGATCGTTTCTTGGCTAATTTACTGGTTCAGAGAGGGGTGATGACTTTTGATCAGGCCAAAGCGTTTTTCCGACCGAGTTATGAGCATTTAAATGATCCATTCTTAATGAAAGATATGGATGTGGCTATCGATCGCTTGGATAAGGCCATTGAAAATAATGAAAAGGTTTTTGTTTATGGCGATTATGATGTGGATGGTACCACCTCTGTGGCTATGGTATATTCATTTTTATCGTCGTATTTTAAAAATATAGAATTTTATATTCCCAATAGGTATGAGGAAGGTTATGGTATATCTATAAAAGGAATTGATTATTTTGCAGAGCAGGGGTGTACACTCGTTATTGCTCTTGATTGCGGTGTAAAAGCCGTAGAGAAAATTGAATATGCGAGAAAGAAAGGCATAGATTTTATTATTTGCGATCACCATACTCCCGGTGATGTTTTGCCAGATGCAGCAGCGCTACTTGATCCTAAGAGAAAGGATTGCTATTATCCCGATGAGAATCTTTCGGGCTGTGGTGTGGGTTTTAAGTTCTTACAAGGTTATTGTCAGCGTCACGATATAGATCAGGATGAGGTATATAAGTACCTTGATTTGGTGGCAGTGAGTATTGCCTCTGATATTGTACCTATTATTGGTGAAAACAGAGTGTTGGCGTATTTTGGACTTCAGAAGTTAAATACTAATCCCGGAATAGGATTAAAGCATATTATCAAAGTGTCAGGTATGCAAGGAAGGGAGTTAACTATTAGTGATATTGTATTTAAAATCGGACCTCGTATTAATGCCGCAGGAAGGATAGATTCGGGGGGTGATGCGGTAAACTTATTGATTGCCAACGATGAGGCGATGGCGAGTACAATGAGTATTGATATTGATAAATGTAACGATACGCGAAAAGGTTTTGACCGGGATATTACGCAGCAGGCTCTTGATATGATTTCTTGCAGTGAACAGGAACGGAGTAAAAAATCTACGGTCTTGTTTGAGCCTGAATGGCATAAGGGTGTGATTGGTATTGTAGCTTCCCGACTCACAGAGTTTTATTATCGTCCAACGGTTATTCTTACCGAATCAAAAGGTTTTGCCACGGGTTCTGCCCGTTCTGTTGAGGGCTTTGATTTATATAAGGCTATAGATTCCTGTAGTGATCTGCTTGAAAATTTCGGAGGGCATATGTATGCTGCCGGCTTAACGATGAAAGTAGAAAATATTGATGCCTTTAAACAACGGTTTGAAGATTATGTTATTCAGAACATTACCCCCGATCAGCTTGTTCCTCAGATAGAGGTGGATGAGGAAATTGGACTGAAGGATATTAATGATAAATTCTTTAGGATCTTAAAACAGTTTAGACCTTTTGGTCCTGGTAATCTGAAACCTGTATTTGTTACCAAAAGAGTTTTTGATTATGGAACCAGTAAAAAAGTAGGTAAAGATCAGGGGCACTTGAAAGTAGAATTAATCGAGGAAGCATCAGGGTCGATAAAGCAGGGTATTGCTTTTTCTATGGGTAATGAGTTGGAGAATTTGCAAACGGGTAATGCCTTTGATATTTGTTATACCATCGAAGAAAATGTGTATAATGGCAGATCGAGTATTCAGATGATGATAAAGGATATAAAATTTCCTGCTAAAGAAGAGAATGAACAATAATAATTAGCGTTTTACTTCATAAATTACAATTTGTTGCAAAAATAAACTTATTAAAATAAATTTGTTTTCGAAATAAATTATATTTGTAGCAAATCATAAATTTCTGTTTTAAATATTATTTATTAAACAGAGAAATGAACATGTAAATTTGGTTATCTATTTATATAAAAAATAATCAATTTAACTTGATGCCTGTACGTATGCGTTGACGGGCATATGACAAATGAAAATAAACTTAAACAGATGAAAAAAAGTTCTATATGGGGAATTTCCTCATTATTAATTGCCATGAGTTTTGTGATGGCATCCTGTAATACAGGTGCTAAAAAAGGTCAAAAATCAAACGCTGTTCAGATTGATAAAGCTGAGGTGGAAAATGAAGTGCGTGAGTTTGTATACCCACTTCCTACTTCGTTTGAAATTGTTGAAATGCTTAATAAAATAGAAGCTTCGTATATATTTGAGCTTACAAATAGTACAGACAATGCTTCAAAATATTTTACTGAAAAGGAAAAGGCATTAAACCTGGGTGTGTATGGTGGTGATTTAAGTTATGCGAGCACCTATAACCAAAAACAAGAGACGCTTAATTTTATGGATGCTTCACGTGCCTTGTTAGAAGGTTTAGATCTTCAGGGTGCAGTTAGTGAAGATTTGCCTGAGCAAATAGAGGCCAATGAGGATAATAAGGAAGTTTTGGTTGAACTTATCACTAATTCGTTTTACGATACTTACGATTTCTTACAAAGAAATAACCGTGCCCCTGTTTCTGCATTAGTAATGGCAGGTGCCTGGGTAGAAGGATTGTATATTGCTACTCATATCTCCGAAGAAACTTTTAACAGTAAGGAGATGATTGAGATTGTATTAAAACAAAAAGATCCTTTGGTAAAATTAATGGAGATCCTTTCTGATTATAAAACAGAAGCAAGTGTAGCAGAAACTATTGATGATCTGTCGGAATTAGCTTCTATTTACGCATCCATTGAAAGTACAGCTATCACTCAGGAACAAATGAAGCAAATTGCTGAAGAATCCTTAAAGGTTCGCACAAAATTTGTTTCGGTTGAAGATTAATATAGTACGAGCTATAATATTTTAAGCGACCAAGTTTTTGGTCGCTTTTTTTGTATAAGCCTATTTTAATTTGCGTGTGAGGTTTAAAATATGGTTGTAATGATTATTTTTAACCTGAAATTATATGTTCTAATGCCAAATAAAGTATAAATCTTGTTATGAGCGAAACCCTACTTGATGCGTTGATGAAGCTCTATGCTCTTTTGACTAATGTTAGTAAAGAAAGCAGGCTCGATAGTGCACGTAATTTAATTGAGCAAGAGTTATTACGCAGTTTTAACCGTGAATATGTTGAACAATATCTGCAACGATTTAATTACTATATTCATCAGTTTCATAAATATACTTACAGTCCTATTCAATCTGAAGTTGAACGTCAATCTTCAGAAAACTACAGTCAAATAGACTTTATTTGTGAAGAATTGAATAAAGAACTGGAAAGAGAATCAAAAATATGGTTATTGGTTCAGCTCTTTGAGTTTATTCGTAGGGAAGAGAAAATAAGTACCATTGGTGAAAAAATTGTAGATAAATTGTCGGAAGGCATGATGATTAATCAGGATGATTATCAACTGCTGAAAGCATTTATATTGCAAGGACCCATGGAAGTGCAGAATAGGGAAAAAGTACTGGTTATCAGCGGACAGGAAAATCCTCCTGTGGCTGGCTTTAAACATATGTATAACCCTAAGCAACAGATTTATGTTTGGGTGTTGCATATTGAGAGTACCCATACCTTTATCTTTCGTTACTCAGGCGATAGAAACCTCTACTTAAATGGTCATAAAGTAGAGCATAATAACTCCTACATCTTATCTGTAGGTTCGGTTATTAAAACCTCGCGTATGGCTCCTGTTTATTATGGGAAGGTGGCTGAGGTTTTTGTTCAGCAGATCGATAAGGGTAGGATTGTATTAAAAGCACGTGATGTAGAGTATAAGTTTAACGATCGGCAGGTAGGTATTCATCCCTTTAGTTTTACAGGTAGATCAGGGCAACTGGTGGGTATTATGGGGGGGAGTGGAACAGGAAAATCTACTCTGCTTAATGTGTTAAATGGGAATTACAAATTATCAAGTGGTTCTATTCATATCAACGGACTGGAAATACAAGAATATGAAGAAAAACTGAAGGGGGTAATCGGTTATGTGCCTCAGGAAGATTTGCTTATTGAAGAGTTAACGGTATTTGAGAATTTGTATTGCAATGCTCGTTTGTGTTTTAGCGATAAATCGAAAAAAGAAATTGTTGAGCTCGTGGATTCCGCAATAAAGGATTTCGATTTGGTGGAAGCACGGGATCTGGTGGTAGGTAGTCCGCTAAATAAAATTCTAAGTGGAGGTCAACGAAAACGCCTTAATATTGCACTCGAATTGATTAGGGAGCCTTCTATTCTTTTTGTTGATGAGCCCACTTCAGGTCTTTCATCCTCCGATTCGGAGAAGGTAATGGTTTTGCTTAAACGTCAAACCTTAAAAGGGAAGTTGGTAATTATAAATATTCACCAACCCTCTTCTGATTTATATAAGTTACATGATAAGTTGCTTATTATCGATAAGGGAGGTTATATTATTTTCAATGGTAATCCTATGGATGCTATTGTGTATTTTAAGCAGAAAGCTAATTATGTGAATCCTGAAGATAGTGAGTGTTATTTGTGTGGTAATGTGAAGGTTGAACAGCCTCTGCGTATCATTGAAGCAAGGATGGTTAACCCTAACGGAAGGCTGATCAGGAAACGTAAAGTTAAACCCGTTGAATGGTATGAATTATACCAAAGAGATATTGAGGCTAAATTTGATTGGAAACAGAGTAAGAAACCGGATAAAAAAGAAAAATTACCCTATAACCTTTATAATATACCCGGTAGGTTTCAGCAGTTTTTAGTGTATACCTATCGTGATAGTCTTTCGAAATGGAAGGATAAGCAATATATGCTTATAAATGCTTTGGAAGCGCCGGTATTGGCTCTTATTGTAGGTTATTTTACAAAATTTATTAGTGGTTCGGGTAATAATCCATCTCAATATGTATTTAGCGAAAACTCTAATATTCCTGCCTATTTGTTTATGACAGTAGTGGTGGCTCTTTTTCTGGGCTTAAACGTAAGTGCCGAGGAGATAATAAAGGATCGTAAGCTGCTTCAGCGTGAGAAGTTTTTGAATTTAAGTCGCTCGAGTTATCTGAACAGTAAAATTATGATCATGTTCGGAACCTCCGCATTTCAGGTTTTATCATTGGTAATTATAGGAAATACTATACTTGAAATTAAGGGATTGAATTTTAGTTATTGGATGATTTTATTTTCAACGGCCTGTTTTTCAAATATGCTGGGGCTGAATATTAGTAGTGGTTTAAAATCTGTTGTAGCTATCTACATCTTAATACCTTTGGTTTTAGTTCCTCAATTACTTCTTAGTGGAGTGATTGTTGATTTTAATAAATTGCATAAGTCTATTGCAGGCACCGAATACGTGCCTCGTATTGGAGATCTGATGACATCCAGGTGGGCCTATGAGGCATTGGCAGTTAATCAATTTGCAAATAATGAATTTGAGAAGTTGTTTTTTGAAGATGAGCAAAAAATCAGTCAGGCCTCCTATTATACTTCGTTATTACTGCCTAAATTAAAACAGCATCATCTGCGAAGCGAAAGCTATTTGGCTCAGGGAGATATGGAAAGTGCAAAGGCAAATCTGGATATTATAACCAACGAATTGATTAAGATGAAAAATGTGTCTGATGAGTATGTTAAATATCTGATTGATTCACAGCCCAGTGTTTTAAACGAATATGAGATCAATCATACCGGTGTTTTGATTGATAGTCTGGCCAGTTATTTTCAAAATCAATATCGTAAATACAAAAATATTAAAGATGCTAAATATAAGACATTAGTAGATACAATGGGTAGCGTGTCGAGCGTACAGCAGTTAAAACAGGAATATTACAATGACAAACTGGCTGCCCTGGTTTTAAATAAGGGAGAACTTAAGCAGATAGAGTTGTTGGGTGACCGATACATCTCACACAAAGATCCGGTATTAATTAACGGTACATCTGCATGGGGAAGAGCTCATTTTTTTGCTCCTTATAAAAATTTCATGGGCTTCGTTGTTCCAACAGCAATTTTTAACGTACTGGCCATATGGATTTCAATACTTATTTTGTATTTTACTTTGTATTTTGATTTACTGAGACTTGGAATTGAATATTTTGAGAAATTTAAACTCAGAAGAGCCTTTACCAAAGACTTGAGTAAGCTTTAAATGCCTAAATAAATAATCTTCTGTAGGCTTAGTTGGGGTAGAAGACTACTTAAATATGATCGGGATTTAATGATCTGTTTGGGTAGATAAACTAATTGTTGTTTAGACACTGTTTATAAGGACTCACAAAAAGTACACTGTAATCTAAATTTTTAGCTTAATTTTGGAGCTTAATTGTTATTTTAAATGAAGGTTTATTCTAATCCTGGTTCATATATTGGAGAAGACACTGTTGTAACTATCGGTATGTTTGATGGTGTGCATGCAGGACATAAAAAATTGTTAAATCATTTGATTGAGGTTTCTGAGGTGAAAAAATTAATGCCTACAGTATTAACTTTCTGGCCTCATCCACGTATGGTTTTGAAGAAAAATATCCACGATCTTGCTTTTATCACTACGCTCGATGAAAAAACAAGGATGATTAGCCAACAGGGTATTAAGCAATTGTTTTTACTCCCCTTTAGTCTTGATCTTGCAGGTAAAACAGCTGAGGAATTTATTGTGGAGATTTTATTAGGTAAGCTAAAAATGAAACATCTGGTGGTTGGCTATAATCATCGTTTTGGTAAAGACAGATTGCATGATTATGAGGACTACCAGCGTTTAGCTGATAAGTATAATTTTAGTTTGTCAAGGGTAAGTGCTGTTTATGAAAAAGATCAGCCAGTGAGTTCAACTGCTGTTAGAAAGCTTTTGAATGCGGGTAATGTGATGCAAGCCAATAAGATACTGGGTTATTCTTATTCGTTGTTTGGAACCGTTGCGGGAGGACAAAAATTAGGTCGTAAATTGGGTTTCCCAACTGCCAATATTAAACCCAATGAACAGTATAAGTTAATTCCTAAAAATGGCGTTTACGCTTGTTATATTGAGGTGATGGGGAAAGTCTACGGCGGTATGTTAAACATAGGAGTACGTCCTACCTTGAATACTCAAAATAATCAACCAACCATCGAAGTCCATATTTTTGATTTTAATCAGGATGTTTATTCTGAGGAGGTCAGAGTTGTTTTTGAAAGAAGAGTGAGGGATGAAAAAAAATTTGATGGTCTGGAACAATTAAAAGAACAGCTCAGAAAAGATGAAAAAGAAGTAAGGAGTATTCTCTTTACAGCTGATCATTAAAGTTGAAATATTGTATAGTAGGTGAACTATAATTTGTTGATTTTGTTTTTTATAAGATCAAGTATTGTATTAAAAGTATAATGTAATTACCTATTTTATTACTTTTGCAGTCAAATAAAAAAATGAATGATATGTCTGAAATATTAACAGATGCACTTCCGTATAAAGTTAAAGATATCGCGGAGGCAGATTTCGGTAGAAAAGAGATTGAGATAGCAGAAAAGGAAATGCCGGGCTTAATGGCATTGAGGGAAAAGTATGGGAAAGAAAAGCCTTTGAAAGGTGCCAATGTGATGGGTTCTTTGCATATGACTGTACAAACAGCCGTACTCATCGAAACATTAGTTGAATTGGGTGCCAATGTGCGTTGGTGTAGCTGTAATATTTATAGTACACAGGATCATGCAGCTGCTGCCATAGCAAAAGCAGGAGTGCCTGTTTTTGCCTGGAAAGGTGAAACACTGGCCGAATACTGGTGGTGTACCGAAAGAGCGCTTGATTTTGGGGAGGGCGAAGGTCCCGATCTGATTGTAGATGATGGTGGTGATGCTACCATGATGATTCATTTGGGATGCGATATTGAAAAAGATAACTCTATTTTAAATAAGGATTATAGTGCTGAGGGAGAAGATTATCGTGAGTTGATTAAGCGTTTGAATATCGAGTTCGATAAAAAACCAACACGCTGGACCAAGGCTGCCTTAAAATGTAAGGGAGTAAGTGAAGAAACAACTACAGGAGTACATCGTTTGTATCATATGATGGAAAAAGGTGAGTTATTGTTTCCTGCTATTAATGTAAATGACTCGGTAACTAAATCAAAATTTGATAATCTCTATGGTTGTAGAGAGAGTTTAGCTGATGGTATCAAAAGGGGTACTGATGTGATGGTAGCCGGGAAAACAGTTTTAATATGTGGTTATGGAGATGTAGGTAAAGGTTGTGCTCAAAGTATGCGAGGCTTTGGCGCCCGTGTCTTAGTTACAGAAATAGATCCTATTTGTGCGCTTCAGGCTGCTATGGAAGGATTTGAGGTAACTACCACCGAAGAAGCCTTGTTTGAAGCGGATATTTATGTGACTACAACAGGAAATAAGGATATTATTACCATTGAGCACATGGAGAAAATGAAAGATCAGGCTATTGTTTGTAATATAGGCCATTTTGATAATGAAATTCAGGTGGAAAAACTAGAAAAATATCCGGGTATTAAAGAAAAGAATATTAAACCCCAGGTTGATATGTTTGAATTCCCTGATGGACACGCAATCATTCTTTTGTCAAGAGGGCGATTGGTTAATCTGGGTAATGCAACAGGGCATCCTAGTTTTGTTATGAGTAACTCCTTTACCAATCAAACATTGGCTCAGTTAGAGTTGTGGATGAAAGACTATAAAATTGGGGTATATACTTTACCTAAGCATTTGGATGAAGAGGTAGCCCGTTTACATTTGGGTAAATTAGGGGTTAAGTTAACTAAGTTGTCAAAAGAGCAGGCCGATTATATTGGTGTTCCGCAGGAAGGACCATTTAAGCCTGATCATTATAGATATTAATTATTATTCTTATACGAAAAAACCATTAACTTTATTAATTATAAAGTATACAAAGGAGGATGATTAACAAGTTAATGTGGGTTCCTGTCTGGTAACTGCCGGATAAGGCACTTTTTCTAAAGATAAAAAAATTAGACAGATGAAACGAGCCATGGGAATTGTTTCGCACACAAAAGGATGATTAATTCTGGCGAGTTCTCCCGCATTTCGCGGGACGGGCTATATGACCATTGAAAGAAAATTATAAACACATGAAAAAAGGGATCTTCAGTGATGGAGATCCCTTTTTTATATTGGGGTTAGGTAATGTTTTGTGCGTTAAATATGGTAATGTTCTCGATGAGGCATGTAAGATAAAATGGTTTTAGGGTAAAATTTGCAAGGACTTGCGCCTTCGTTTAACCATTGGAGTGCCGTTTTTATCTCGCAATACACAGTGAATTGATATCGTTCGAGCTCAATGAGCCGGGAATAAATAACAGCTAATGCTGTATCTATTGGGTTTGTGGTGACTAAGGCAATCTTTAAGGAGTTGTAAGTTCTAAACATCCTGATGTTTTCTTCAAGAATATAATTTAAGTCTGCCGGATTAAAGTTTAAGGAACCCTCAGATACATCAATAAGAATCTTTAAATCCATTGGCAAATCACTGTGTTTGGTCAAAGAATTAAAGTAGTGGATTATTTCTCCCGGAGATATTTTACCGATGAAAAATGTCTCTAAATATTTCTCTTTAGGATTATATTTAAATGTTACCATGTTCTTGTTTTTAACTTGTTTAATCGCCTGGGTAGTCAATGTTGCTCTTTTGTCAATGATATAAAATGATAATGACGTTGTTAATTTTTAGCAGTTGATCTTTTATTTAAGAGGATTAATTGTAGCGATAAGCTAATAAGGGTGTAACAAATATACGATGTTGTGGTTTCTGGAGAGAAACACTAAGCGTGACAAAAGTGTGACAAAATCATCCTTAGTATTAATGTATTGTCTATTAGTGTGTTGTGTGATGTTGGATTGTTGAGTAAGTATCTCTTTGTTAGAGATAATTTACTTATTTTGTGGTATATATTTATTATTATGATTTTTTGTCACGCCTATGTCACGCTGGTTTATCGGAATTTTTACTCTATTTTTAGGGAGAGCTTAAAAATAACCGATAATGTATTCTTGTTATTCTACTTTATTTTATTAATTCTTCCGCGAACTTGTGAAAGTTAATTCCTGAAAAATTTCCTGAGCTCATAAAGAGGAGATTTTTATTTTTCCACGATGTTTTTCTTAATGTATTCTGAAGTGCTTCGGTATCGGAGAATACGGTGAGGTTTTTATTGTCAAAAGCTTTAAATATATCGTTTTCGCTCACTGGGGGTAGCTTTTTATGTTCAACTACCTGGGGATTAAAATATACATAAGCTATATCTGCCAGATCCATACTACCCTTGTATTGTGGTAAAAAATCTTTATTTAAGCTGCTGAATGTGTGTAATTCCATGCAGGCAACCAGCTCTCTGTTGGGGAATTGGTTTTTTACTGCTTTTACGGTAGCGCTAAGTTTAGAAGGGGAATGTGCAAAATCTAAAAATATAATGGACTCCTCGTTGTTCTTTAA
>JBFHEL010000108.1:0-10711 GCA_041584155.1 Saccharicrinis sp.
ACCAATAATGATGGCGATAAGAACCATGCCTGTAACGGAATTTTTATCCATTTTGTATTTAAGTTTTTGTTTTACTTCTAAAGATTATTTTTTTATTGCGGCAGCAATAAATGCCATAAAAATAGGATGAGGTTTTAACACAGTACTGCTGTATTCGGGGTGAAATTGAACGCCCACATACCATTTTAATTCAGGTATTTCAATGATTTCCACCAATCCGGTGTCTGGGTTGAACCCAGAGGCAATCATTCCTTTTTCTTCAAACTGACTAAGATAATCGTTGTTAAATTCGTAACGATGGCGGTGACGCTCGAAGGTGGTTTTGTTATTATAAGCTTCATAAGCCTTACTTCCTTCGAGTAGTGCGCATTCGTAAGCACCTAATCGCATCGTACCACCCATATCTGATACATTCTTCTGATTTTCCATTAAATCAATAACAGGGAAGGGAGTTGAATGATCCATTTCGGAAGAGTTGGCTTTGTCTAGCTGGATTACATTGCGCGCAAATTCAATAACAGAACATTGCATACCTAAACATATGCCCAGAAATACCTTGTTATTTTCACGTGCATATCTAACAGCCTCTACTTTACCATCAATTCCTCTGCTTCCGAAACCAGGAGCCACTAAAATAGCATCCAGATTTCCCAGTTTTTCACCTGCATTTTCGCGGGTAATCTCTTCAGAATGAATGAGTCGGATATCTGCTTTTCTATCGTTGTATGTGGAAGCGTGGATTAGTGCTTCTATAATTGATTTATAGGCATCGGCTAACTCAACATATTTACCAATTAAACCAATGGTTACTTTTTCCTCCGCACCTTTTAGCTTGCTTAAAAAATTCTTCCATTTTTTCAAGTCGGGAGTTTTGTTGAAAGGCAGTTCCAGTTTTTCCATACAAATCTCATCTAAACCTTCTTCCTGCATTTTAACAGGTACTTCATAAATAGTAGACACATCGATGGACTGAATTACAGCACGAGGGTTTACATTACAAAACAAAGCTACCTTTTTACGAATATCCTGTCCCAGGTCTTTCTCGGTACGTAAAACCAATACGTCGGGTTGAACCCCTGCTTCCAATAAGGTTTTAACAGAGTGTTGTGTTGGTTTAGTTTTTAATTCACCTGATGCATTTAAATAAGGAACTAAAGTTAAGTGGATAACTAATGCCCTGTTTCCTAATTCCCATTTTAGCTGGCGAACAGCTTCAATATAAGGTAATGATTCAATATCACCTACAGTACCCCCTATTTCAGTGATCACAACATCAAATTTATGTTTGGTACCTAAAAGTTTGATGTTTCTTTTAATTTCATCGGTAATGTGAGGAATAATCTGGACTGTTTTTCCTAAGAAATCACCCTTACGTTCCTTGTTAATCACATTCTGGTAAATTCTTCCGGTGGTAACATTATTAGCCTGAGATGTAGGGACATTTAAAAAGCGTTCATAGTGTCCTAAATCTAAATCCGTTTCAGCTCCATCTTCTGTTACATAGCATTCTCCATGTTCGTATGGATTCAGCGTTCCCGGATCCACATTTAAGTATGGATCTAGTTTTTGAATAGTAACTTTATATCCTCTTGATTGTAGTAGTTTAGCCAAAGAGGCTGAAATAATTCCTTTCCCCAATGAAGAGGCAACCCCTCCTGTTACAAAAATATATCTTGTATCTGACACAGCGTCAAGTATTTAAATTAAACCTATCTTTCCTTCGAAAATTAAAAGTACAAAGGTATAAATTAATGGGTAATTTAAAAGAAGATGAAACAGATGGATTTATATTTAAATTTAAGGATTATTTGATATATCCATGGTATAAGCAAGGTAGCTAAGGTTAGAAATCAGGTATTTAAATTCATTATGTATTGAAATATTAGCCTATTTATTTGTTGTTTTTGGGCTTATTCATTCATTTTATCATTCAAATTTTCTTTGGTTAGCCAGTTGATGCCTTTTTTTAATAGCTGTAATGTTTTGTATTCATCGGTTCCTGTTGCTGGCTGTATATCATAGTCCCATTGCGCCATTGGTGGCATGCTCACTAATATTGATTCTGTATTTCCTCCTGACTCAAGGCCAAATTTAGTTCCTCTATCATGTACCAGATTAAATTCAACATAACGCCCTCGTCTAACATTTTGCCATTTTTTTTGCGATGGACTATAACTAAGGTTTCTCTTTTTATCCATTATTTCGCAGTAAATTCGAGGATAGGCTTTTGCTAAGTCGGTTGTGAAGTTTAGAAAATCTCTAAAATCATTGTGACTGTTTGGTTGAATCCTGTCAAAGAAAATACCGCCTACCCCACGAGTTTCGTTACGGTGGTTGAGGAAAAAGTAATTGTCGGCCCAGTCCTTGTATTGAGGGTAATAGCTTGTGTTATATTTGTTACATATTGTATAAAGCTGTTGATGAAACCAGGAGGCTTCATCGCTGTGTATATAATGTGGTGTCAGGTCAATACCTCCTCCAAACCAGTGTTGTCCGTTATCCAGTTCGAAAAAACGAACATTCATATGAATAATTGGTATCAAAGGGTTAGATGGGTGAATAATAGATGAAATGCCTGTAGCTGAATATCGATTGGCCTTCATGCCAAGAATAGTTTCCATTTTTGGTGTGCATGCTCCTTCAACATGAGAATAATTTAAGCCGGCTTTCTCTATAATTGCCCCTTTTTTCATTACGCAAGTGATTCCTGAACCAATATCCTTATTCCAGGGTACCTTTTTAAACAAACCTTTTCCATCTCCTGCTTCCAATTGATGACACATTTGTTGTTGTAGTTGCTTGTATATAGTCGCAATATGTTGGGTTCTTTGCATTTTTCTTTAATCTGATTGATTTGATTAGGTTAACAACCGTAGAATTGATTTGTTGAATAATGAATGCTCTTATGGGTGATAGTTATTTTATACGATTTGATAGATAAGGATAGTTTGATTTGATAATATGTAGTTGAATAATGCGGTTAGGTTAAAAAATGAAATCTATTTAATGTAATTAATTACAAAAAATAAATATATTTGCAATATTACTAACAAATAAACAATTTATATATGTCGAAGCAAACTGTATTTGATTTTTTAGATAAAGGAGCAGGAGATCGTCAATTTCGCATTAAGTACGATAACACCTTTTCTATGGAAAAATTTGTAGAATTAGCTAAAGAGGATGGTTTTGATTTTACAGTAGAAGATTTGAAAGAAGCTTTACGTGAAAATGGAGATTCTTTTGAGTCAAGTGGTAATCCACCTAAGAAAGCTATCTGGGTATAGGTTTATCTCTTATTTTTATTGGATTTCAAAAAAATATACGAATAGCAGCTTGGTGGCCTTTTTAGTGGACCTGCTGCTATTGTTTTTTTCTAAAAAATCTTCCTATACTTTTTTTCTGGAAATTGTAAAAGAATTGAAACTGTCCAAACAAGGTGCCAATAACAAGCAGTAAAATCTGGTAGGAGGGAAGTATGGTGAGAACATACATCGGTATTTTAAACCATAAGGAAGTATCTGAATCGATGCCGATCCACTGAAATACTATCTTCTTAACCCAAACAGCAGCACTTCCGGTAACAGAGAATACGATAAAAATAATAATGATTTGAAAGTTGGAGTTGATTCCCCAACGCTGTTTTAATTTTTCAAACATCGATACTTCAATTAGATAATTTCAAAACTTTATTTATTTGCTCACTATTTTTTTTACAGCTTTGATGCTGTTTTAGCAAGCTACCCGGCTCAGCATACTAATGGTGCTAGAAGCCGGGATATATTTGTATTTTGTATTCAGGTTTTATTGTCTTATTTATCTTTTCCAATCAGTTTCCTTAATCCAATCGGCTAAAAACCGGGCATTTTCATAAGGAATATCAGGTAAAAACCCATGCCCCAAATTGATGATCCAGTTCTGATTTTTACTGCCAAAGTTAATGTAACGCTTAAGTTCCTTTTCAATGCTTGCCTTATTGGCATAAAGTAATCGGGGATCAATATTTCCTTGTAAGCCAATATTGGGATCCACCATTCGACGGGCTGTTTCTATAGGAGTTTGCCAGTCAATACTTAGGTAGTCGCACATATCTGGTGTTACCTTCTCAATGCCTGTTCCCAGATCTTTTGGGAAATAAATAAAAGGGATGTTTTCTTCGCGTACTGCCCGGGCTATTTTTTTTACAGCCGGGAAAAATAGCTCTTCATAGAGACTGAATGGAATTAGTCCGGCATGAGTTTCAAAAAGCTGAAATACTTTTATGCCATTTTTTATCTGTCCTTTGGCGTATATTATTGATAACTCAGTAATTGCATCGACCAGTTTTTTAACTGTTTCTTTATTTTGATATAAAAATTTAATGGTCTTAGGGAAATCTTTACTACGGCCTATCCCTTCTATCATATAGCATAAAACGGTTAATGGGGCACCACAAAACCCTATTAAGGGAATATGGGCAGGTTTTGTTGCTATAACGCTTTTGATTACCTCATAAATATAATTGAGTTTCTCAGGATCTGGATTTAAAACAGACAAAGGGTCTTTTCTTTCTGAAAGAGGAATATCAAATTCAGGTCCACGATCGGTGAATTCAAGACCCATACCCATGGCATAAGGAATAACTAAAATGTCGGAGAAGAGGATAGCCGCATCTACTCCCAGGTCATCAATAGGTAATAGAGTTACTTCAGCCCCAAGTTCCGGATCTTGCATCATCTCCCAAAAGGAATGTTTTTCCTTAAGTTTCATATATGAAGGTAGTACACGACCAGCCTGGCGCATAAACCAGAAAGGCGGTCGTTCTGTTTTTTCTCCGGCAAGGGTTTGTAGTAATATGGAATTTGTCATTTAATAGTCGTTTAAATGGTCAATGGTAACTGGTTCGAATAAAGGCTACTTTATTCATATTGAGGCAAATGCCTTTAATTGAACGATTACGGATTGTTAATATCTTATTTAAAAAATAATTGCAAGTAGCCTGCTCGCCGGTTATTGTTTTCTGATTACCGAAAGTGCTTCAAAGCTGGCATCAATTGTTTTCTGCAAGTCTTCTTTAGTATGTGCAATTGAAACAAACCCTGCTTCAAATTGGGAAGGAGCAGTGTAAATACCACCTTCTAAACCTAACTTGAAATATTTGGCAAATTGATCCGTATCACATTTTTTTACATCATTAAAGTTTTTTACCTCGTTTCCTTTTGAAAAGAAAAGAGTAAACATTGAGCCTACGCGATTAATTACCCCGGGAAACCCTAACTTATCAAGATTATTTTGCAGGCCATCGCATAGAAACGCTGCTTTTGCCTCTAATTGCGCATAAAAATCTTTGTTTTCATTTATCAGGTTTAATGTAGTTAATCCCGCAGCCATAGCCATTGGATTACCAGAAAGTGTTCCGGCCTGATAAACCGGTCCGTTTGGAGCCAGATGATCCATGATTTCTTTTTTACCGCCATAGGCACCCACAGGTAAACCTCCTCCGATAATTTTACCAAGAGTGGTCAGATCAGGGGTAATACCTAAAAGTTCCTGGGCACCTCCTTTGGCTACTCTAAATCCTGTCATCACTTCATCAAAGATAAGTAAAGTACCATGGTCGGTACAAGCTTTACGAACACCATTTATAAATTCATCAGTAGGACGAATAACACCCATGTTTCCCGTAACAGGTTCGAGGATGACTGCTGCAATCTGGTTTTTGTAGTTGGCAAATAAGCTTAATACAGAATCCAGATCGTTGTATTGTGCTGTTAAGGTATCGCCTGCGGTTCCTTTAGTTACACCTGGCGAATCTGGTGTTCCGAAGGTCAAGGCTCCAGATCCGGCCTTAATTAAAAAGCTGTCGCCATGTCCATGGTAGCACCCTTCGAATTTAATTACCAAATCGCGTTTTGTATATCCTCTTGCCAAGCGCAAGGCACTCATAGTTGCCTCGGTACCGGAGTTTACCATTCTAACACTCTCGATAGATGGGATCATTTTACAGATCAAATCGGCCATTTCTGTTTCCATCAGTGTTGGTGCTCCAAAGCTGGTTCCTTTAAGTGCTGTTTGGTGAAGCGCTTCAAGAACTGTGGGGTGTGCGTGACCCAAAATCATAGGACCCCATGAGCCTACATAGTCAATGTATTGATTATTATCTATATCGGTGATTTTTGATCCTTTGGCACTTTGTATGAAAAGAGGATTACCACCCACTGAATTAAAAGCTCTTACGGGGGAGTTAACCCCTCCCGGGATATGTTTGACGGCCTGTTGGTATGCTTTTAAGCTGTTTTGTGTGTTCATCTTATAAGTATAATGTAAAAAGTATAAAGTATAATGACTTTTAAATTGAAACTGAAGTCTTTTACTTTATACTTTAGTCTTATTTTTATTTATATAGTTGTTCAATGATATCTTGCGTATGATACGATATAATTACATCAGATCCAGCTCTTTTGATAGAGGTAAGTATCTCAAGTGTAATTCTGTTTTCATCAATCCAGCCCTTTTCTGCGGCAGCTTTAACCATTGAAAACTCTCCACTTACATTATATGCTGCAATAGGCATGTTGAAAGTGTCTTTAACTCTTTGAATAACATCCAGATAGCTTAGTGCTGGTTTTACCATAACGATATCTGCTCCTTCAAAAATATCCTGTTCCACTTCACGAATGGCCTCATTGCTGTTTGCAGGATCCATTTGGTAGGTTGCCCTGTTGCCAAATTTAGGTGCACTTTCTGCGGCATCACGAAATGGACCGTAAAAAGCAGATGCATATTTAGCCGAATACGCCATAATAGGCATATTTGTAAATTTATTTTCGTCAAGCATTCTTCTGATATGGCCGATACGTCCATCCATCATGTCGCTGGGGGCAATCATATCTACACCTGCTTCAGCTAACGAAACAGATTGTTTACCTAAAGTAATTAATGTTGAATCATTATCCACATCACCATCAATGATGGTACCACAATGCCCATGCGTTGTGTACTCACAGTTACAAACATCGGCAATGATAAAAAGTTCAGGAACTTCTTTTTTTATTGCTCTTGTGGCTTGTTGAACAATGCCATTGTGCTCACAGGCTACTAATCCATGCTCATCTTTGTGTTCTGGTATGCCAAATAGTAAAATTGATTGCACTCCTTTGTCGTAAAGCTCTCTGCATTTTTTAACCAGTAAGTCTACCGATAATTGGTAATTGCCTGGCATGGAATTGATAGGGTTTTGTATGCCTTTGCCCGGACGAACAAATAAGGGCATAATAAGATCGTTACGTGTCAGTTGGGTTTCTCTGATCATGTTTCTTGTGATCTCGCTATTTCTTAAGCGTCGTAAACGTGTTATTGGAAATGCCATATCGTTAATATTTTACTTTGATGATAAATTTTGATAATATTCTGAAATTGCATTAAATATTCCTAATGCATTTGGTTCTTTAGCAATGGTTAATGGTGTAATGCCATAAGTGATAGCCGCGTTGGCTGTGATTTGGCCAATACAGGCTATTTTTAATCTTTTGTTTTCTGTTAATTTAAACAAATTATAAAAGGCGGAGGGACTGGCGCAAATTAACATGTCATAACGATCATCCTTTATTTGTTTCAGTATATCCATATCTGGCTGGTTTGCTCTGCAGTTTTTATAAATATCCAGCCTTGTTACTTGAGCAAAGTTTTTTAGTTTTTCAATTAAATGGTCAGATGAAAGGTTACTGGTAGGCCATAAAATATTGGACCTTTTTCCCTTTACTTCATAAAGTAGTTTTGCTGCAAATTCATCTCCCGTTTTGGCGTGGGCATCGAAGGCTATGTTAAAACCATTTTTTTTTATTGTTTCAGAGGTTTTATAACCAATAGATGCAATTTTGATGTTTTTCAGTGATTGTATAAGGTGGGCTTGCTGAGATATTTTATTATAGAAAAAATTAAACGCATTGGCACTGGTAAATACCACATGAGTAAATGTTTCAAGCTGCCCAATAATCAAGGTAATTTCTTCCTTATTGTTGTTTTCCGATAAGGAGATCATAGGAAACTCAACATGTTTTGCACCATTTTGTATAAAAAGCTGATGCAATTCTGTTGACTTGCCCTTGGGACGGGTAGAAATAAATATTTTGTTTTTAAGTACAGAAACCATCCAGTATTTGTTTTATTTGTTTCTGATGTTGTTTAATACTTCATAGGCCCCCTGGTCAATAAGCTTTTGTGCCAGTTTTTGTCCTAAGTTTTTGGCTTCCCGTGTAGTGCTTGTTAAAGACTCTTTTAAATAAGTATGTCCATCCAGAGAGGATACAAAACCTGTAAGTGTAATCTTGTTATTCCGGCTAAAGCTATAGGCGCCTACAGGAACCTGGCAACCTCCATTCAGAGCTTTCATAAAACTTCTTTCAGCAGTTACTGCATCAAGAGTAGGTTGATCATTGATATCTTGTAAAAAGCTATTTATGATGTTGTTTTCTGATAGGGTTTCAATAGCAATGGCACCTTGTGCCACAGCAGGAATAAATATTGAAGGATCGAGAATCTCCGTAATATAGCTATCTAGCTCCAGTCTTTTTAATCCTGCAGCAGCCATAATCATGGCATCGCAATAGCCCTCCTCCATTTTTTGCAAGCGGGTATTTACGTTTCCACGAATATCAATAATATTAAAATGAGGATTTACCTTTTTTAAACCGGCTATTCTGCGAAGACTTGATGTAGCAATTTTATGTGCGGGTGTAAGGTCGTTTAATTTCTGGCCATTTCTGCTCACAAGGGCATCTCTAAAGTCGGCTCTTTCTAAAACAGCTCCTACGCAAAATTCAGCAGGTAGTTCGGTGGGTAAGTCCTTTAAACTATGAACGGCCATATCAATTTGCTTGTTGAGTAAAGCAACTTCCAATTCTTTGGTAAACAATCCTTTATCGCCTATTTTTGAAAGTGCCACATCCAGAATTTTATCTCCCTTGGTTTTAATAATTTTCACCTCAGTTTGGATAGATGGGTTCAGTTTTTCAATTTCAGACTTTACTTTATAGGCCTGATAAAGGGCTAATTGACTACCTCTGGTGCCAATGGTTATTTTATGTGGATACATATTAAATTGCTTAATCTTCGTTGTTTAATTCAAAATTAAAAAGTTGATTTACTACATCAAGCGAGTCTATAGAACTGCCATTATGCGTAGCATCTTTTAGGTTTTTGATAAACATACGTATATATTTTTGTGTGAGCAGACCTGTATATTTGTCAATTTCTTTGACTTGCTCTTCGTCCATGTTTTTACAATATTCTGTCAGCTCATTTTTATACAGATCCTGCATGTTTGAGGTAATGCTTTTAATGACAGGACGTAGTGAGCGGCTATTGAGCCACGATAAAGATTCCTGAACCAGTTCGTTGATGATAATGTTGGCATTTTCTATGCTGTTTTCCCGCATTTCCTTGTGATCATCTAAAATTTTCTGAAGGTCGTCTACACAAATTAAACGGCTATTTTTTAGTTCAGCGATAGCCATGTCAATATTTTGGGGTACCGACAGGTCGATGAAAAGTTGTTTTTTGTCTTTTCTGGTTTCTTTTACTTTTTCTATATCTGCTTTTGTAATTAAATATTCACCTGCACTGGTTGCTGTTAAAATAATATCGAATTGAGCCAGGTGGTTTTTAAAGTTTGTAAAAAGAATGGGATTTACTTGATTGGCTTTTGCAACCTCCAAAGTTTTTTCATCTGTTCGGTTAGTGATGGAGATATGAGTAACCCCTCTTTTTTTAAAGTCACGCAGGGCTAGTTGTCCTGTCTCTCCTGTACCAATGATTAATACATGCTGGTTTTTCAGATTTTTAAACATCTTTTCGCTCATATCAATAGCTACATAGCCAACAGATGTAGCGCCTTGTTGAATGGCGGTTTCTGTACGAACACGTTTGCTGCATTCAAAGGATTTTTGAAACAAGCGCATCAGTATAGCGTCTGTTACATTGGCCTCGGTACAATATACATAGGCCTTTTTTATTTGGTTAACAATTTGGTTTTCTCCAATAACCATAGAGTCTACTCCTGATGTAACTGCAAATAAATGCTTGATGGCTTCTGTATTCATATAATGATAAAAATGATCAGAATAATCCGTTTTCACATTCATGAAGTTGTGAAGTTCTTTAATGATTTTATCTATGCTAAAATCATCTTTACTATGCTCTTTTGAATAATAAATCTCGGTGCGGTTACATGTAGCCAATACTACAATACCTGCTATTTGTGGTATTTGTAAAAGTCGTTCAGACAAAGGAATTATATCATTGCATGGGATAGCAAATTTATCCCTGATACTTAGGGCTGCTGTTCTATGGTTTATACCCAATATACCTAACATACTCAGTTAAATTTAAGAAATTTTTATGTAATACTAACTAATGCATATCATCAATATATATGCATGCTCAATAGATTACGAGAATATAGGCGAAGGACGTGTAATATTGGGTAAGGAAGAGTTGTAGCTACACCAAATTAAGCACTCAAATACATTCTTCTTCTTCTTGTATTTGATGTGGTAGGGGTAGTTTTTTATTTGAATATTTTTATTGACGACCTTTTTACAATCCTTATGGTAACTAAAGTAATAGTGATCTGTATTGTGTTTTAGGTCTTTACTTTCTTTTTTAACTGTAATGTTTTTAGCCGGCTCAATATTTTGGGTATAATCCTTTTTTGAATTAAGCGCATAACTAC
>JBFHEL010000109.1:0-10671 GCA_041584155.1 Saccharicrinis sp.
GTTGTAATTGTTGTATATAGGTATTTTATAATATACACTGTATATTTATACTGTATTGTGAGCTATTTGCTTATTAATTTGTATTAAATATTATTTTAATTTTTCATTTAATATTTCTTACCTTTTAATCATATGAAACCAGCCATGATAACTTATTCTTCAGATAGGAGTATCATTAATTTGGGTGAGTTTCATGTGGCCTTTGAAAAAAAAATAAACACATGAAAATCCTGATAAGAGTTGTTCTGTTTAGTTTAATAATAGTGTCGTTGATCTCTTTTAGCTTTCAAACAGAGATAACTAAACCTAATATTGTCTTTATTTTAGCTGATGATTTAGGATATGGTGACCTTTCTTGTTATGGACAGCAAAAATTTACCACCCCTAATATTGATCAACTTGCTTCTTTAGGTATGAAATTTACAATGCATTATGCAGGCTCGTGTGTTTGTGCCCCATCTCGTTGTTCTATCATGACAGGATTGCATACAGGTCATTCTTTCATAAGAGACAACAGGGATTACAAAGATGGAGGACAATGGCCATTGCCAGATAATACGTTTACCTTAGCTCATCTGTTCAAAGATAAAGGATATGTAACAGGAGCTTTTGGAAAATGGGGATTAGGATATTGGCAAAATAGCGGCAGTCCTATTAATCAGGGTTTTGATACATTTTTTGGGTATTTGAGTCAAAGAAATGCACATCACTATTATCCAACTTATATTTTCCAAGACAATAGGAAGTTGCAGTTAATGCAAAATAAGGATAGTTTAAATGGTTGCTATGTGCCATATTTAATACATGAAAAGGCTCTTAAATTCATAGAGGAGAACAAGGATCACCCTTTCTTTCTATATTATCCATCTATTATACCTCATGCAGAACTTAAGGCTCCAGATACTTGTATGTTAAAACATATAGGAAAGTATGAGCCAGAAAAGTCGTTCAAAGGCACAGATTATGGCAATAAAAAATACAAGAAAGGTTCATATGGGTCACAAGCTAATTGTCATGCTTGTATGGCTACAATGATAAATATTTTAGATGATCAAGTAGGCGACATTCTTCATAAGTTGGAAGAAATGGGGATAGACGATCATACGATGGTGGTTTTTACTTCTGATAACGGGCCGCATGAGGAAGGAGGAGCTGACCCTGAATATTTTAATAGTAGTGGAGGTTTAAGGGGTGTTAAAAGAGATTTGTATGAGGGTGGGATTCGAGTGCCTTTACTAGTTATGTGGAAAGGTAAGATAAAGGCAGGGTCATATAGTAATCATATCTCTGCTTTTTGGGATATGTTACCCACCTTTGCCGATATTTTACAAGAAAAATCATTGACAGATATAGATGGAATTTCTTTTTGGCCGACTTTGAGTGGAGAAGGTATTCAGAAGGAGCATGACTATTTGTATTGGGAGTTTAGAAGCAGAGGAGGACGCCAGGCCATTAGAAAAGAAAAATGGAAAGGTGTGAGGTACGATGTACGTAAAAAGCGAAAATCACCTATTGAATTATATAATTTAGAGAATGATCCATCAGAAACAATTAATGTTGCAGATAATTATCCTGAAATAGTAGAAGAACTGGAGCTTCTGTTTAATGAAGCCAGAATAGAATCTAAGGAATTTAAATGGTAATGAGAGAACATTTTAATAATTGAGAAGATCGTATAATCGCATTATCCTTCAGTCTTTTAGTGTTTGTGTTTTTAAAAGTTAACTGCATAATTTTTCACATGAAACTTACTGTTGTATTAGTATCGTTATTCGAGTATAAAATTATTTAAACTGAGATGTTGTTGGTTTAATATAGCTTCCGCTTTTTTAAGATCTTCATCGTTAAAATATTCTTTCCATTCACCAACTTTACCACTTCTGACAAATGAACCTTTGAATTTTTTTCCTTGAGGTTTAACAATTGCCTCACCTCTTTGTTCTTCCATTTTTTTGATATTCTTTATGGATGCGTTTTCTATGCTTTTTACAAGCGCTTCTTCATTTAGCTCAATGCCTAAAAAATTTATCATTTCGCAGAATATTTCTGTAGGCTGTCTCAACAGATCTTCATAACATTTAAGTATCGTCTTTTCTGGATACTCTTCTTTGATTTGAATTTGGTTTTTGTATGTTTTAATGAAGCTGTTTATTTTTTGTTCCATTAATAACCTTGGATGTTTAACGCTTTTGCCTCTATTTACATGATGAAAATAATAACTTGATATTGTATAGTCCAGGGGATTGCGGTAAAGTGAAATGTTTTTAGCCCATAAACCATATTCTAACATCTTATGGGTATGTATAATTGAAGGTATATGTGGAGATATTTTATTTCGCTTTTGAATTAACGAGCCCAATTTTTTTTGTTCAATTCGAGTATCTACACTATGAAAAAAGAACTTATCCTGCATCTGGTCGAATGATACATTTTTACCATCTCCAAAAAGATGATTTAAATAATTCGCGAGAAAGACCAGTGTATAAGTGGTGCCTGACTTCATTAATGTATATATCCAAATGCTATCAACGGATAATACGGTTAAACAATTTTCATTAAGAAAATCAATTTTATTCTTCTTACTCACTTTTCTAAATAAATCCATCCCGACTATCTTATATTTATTGCACAAAGGTAATAATTTTAAAGTACTGTTATGTGATAAAATCATTGGTGAATCAATTATTTTATATGATGAAATAGTAAAAATTGTACATGAAGTATTGAAGAAACAATTATTATGCCATGAAGTATTATTGAAAAAAAAATCATTTTTTTTCTTGCTTATAAATTATTATCGCATAAATTTGCAAACAGAACAGACCAGAACAGATAAAGTATTACATATGCAGTTATTAGGATTTGATATAGGAAGTTCATCAGTAAAGGTTTCTGTACTTGATGTAGAAAAAGGAGTAACAATATCGTCAGCTCAATATCCAGAGCAAGAAATGACTATCATAGCATCTCAACCAGGTTGGGCTGAGCAAGATCCGGAATATTGGTATGATAATTTAAAGAAAGCTTGTCAAAAGGCCTTGAGTCATTCCGATGTAAAAAAAGATTCAGTAAAAGCCATTGGGATATCATATCAAATGCATGGATTAGTTGTTATTGATAGGAATGGGAAAGTGATTCGTCCTTCTATTATTTGGTGTGATAGTCGTGCTGCAGCATATGGAAATAAAGCTTTTGATGATTTAGGTAAAGATTGGTGTTTGAAAAACCTATTAAATTCTCCCGGTAATTTCACCGCATCTAAGTTAAAGTGGGTTAAGGAGAATGAACCCGAATTGTATAGTCAGATAGATAAAATAATGCTACCAGGTGATTATATTGCTTTTCGCATGACAGGTGAAGCATTAACAACTATGTCGGGTCTCTCAGAGGGTATTTTTTGGGAGTTTCCAAAGGACGGTGTTTCTGATAAATTATTGGAATACTATGGTTTGGATAAATCTCTTCTTCCAGAGGCTAAGACTTCTTTCTGTGATCAGGGAACGATTATGGACTCCGTGGCTGAAGAATTTGGCTTACCTAAAGGAATTAAGGTAACATATAGGGCAGGAGATCAGCCAAATAATGCATTCTCCTTGAATGTGTTACATCCTGGAGAAGTTGCTGCCACGGGTGGTACTTCGGGAGTGGTTTATGGGGTTACAGATAAAAATGTATACGATAACGATTCGCGTGTTAACCCTTTTGCTCATGTCAATCACCATATGCCTGACCCAAGATTGGGAGTATTGTTATGTATTAATGGTACAGGTATTTTAAATTCTTGGATGAATAAAAATGTGGGAAAAAGTGAGATTGATTATGCGAAGATGAATAAGATAGCTGAATCGGTAGCTATTGGCGCTGAAGGATTGACTATTCTTCCGTTTGGAAACGGAGCAGAACGTATTCTAAAGAATGTAGATTATGGATCTCAGATAAACCACTTGAATTTCAATATACATACACCCGCTCATATGTATCGTGCTGCGCAGGAAGGTATTGCCTTTTCGTTTAAGTATGGTATGGATATTATGGGGGAGATGGGTATAAAAACCGATGTCATTCGTGCGGGGAAAGCCAATATGTTTTTGAGCGACCTGTTTAAAAGTACTTTATCTAATATATCAGGAGCTACTATAGAACTATACAACACAGATGGAGCTGCAGGTGCCGCTAGAGGTGCTGGTGTTGGTGCTGGTATTTATAAGTCATTTACTGAAGCTTTTGATGGTTTAACGAAAGTTGGGGAGACAAAACCTGTTCATGCAGATGAGAAGGCGACAAAAGAGGCCTATGAAAATTGGAAATTAGCATTATCAAAATTATAAATAGCATATTAATCTACTTAATTTAAGAAATGATGGATGTTTTAATCGGAAATAAGGAATACTTTAAAGGTATTGGTAAAATTAAATTTGAAGGACCAGACTCAAAAAATCCTTTAGCATTCAAATGGTATGATGAAAACCGTGTGGTTGCAGGAAAAACAATGAAAGAGCACTTGCGTTTTGCGGTGGCATACTGGCATACCTTCTGTGGTGATGGAGGGGATCCTTTTGGCCCTGGGACTCAGGTTTTTGCCTGGGATAAAGCGGCTAGTGATATGGATGCTGCTAAGCAAAGAATGGATGCAGCCTTTGAATTTATTACCAAAATGGGTGTGCCTCATTACTGTTTTCACGACACTGACCTTGTTGGGGGGGGCTCTGTTTTAGAGATTGAGAAGAAATTAACACAGATTGTAGAAGTTGCTAAAGAAAAGCAAGCCGCTTCCGGAGTAAAGTTACTATGGGGTACAGCTAACGTTTTTTCTGACCCTCGTTATATGAACGGTGCGGCAACGAACCCGGACTTTAATGTAGTGGCCAATGCTGGTGTTCAAATTAAAAATGCCATTGATGCAACCATTGCACTTGGAGGTACTGGATATGTCTTCTGGGGAGGACGTGAAGGTTATATGAGCCTGCATAATACAGATATGAAACAAGAGTTAGACCATCTGGCTCGTATGTTAGGAATGGCTCGTGACTATGCACGTAAGCAAGGGTTTAAAGGTACCTTCTTTATTGAGCCTAAGCCTATGGAACCAACGAAGCATCAGTATGATCAGGATGCACATACTGTGATTGGGTTTCTTAGACATTATGGGTTAGATAAGGATTTTAAATTGAATATAGAGGTGAATCATGCCACTTTGGCTCAACATACTATGGAGCATGAATTACGAGTTGCTGCCGATAATGGTATGTTAGGTTCAATAGATGCAAATAAAGGAGACTATCAAAACGGATGGGATACCGATGAATTCCCAACTAATATCACTGAGTCTACTTGCGCTATGCTTGAAGTATTGCAGGGTGGCGGATTAATTGATGGAGGCATTAATTTTGATGCCAAAGTGCGTCGTAACTCCACTGATTTAGAAGATATTTTTATAGCTCATATTGGCGGGATGGATGTTTTTGCCAGAGCTTTGGTAATTGCCGACAGAATTATGCAGGAGTCTGATTATTTAAAGATGAGAGCTGATCGTTATGCCTCTTTCCAATCAGGAAAAGGTGCTGAGTTTGCTGCCGGTGGATTAACTCTTGAAGATTTATGTAAAATTGGTAAGGAAGTTGGTGAGCCTGCCATGCTTAGTGGTAAACAAGAATTGTATGAGCAAATGTTAAACTGGTATATGTAGATTATTTTTAAACCGAGACGGACTGATCATCCTCTCGGTTTATTTTATTTATTGTATAATCTCATCATTTATATATTGAAACAGAAATTTTAACGCGTCTATTATCTATTAATTATCTACATAAAAACCATATTATGGAAAAAGAAAAAACCGGTAGTTATATCATTCTTTTAACACTTGTCGCTACATTAGGAGGATTGTTATTTGGATATGATACTGCTGTTATAAATGGTGCGACGGAAGCGCTAAAAGAATTTTTTATTACACCTTTATATTCAGATGCAGGATTGGCTCAAAAAGTAATTTGGCAATATCATACTGCAGTAGTTTTAAGTTTTGTAGTCATTTGTATTTTAATAAGTTCATTTTTCTTTCGCTTATTTGAGAAAAAGAAAGCTGCTACTTTTACTCTATTATTGTGGGTTATCGGTGCATTTTCTGTGTATACTACCATGTTTAATGGTGATTCTATTTTAACAGAAGAATTGGCTAACTCAATAAAAGGATTTACTATCTCCAGTGCTTTGATTGGTTGTATTATTGGTGGTGCCATTGGAGGTTATGTATCACAAACAATAGGTCGTAGAAATGGACTTACCATAGCCGCGACACTTTTCTTTATATCAGCTTTAGGTTCTGCTATACCTGATAAGATTGATATTTTTGGAAGTGTATTTTCTTCCTTTATTTTTTATCGAATTGTTGGTGGAATAGGTGTTGGGATAGCTTCTATGCTTTCTCCTATTTATATAGCCGAGATTGCTCCTGCAAAAATCAGAGGACGTTTGGTGTCGTTTAACCAGTTTGCCATTATATTTGGTATGTTGGTGGTTTATTTTGTTAACTATTTTATAGCCAAAGGTCAGGCGCAAGAATGGATTAACTCAATTGGATGGCGATATATGTTTGGTTCCGAATTAATTCCTGCCTCATTATTTGTTTTATTCTTGTTTTTTGTTCCCAAAACACCTCGTTTCTTAGTTTTAAAGGATAAGCATGAAGAGGCTTTATCTGTACTTAAAAGAATTGTTCCTTCATCGCAGGTTAATGCTGTGTTTAGTGAAGTGAAGAACTCGTTGGTGGAACATAAAAAGCCCTGGCTGTCATATGGCGGAAAAATTATTATAATAGGAGTTCTGCTTTCTGTTTTTCAGCAATTTATAGGTATTAATGTTGTCCTTTACTATGCTGGTGATATTTTCCGTAGCATGGGATCGGGTAATGACTCATCACTTTTGCAAACTATTATAGTTGGTGCTGTTAATCTTGCATTTACTGTAGTAGCTATTCTTACTGTAGATAAATTTGGACGTAAGCCGTTAATGATTATTGGAGCACTGGGGATGGCTTTTAGCATGGTTGCATTGGGTTTAACATTTTATATTGAAAGTGTGGGTTTGTTAGCATTGGTTTTTATGTTACTATATACTGCGTTTTTTGCTATGAGTTGGGGTCCCGTTTGTTGGGTTATGTTGAGTGAAATATTCCCTAATAGTATACGGGGCGTTTTATCCATTGCTGTTGGTGCACAATGGTTAGCTAACCTTATCGTGTCATGGACATTCCCAATGATGAATGAAAACAGTTTCCTTACTGATACTTTCCATAATGGATTTGCTTATTGGATATATGGAGCCATGGGGCTTATGGCTGCTCTTTTCGTTTGGAAAATGGTTCCCGAAACAAAAGGTAAAACCTTGGAAGAGATGGAAGGTCTCTGGAAATAAAAAGATATTAAGAAGTTGCTTTTTACCCCTGAAGGTAAGTTATTTGAAATGTTCAAATAGCTTACCTTTTTAGTTTTTGTAAACCAGCCTTTTTTTTATACATTTGGCATACTTGTGAATATTATTAAAAAAATAAAAAATATACAATGAAAAAAGTATCTGTAGGCGTAGATATAGGTGGAACGAATACCGCTATCGGGATTGTTGACGAGACAGGAAAAGTTTTAGCTAAAGGATCAATTCCAACACCAGCTCATGGTGATATTGAAAAATATATGGATGATTTAGCAGAGGCTATTCGTGGAATCATCACCAGTGCAGGTGAGATATTAACTGTTTTAGGGATTGGAGTAGGTGCTCCAAATGGTAACTACTATAATGGTACCATTGAATATGCACCAAATTTGTCGTTCAAAGGCGTTATTCCTTTTGTAGAGTTGTTAACTAAGAGATTTCCGGAATTAGATTATATTGCCTTAACAAATGATGCCAACGCTGCAGCTATTGGAGAGATGATTTACGGAGGGGCCAAAGGAATGAAAAACTTTGTGATGTATACCCTGGGTACTGGTGTTGGTAGCGGTTTGGTTGTGAACGGAGACCTGGTATATGGTCATGATGGTTTTGCCGGAGAATGTGGACATACTACTTTGATTCCTAATGGAAGATTATGTGGTTGTGGTGCAAAAGGTCATTTAGAGGCTTATTGTTCTGCCCCGGGTATGAAAAGAACAGCCTTTGAATTAATGGCTAAATATAATGCTACCGATAGTTTATTAGCCAATAAATCTTTTGTTGAGTTAGATTCGAAAATGATTTTTGATGCTGCCAAAGCTGGTGATAAAGTAGCTCTGGAAGTTTTTGAATTAACAGGTAAATATTTAGGTCAGGGATTAGCTGATAGTGTACATCATCTGAGTCCTCAGGCTATTTTCTTGTTTGGCGGACCTACTGCAGCAGGCGATTTTATATTTAAGCCAACAAAAGAAAGTTTAGAAGAGCATTTGTTACCTATTTTTAAAAATAAAATTCAGATACTTCCTTCTGAGTTAGATACTGGCAATGCTGCTATTGTTGGAGCCAGTGCTTTGGTATATAAAGAAATGGAAAAATAGTATTTGGTTTTCAGTCTCTAGTTGGCAGTTAATACTATCTGCCAACTGACGACTGGAAATGAGTTACTTCTTTTTCATTATTTCTTGTAGTTTAATCATCTCATCTCTGTATTGTGCAGCGGTAATGAAATCTAGTTCCTTAGATGCTTTTTGCATGGCTTTTTTTGCTTTTTCAATCGCTTTGGACAATCCTTCCTTACTCATATATTCAACAATAGGATCTGCTGCAAAATCTATATTTTCAGGTTCTATGTAGGCATTTTCTTCAATTCCTTTGGCCAGTACACTAGTTTGTTTTTTAGTAATTTGTTGAGGCGTAATACCGTGTATCTCGTTATATTTAAGCTGTTTTTCTCTTCTGTGATTTGTAGCATCAATTGTTTTTTGCATCGACTTGGTGATCGTGTCTGCATACATAATTACTAAGCCGTTTAAATTTCGGGCAGCCCTTCCTGCAGTTTGAGTCAGTGATCGTTCCGAACGTAAAAAACCTTCCTTGTCTGCATCTAAAATGGCAACCAATGATACTTCTGGTAGGTCCAGACCCTCTCTTAAGAGGTTGACTCCTATTAACACATCAAAAATACCTTTTCTTAGGTTTTCCAGAATCTCAACACGTGCAAGTGTATCCACGTCAGAATGAATATATTCGCAGCTAATGTTTAGTTTTTTCAGGTAAGAGGAGAGTTCTTCTGCCATTCTTTTGGTTAGGGTGGTAACTAAAACTCTTTCTCTTTTTTCAATCCTAATTCTTATTTCTTCCAGCAAATTATCTATCTGGTTCAGGCTTGGGCGTACCTCGATAACAGGATCGAGTAATCCTGTTGGGCGAATCACCTGCTCTATAATTACGCCTTCGCTTTTTTCAATCTCATAGTCGGCTGGAGTTGCACTTACGTATATGGCACTATCAACCAGTGTTTCAAATTCTTCAAATTTAAGAGGTCTGTTATCCATGGCCGCAGGCAGTCTGAATCCATGCTCCACCAGTGTTTCTTTTCTGGACTTATCCCCTCCATACATGGCTCTAATTTGAGGGATGGTAACATGACTTTCATCGATCACCATAATAAAGTCATCGGGAAAATAATCAAGAAGGCAGAAGGGGCGTGTTCCTTTTTCTCTACCATCAAAATATCTCGAGTAGTTTTCAATCCCGGGACAATATCCTAATTCTCTGATCATTTCCAAATCATAGGTAACTCTCTCTTCAATTCTTTTAGCTTCCAGATGCTTTCCTATATCCTTTAAATAGGTTATTTGCTCCATTAAATCATCCTGAATCATCCTAATGGCTAATTGGGTTCTTTCTTTGGTAGTAACAAATAAGTTGGCCGGATATACTAATATGTTTTCCCGTTGAGATTTCGTTGTGCCATTAATAGGATCAAAAATCGAAATATCATCTATTTCATCACCCCAAAAACCAATGCGGTACGCTTCGTCGGCATAAGCAGGGAAAATTTCTACATTATCCCCTTTTACCCTAAAGTTACCTCGGTTAAATTCAACCTCATTGCGTGAATATAAACTGTCAACTAGCTGTCTTAAAAGTTGGTTTCTGCTAATTTGTTGTCCCACTTCCAGATGAGTGACATTGGCATGAAAATCTTCTGGATTACCAATACCATAGATACATGAAACAGATGATACAACAATGACATCTCTTCTGCCCGAAAGTAATGTGGAGCTTGCACTTAAACGTAATTTCTCAATTTCATCGTTTATCGATAAGTCTTTTTCTATATAGGTATCTGTAACAGGCAGATAAGCTTCGGGTTGATAATAATCGTAATAGGAAACAAAATATTCAACAGCATTGTCAGGAAAAAAGTTTTTAAACTCTCCATAGAGTTGAGCTGCTAAGGTTTTATTGTGACTAAGTACTAGGGTTGGTTTCTGAACTGATTCAATCACATTGGCAATCGTAAATGTTTTTCCCGAACCCGTCACTCCCAGTAGTGTTTGATGGGGGATTTGATGATTAATTCCTTCTGCCAGCTGTCTGATAGCTTCAGGTTGATCACCGGTAGGTTTAAAGTCCGAAATTATTTTAAAGTCCATTATTTTTGTTTGTGATAATATACTGGTTTTTCAATAGCTTATAATCATGGTATTTAAATTATAGTAAAAACCAATACAA
>JBFHEL010000110.1:0-10667 GCA_041584155.1 Saccharicrinis sp.
AAATAGTATAATAGCTACTGTAAACACCATTTCCTGACAAGAAGAACTTTAATTGTTCGGTAGTCACTTCCGGTAATTCCTTCAATTTTTCTTTGACATCAATTGACGATACATATTTACGCCAAACGGGATAAGCATCGGGATAATCCGACTTAAGGTCAGGCAATACCGAGGTAATCAGTGTGATAAAATCACTTTTTTCAGCCAACACTGTCATCTCATATTCCCGTTGGTCAATCTCTAACATTACATCTCCCTTAGCATAGCTTTTCCCCTCTTTAAATGTTCTAGCCGAAGGAAGAAGCTGTCCTTCTACCTGAGCAACAATCTCAAAACGGTCAAAAGCAGTTAATTTACCAGTTGCAGTAAACGATGGCTGCACGGTACCTAATTGAGCAGACAAAACCTCCACCAATATACCAGCGTCTTTATCCGTATGATCAGCTTCCTGAACTTCTTTAGCAGGAAAAGCTTTTACTACAGCAAAAGCTCCTAATACAATCAAAACAGCTATTCCAATACTAATCGCTTTCTTTTTCATGTGTCTTAAATTTGTTTTTCAATGGTCACACGCAACTTGCCAGGAAAACATCCGGCCTCTATATGAGAACCTATTCGCATAGCCCGTTTCATGATTTCGTTTATTATTAATCTTTAGTTTCTTCTAATTTATCCCACAAATTTTAAAAGGATTAAGATGGTATTAAAATGAAAACGGATGAATCGTAAATTTTATGAACTGAACAAGGGAATTTTGTTTATAGCATTTATCGTAAGGACATTAACCAATCAGTATAATACGAAGTGCTCACTTTATTATCAAAATGGCATTAAGTAGCTAATAATGAGAATGAAATTACCTGACCCTAAAGATTCAATGATTGACCGTATTTTATCTTTAACCATTAGACATACATGATAATTCCAGAACCTGAAGGTGGTAATAATACCATGAAGGGAGCGCTATAACTTCATAGTACAATTGGTATAATTAGATACTATAGAGTAAGTAAAATACCACGATGATTCATTTAAAGGATAGAAAACAGAACTCCAGGGGAATAATAACTTTAAAAAAAGTTGAGATATAAAAGATAAAGGAATTAAAAAAAGGAAAACTAATTATTTACTGCTGAATAAGCGCTTTTACACGCCCCATCTCATTTACAGCCCAGCTATTACTGTATTTTTCATCTTTAATAATAGCTATAAATTGATTATTTTCAGCTTGAATATCCGGTTTATAATGCAAGGCAGACAAGTCGAGACCAACATCTCTCAGTCGTCCTATTTTATTGGCATACTTACCATATTTTTTATAATGCAATTGCTGGGCATAAAACACATTTCTCAGCTCCCATTTTATACGGTGTTTAATGCTCTGTTCTTCATCAGAGATCATTTTATGACCCGGAGCAAAGGCCTCTCCCCACAATTCTACTTTAGAAATTGGATTGCCCCAGGTATTATTCCACACCCAGCATTCTCCCGGATATTTTCTGCCATCTTCAGCATTTAATACTTTTTTATACATTCCGTTCACGTGCACATATTGCCATTGCGATCGGGCCAGGTTTAATTTCCAGGAGTCATTAGGCTTAAGCAAAACCGTATCATTAAAATGAATATTGATGGGAATAGCCATTTCAACCTGCCAATATTGATCCTTATCGGATGGATCATTTAAAGTACCCTCAACAAAAACATCACAGTGAATCCCTAAATCATGTGCAGTGTAATATTTTTTTTTGTGCATTGAATTATTGTATCCAACTCTCACCAGGCCCATGGCATTAACCATTATGGTAAAATAATCATATTCATCGTTATTACAATCAATATATAAAGCGATAGAATTATCCTGAAAATATCGAGAATAATAATTTGTATGATTTGCCCATACTTGATCATCATTCATCCTAACCAACACATAAACAGTATCTTCCCAAACACCCATTTTAAATCGGGTAGCAAAGCGTCCTTCTTCTGGTTTACCATTTACCTCCGAAACAAAATATGTACTCCAGGACACACCTTCCCATTCACCTTGTTGTAATTTACCATCAACAACAGGAGGCACCTGAAACAAACCCACCTCATATTTTTGAGGCATTAAACTATAGGGAGCATATGGTAATCCATATTCATTGAGGTTGGAGTTCTCTTTGCCTTGTTGACTACAACAAGCTACGACAATCCATACGATTATCATAAGTGCAATACGATATGATGGTGAAATCAGCATGCAAAACAAAAGCTTAGTCAATACAATTTACATCATATCAAATAGTATATCAAGCAGAAACAAAAAATTATTATTTCTTTTTGGATATATCTAAGCAGCAGGCCGGGTTGACAGTTAATGATCAGCATTGGGTTACCTACTGCTTTTTCACAGGGCTCTCAAATCATTATTCAATTATCAAGATAGCTTCACTAAAAATAAAGAGTTAAAATAGTGACTATCAGTTAATGGAGTGCAGCCATTTTACTTTCATCCAATTGCCGCGAAATACAAACCGCTTCCTCTATCAGGCTATCAGGATATCCATTAATTTGTAGAATCCGAATGGCATTTCTGTTTTTCAACTTACCTACTTTCAGCTGATAATCAAAGTCTACCTTATTATTATCTACCATTTCACTAAAATGATACAGTTCATATTCTGCCTTAAGCAAATCGGTTAATTCAATATCATGGGTTGAAACAAAAACGATATCATCCCCTTTTTTCAGCTCCGACAAAACAGCTTTGCCTGCAGCAATACGTTCAACAGTATTAGTACCCTTAAAAATTTCATCCAGTAAAAACAAGTTTCTCCCTTGGCTATTGCTCTGGATTAACATATCTTTTATGGTTAATACCTCCTCAAAGTAATAGCTTTTATCATTTACCAAGTCGTCACTTATTCTAATGGCTGAATAAACTTTTACACGAGGCAAAACCATCTTATGGGCAAAACAGGTATTCAAGGTTAAGCCTGTGATCACATTAATTCCTATGGCACGTATAAAAGATGTTTTACCCGACATATTTGAGCCAGTGAGTAATATTGATTTATCATTTACGCTGACACTATTGGTAACACAAGCTAAAATAAGCGGGTGGGCCATATTTTCAACCGACAATACTTTACCCTGCTCATCTATCCGGGGAATACAATAAGCATCCAAACCAGTTCTTAACGAGGCTACCGAAACCAAACTATCCACTTCACCTACAAAAGAATAAACATCATCAATCTCCTTACGCTTGGTCTCTAATCTTTTTAAAGCACCAAATAATAACAAAGGCTCTAAGAGAAAAATTGTTTTAACAACTTCCAGCAGAAACCACAATAAGGCTTCTATATCACCCTGAACCTTAGCCTCCATTTGAAAAAACGACATCCGGTTTTTGACTTGGTTTAGTATCTTAACAGAAGCCGGTAGATGGGGCGACAAGTCGCGAAGAACCTCATTTGTATATAATTTATCAGCCACATTTTTCATCCTCAGCAGCTGAGGAATGGAGCCAAGATATTGATGTAAGTTTTTTTTATTCCAATAATGAATAGCCACATTGATCACAAAAACACACAATACCGGTATAATTAGCTGAGCACGAAAAGGAAGCAACAGTAAAAAGCAGATCATACTAAAAGACAAGAGCTTAATCATATTGTACCATGAGGGTGGCTTAATATGCTCTTCCTGAAACAAAGAGACAATTTGGTAAACATCATCCTTTTTCAGCCTCTCCAATTCACTTTGCACAACAACTCTAAAACCCTCATCAGCAATCAGTTTTGCTATAATTTGCTCATGCAAGGATAATGGTTCTGCTGACTTGGGGATTACCCTTAATTTATTATACAAATATTGCTGACCTACCCTGGAATGGGTTCTGTCCAAAAACATAAACACCTCCTCTACATCCAGGTCAGCACAGGTTTTGTCGTTGAGAACCTGCAGGGCTTGATGATTATTCTTACTCCGGAAATATTTTTCAATCAACTCAAAATCAAAATCCTCTTCTTTTATTTTTCCGAATGAGCTTAACAGTCTCGCTTTATTTTTTTTGCTACGCTTCAATCTCATCGTTATTAGCTATGGTATTATAATCCTTTTTTTATCATTTCCAGCTCATCTTCATAATCCAACCGTATATCCTCATGAAGTGAATTCATTGCCTTTTCAATATTCTTTACCTGACGCTCATACATATTCTGCATCACCTTACTCTCGTTAAATGATATACCACACATTTGCATTTGACGGCAATAGAAAATCAAAAGTTCAATCTCGGTGGTTTTTAATCCGGAATATTTTATGTATTTGGTGGTCATCCGGTGTATACGCCGGATATTTTTTTTAGCATAATACAAAGTAATACGGTTTATCTCGGCAAAGGCTGTGGCTATATCTTTTTTTATTTCATCCACATAAGCCTGTTCATCATCTGCCTCAAACAATAAATAGTTTAATAACTCCTTATTTTCTTTCTTATACCTGGCCATTCTCAGGCAATGCTCAATGAGAACTTCTCTGGGATAAAGCTCCAATTCTTTTTTTATACGACTAATCGTATTCGTTTTAACAGGCATAAAGCAAATTTAATAAACTACAAAACCGGATTATTCAATTAAGCGTAAGAGTAAAAGATAATTACAAGTTAATTCATGCTTATAAACTTAAGTCTTCAACTTGTAAAAAAACACCGAAGATGCATGCACCACACAAACATAATCAAATTATTTTTTAATGATAAATTTAGTTCACCTACATTTTCCTATCTTGCCTCAAAAATTAATAAGCCGATGAACAAAAAGCTTCTTTTGATTCTTGTAACTGCTATTTTATACTGGATACTTGCCAATTACATCCCTTACGGCTTATATTTCATATTACCTATCAACCTTTTTGTTACCTTTTTACATGAGTTTGGGCATGCTTTTTTTGCGTTAATAAGCGGAGGCTATGTACATGAAATCAGGATACAAGCCAACGGAGCAGGACATGCCCTTACCTCCGGAGGATTTACCCCTTTAATACTTATGGGAGGATATATTGGCAGTGCCATTTTTGGTAACCTGTTACTTTATATTGGATTAAACAAGCCTAAAACAAGCATAATTACCTTATATGTTTTAATTGGTATCTTATTATTCACTGCCATATTTTGGTTTAGTTCATTTTTCACAACCATTCTTCTTATATTATTTTCGGCAGGTGCCATTTGGCTAAGCAAACGAACCAAAAACTTCGTTGCCAACCTGTTAATCATCATCGGAACTTCCTCTATCATCTATATTATAACAGATTATAATGTTGGCCCATCCTCTGACATTGCCAAGTTCTCTACTATCATCCCCTTATTACCACAATCCATTTGGGCCTTATTGTGGTTGGGCATTGTTATTTACATGACTTACAAAACATTATATTTCTCATTAAAAAAATAACAAACCTCCTCATAATTTTTGCGTAAGAGTCTATGATCCTCTATGACAGAATGATTAAAACATCCTTTATGACACAATCTACAAACCATATTTTTTTGGTTCGCCCGGCCAATTTTGGTTTTAATACCGAAACTGCCGCATCTAATGCCTTCCAGAAAAAACTTGATTTAACACCTGCCGAAATAAAAGCAAAAGTATGGGCTGAGTTTGATGGCTATGTCAACAAACTACTATCCAACGGAATTGATGTGAAGGTGATTCAAGACTCCGAAGAACCGGTAAAGCCTGACGCTATTTTCCCTAATAACTGGGGCTCATTTCATGCCGATGGAACCATGGTTTTATACCCCATGAAAGCCCCTAATCGCAGAACCGAAAAAAGCAAAGAGATTATCTGCTGGCTGAAAGATAATTATGAAATAACAAAGCTGATAGATCTATCGAAATACGAACAGGAAAACAAGTTTTTAGAGGGCACAGGAAGTATTATTTTTGATCATATCCATCGCATAGCCTATGCCTGTCTTTCTCCGCGAACAGATCAGTCTGTTTTTATAGAGATCTGTGATCAATTGGGCTACAAACCCAGCTATTTCACCTCAACCGATAGCAACGGACAGGAAATATACCATACCAATGTAATGATGTGCGTAAGTGAAAAATTTTCTGTGATCTGTTTGGAAAGCATACGGGATGAACAGGAAAGGGAAGCTATCATTAAGTCATTGGAAGAAACAGGCCATGAAATTATAGATATTACCTTTGACCAGGTAGTTCACTTTGCAGGTAATATGCTCTCAGTCATATCCAACGAAGGCACAGAATTCCTGATCATGTCCAATAGCGCTTATCATGTTCTTTCTCTGGAACAAAAGGAAGCACTTGAGAATTACGCCAAGCTGCTTCCTGTTGACATCTCCACCATTGAATCAATTGGAGGAGGAAGTGTTCGCTGCATGATTTCAGAGATTTTTTTACCTGTTAAAAAAACAACCTATCAATAAACAATAAGCTAAAATTAGTATATTTAATTTTTGATTTGACCAAATCCCTTATTTAATCAACCAAAGATAGCTCTTCTTTTGTTGTTTATATCTATTTTTGAAAGCAACAAAAAAAGTATAACCAACCTCCGAAGCCTATGTTAGTTACTTGAAAAAACAAGAAAATATGAAGCACTCATTAATATTATCATTCATTTCACTCTCCTTATTATTATTGAGTTGCCAGTCAAATGACCGACCATTAATACCCAACTACGGAACGATTACCTATAAAATAAAATATACCGAAGACATTAGCAATTCTCCATCAGTAAGTGTTTTGCCCGGAGAAGTAAAACTGTTTTTTTACAAAAACAAGATCAAACACGAAATAACGGGTGGCTTTAATTTCTTTACCTTAAACTTCTTTTCCCTATCTCCTACAGACTCCTGCCATGTGATGTTTAAATTTATGAATAAAACCATGTTCTATGGCATGGAACATAGCAATCGCTTTTTCTTATATGAAAGAGATGGCGACGTAAAAGTTACTTATTTTGAGGGTGAAACAAAAACAATAGCCGGGTTTAAATGCAAAAAAGCACAGGTTTGTTTTGAAGGAGAAGAACCCTTTTATGCCTATTACACCGAAGAAATTGATTTAAGAAATGCTAACCGAAACACACCTTTGGAAGGCATACCTGGTGTACTAATGGCATTCACTGTTAATTTCAAAGGATTAAAATTAGAGATCACTGCCGATAATTTTAACCCTAAAAAGCCATCTGCTTCCGACTTTAAACTACCTAAGGAATACGTTCAGAGTTCGAAAGACGAAATTGATTCGATAGTAACTTCACTGCTGGAAAATATTAAATAATATTTTTATCTATACTCCGTTATTGTTATTCAAACCCTTATTATCAATTATTTATTTCATACCCCGAAATAATAAGAGCATAATAGTTTTGTAAAAGAAATCGACATTTTACATAGAAATAGATAGCGCATTTATTATTTTTGCCGTTATTAAAATGCTTTGTTAACAACAATAACTACAATGGCAGGAAAGACAAAAAAAACAAAAAAAAACAACCGCATAGCAGATATAAAAAACAGGTTTACAGACTTCAGGGTTCGCTTCTTTAGCAGCCTTGCCATAATGTTATATGCCCTGTTTTTATTTGTTGCGTTTATTTCATTTATATTTACAGGAGGAGCTGACCACAGCAAATTTAATATCAACTTTTTCGATTACGTATTTAACAAGGATATTAACGTTGAAAACTGGATTGGAAAATTTGGGGCCTATTTTGCCGATTTATTCATCAATTCAGGCATTGGCATAGCAGCCTTCGCCATAGTGGGAGCACTTATAGTTATCGCTTTCAGATTGATAAACATTAGACTCGCATCGATAAAAAAAACCTTATTGCATTGTTGCTTTATTGCAACCTATATCTCCATTCTTCTGGGCTATATCTTTATGGGCACTATCAACAGCCAATATCTTTTACCGGGTGGTGAGATGGGGTATTTTATGAGCCAATGGTTATTGTCAGCCATTGGCAATGTAGGCTTAATATTATTGCTAACCTTCGCATTAATCGCTTACCTTACTTTTACATTTGACCAATTTATACCCTTCATCAAAAAAACTTTTGCAGCCAAGGATATTAAGGACACAACTGAACAAACTCAGGAAGACAGCCCGCTTAGGGAAGACACACATCCTGATGTTTACGAAAAACAGGTACCAGAACAGGATAGCGTATTGAATGATATCAAAGAGCATGAGGAGGAGAAAATAGAAGAAGAATTTATTGTTAAACAAATCGTACCTAAAGCCAGCACAGAAGAGAAGGTAGATGTTGAATTAGATATTTCAAAAAACAATGGTTCTGAACACCCCGAGGAAGAAAACTTTACCATACATAAAATACAGGAGGAAGAAGATTTTGTGGTAAACGACAATACTCCCTTAGGCGATTATGACCCTACTTTGGATCTTTCATCTTATCAGCTACCTACCCTCGATCTGCTTGAAGATCATCATGCCTCCAATGAGCCGGTTACCGACGAAGAACTGAATTCGAATAAAGATAAGATTGTAAATACACTTATCGACTATAAGATTGAGATAAAAAGCATTAAGGCTACGGTAGGACCTACCGTTACCCTTTACGAGATTGTTCCTGCTCCGGGTGTACGTATCTCAAAAATTAAAAATCTGGAAGATGATATTGCTCTATCGCTGGCCGCCCTGGGAATCAGAATTATTGCTCCAATACCTGGTAAAGGAACCATTGGTATTGAAGTTCCAAACAGTGAGCCCGAGGTAGTTTCGATGAAAACCATAATTGGAACCAAGAAATTTCAGACAACCAAGTACGAGTTACCCATAGCTCTGGGTAAAACCATTTCAAACGAAACGTTTATCATTGATTTGGCTAAAGCACCCCATATGCTGGTTGCCGGTGCTACCGGACAGGGTAAATCGGTGGGTTTAAATGCCATTATCACCTCCCTATTGTATAAAAAACACCCTTCGCAGCTTAAATTTGTGCTGGTGGATCCTAAAAAGGTGGAACTAAATATTTATAGCAAAATCGAACGCCACTTTTTAGCCAAACTTCCTGATGATGAAGATGAAGCCATCATAACCGATGTACAAAAGGTGGTAAATACGCTCAATTCCTTAACCATTGAAATGGATTCGAGATACGATCTCTTAAAAAAAGCGCATGCACGTAACATTAAAGAATACAACCATAAATTTGTAAAACGCTCTTTAAATCCTGAAAAAGGACACCGTTTTTTACCTTATATTGTTGTGATCATTGATGAGTTTGCCGACCTGATTATGACAGCAGGAAAAGAAGTTGAAATGCCCATTGCACGTATTGCCCAGTTGGCCAGAGCAGTAGGAATTCATATGATTGTAGCCACCCAACGGCCTTCTACCAATATTATTACAGGCGTTATTAAAGCAAACTTCCCTACAAGGGTAGCCTTTAAAGTAGCCTCAATGATTGACTCCAGAACAATTTTAGATTCACCGGGAGCAAACCAGCTTATAGGACGAGGAGATATGCTTATTTCACAAGGAAGTGATTTAATCAGGGTACAATGTGCCTTTGTCGATACTCCTGAAGTTGAAAGAATCAATGAATTTATTGGCTCTCAAAAAGGTTATGCCAGTGCCCTGATGTTACCCGAATATGTTGGCGAATCATCTGCTGCAGAAACAGGCGAAGTAGACATGAGCAATAAGGACTCGTTCTTTGAAGAAGCCGCTAAGATTGTAGTGGCTAATCAATCAGGATCCACCTCATTGATACAACGCAGATTCTCTATTGGTTACAACAGAGCAGGTCGCATCATCGACCAACTGGAAGCAGCTGGTATAGTAGGTCCTTTTGAAGGAAGTAAAGCCCGCCAGGTGCTTGTCCCCGATGAGGCTTCCTTAGAACATGTATTAAACAGGCTTTAATTTTTTGGTACCATTTTTGATCCAAAAAGAAAAAATAAGGCAAAAACTTTTATCAACCCATCAAGTATAAAACAAAAAAATACAAGATTTTAATAACTGATTTTATGAAGAAACTGATTTTATTAATAGCCATGATCCCCGGATTTTTATTTGCTCAAAACAATGAGAAAGCAAAGGAGATTTTAGATCAGCTCACCGAAAAAACGAAGACATTCAAAACCCTGCAGGCCGATTTTTCCTTTAGTATGGAGAACACACAGGAAGAGATTAACGAACAATATGAAGGAAACATCTCTATCAAAGGAGCCAAATACAAAGCTCACCTGATGGATGTTGATACTTATTTCGACGGAAAAACACTATGGACTCATATGATTGATACCCAAGAGGTGAATATAGACGAGCCTGATCCTGACGATGAAGAGACATTGAATCCAGCATCTATCTTCACCATTTACCAAACAGGGTTTAAATATGGCTTTGTGGGTGAAAAAGATTTACAAGGAACCATTGTCTATATCATTGACCTTTTTCCTTTAAATCGCGACAAACCCTATTCGCGCATCAGACTTGAAATTGTAAAAGACGACTTACGTATTTACAGTATTAAACAAGTGGGTAAAGATGGTAACAACTATACTATCCTGATAAAAAAACTACAGACCAATGTAGCTATGGATGATGCAATGTTTGTTTTTGACCAGAACGCCCATCCCGATGTGGATGTAATTGATATGAGGTAAATAT
>JBFHEL010000111.1:0-10659 GCA_041584155.1 Saccharicrinis sp.
CTATTGCCGGTATTCCTTTGAGTATTACCCAACTACCTCACTTTGATTTTTCTGTTCCTTCAATCTCCTCCATTGCGTGGAAATTTGAATGGGGATGGATGGAATCTGCAGAAGGAATTTTTACCATGATTACGGTATTATTTACCTTTTTATTTGTAGATATGTTTGACACTGTAGGCACACTAATTGGTGTATCTACAAAGGCCAATATGTTAAGTGAAGATGGTAAGATTCCGCAAGTAAAACAAGCACTTATGGCAGACTCATTAGGTACTACTTTAGGAGCCATACTTGGAACATCAACAGTAACTACCTACGTAGAATCGGCTGCTGGGGTAGCAGAAGGTGGACGTACCGGCTTAACTGCATTTACTACAGCTATATTATTTATATGTGCATTGTTCTTATCTCCATTATTTCTGATGATTCCAGCTGCAGCCACAGCTCCGGCATTGGTATTAGTAGGTGTAATGATGATGAGCCCAATACAGAATCTGGACTTAAATGATTATACAGAATCCATTCCGGCCTTTTTCACTTTAATCATGATGCCCTTGACCTTCTCTATTGCTGAAGGAATTGTATTTGGTATTCTTGCTTATGTATTATTAAAGCTGTTAACCGGAAAACACAAAGATATTTCAATCATCAGCTATTTATTAGCAGTGCTATTTATATTGAAATTTGTCTTTATGTAATTCTATTGGTACAGATAAAAACACCAACGCCTCTACACTTTTTTGTAGAGGCGTTTTTTGTTAATTCTTAAATTATTGTGTTGCTTTGTGTCCTTTAACTCTTTAAACAAAAGGTACAGCAAATCAATTACTCTATTTTTAAACGAATCACCATTAATGAAAGACCTGACAATAGGAAATGAAGCGAAACTGATTTTTAACTTCGCTTTACCCATGGTACTGGGAAATTTGTTTCAACAATTATACAATGTTGTTGACAGCATTATTGTAGGTAGATTTTTAGGTGATGAAGCTTTAGCTGCCGTTGGTGCATCCTTCCCTATTTTTTACACCCTTATTGCTTTTGTTATCGGTATAGGTAGTGGTGCCACTATTGTGATATCTCAATATTTTGGGGCTAAAAAAATGGAAAAAGTAAAACGAGCAATCACCACCATTTTTATATTTTTAATCTTTGCCAGTTTTATTACAATGTTTGTAGGTATATTTTTTAGTGAAAAAATATTCAAACTATTAAACGTTGGTGAAGATGTCCTTCCGCAGTCTATTGAATATTTCACCATGTATATGACCGGTATGGTTGCATTCTTTGGGTTCAACGGTACCTCATCTATATTACGTGGTCTGGGAGATTCAAAAACACCGTTGCGTTTTTTAATTTTTGCCACCTTGTTAAATATTGTTCTTGATATTCTTTTTGTAGTTGTTTTTAAATGGGGCATTAAAGCTGTAGCTATGGCTACGGTAATTTCGCAGTTTGTAGCCTTTGGAAGAGCCATTATTTACCTGCAGAAAAAGCAGCACATTATTTCTTTCAACCTACGCAAATGGGTATTTGATTCAAGTATATTTAAACAAAATATCAGAATAGGTTTACCCACAGCCTTTCAACAAACTTTTGTGGCCTTTGGAATAATGGCACTTATTCGTATTGTAAATAATTTTGACTCAGATGTACTGGCAGCTTTTACTGCTGCAGGCCGAATTGATTCTTTAGCTGCATTACCGGCCTTAAATCTGGCCTCTGCCCTATCTGCCTTTGTTGGTCAAAATCTGGGTGCCAATAAAATTGAACGGATAAAAAAAGGATTATGGGCCAGTTTATTTATGGCCTGGAGTATTAGCTTTGTGGTTATGGCTGCCGCCTATTTATTTGCAGAAAACCTGATGATGATGTTTTCAAAAAGCCCATCAGTCATTGAATATGGCAGAAATTATCTGGTGATAGTCAGTTCCTTTTACATGGTTTTCTCAACAATGTTTATCCTACATGGCGTATTACGGGGAGCTGGAGCAACATTAATTCCAATGTTTATATCTCTGATGAGCCTCTGGATTATCCGTATTCCCTTAGCTGTTATTTTCTCCAGACACATGGGTGTCAATGGTATTTGGTGGGCTATCCCTGCAGGTTGGACAGCCGGTATGCTTGGTTCTTTGATTTATTATTTAAGTGGAAAATGGAAAAACAAAGGGGTGATTGATCGCGAGTAATCTTCCTCAAAAGATATTTTTTAATTATTTCATTCTTGTCTCCGGACTAAAAACACTACTTAAGTCTTGATTTTTGAGCCTGAAAATTATCCTTTTTTATTAATGTAATTAACAAAATACCACGCCAATCATTATATAATAATTCTATCATTTCACTTCTTACACATTGACTATATGTCCTTCACCGCTCAACTTTTCATATACATCCTTACTAAACATATAAAGTTTAGCCGGCTTCTTGGATACACCCTTTCTTTTTTCTTCGAGAGGAACTATATATGATTTACTGATCGCTTTTTTTCTAAAATTTCGGTTATCAATGGTCACATCAAGCACTAACTCATAGGCAATCTGTAACTCGTTTAATGTAAATTTATCCTTTACCAGATCAAAAATAATAGGTTCAATCATAATCTTTTTTTTCAGATCTTCATAAGCCTCATCTACTATCTGACGATGATCAAAACCGAGCTTAGGCAATGATTTTAAGGAAAACCATTTAATATTATCATTTTTAAGGCTTACTTTATCCATGGGCAGTAAAAAATAATAGGCTACAGTGGTTGTCCGTGGGTTTCCCCCACGACTCCTTACCCATAATAAATCCTTATCGCTTTGGATACGTGACGGATTACCATAGGAACTAAACTGTTGTTTATAAACATTCTCCAGTCCTGTTATATCTTTAAAAATCCGATCTGCTGACTCATCCAACGTTTCACTTTTAAAAATATGATGTCCTGTTAACACCCAGTCATCAATAACCGGATAGTTATCATTAAACATATCAAGCCTTCTTCTACTTAGCAATATATTAAGACTATCTGCTCCTAATCCAAAAATAACACAATCCACTGATATGTTATCTATTTTTCTAAAATCCATAATATCAAACGTTTAAATTACGCTTTACTGCCAGTAACCATACTACAAATGTAACAATCCATATTAAAATTACCAATTGTATAATTTTACATTTTTTTCCTTATTTTTACAAGATATTACGTAATATATACGCTAAATCAACAAAGTTAATACCTCATGATGATGCAAAAATCCTTTTTTCTTAACCAGGAAAACCTCAGCCTTTTGCCCACCAATGTCATAAGACCCTCATTTAACCGTAATAATATTACTACGAGCATTCTACACATAGGAGTTGGGAATTTTCATCGTTCACATCAGGCCTATTATACCCATGAGTTAATGGAGCGTTTTAATATAACAGATTGCGGGATATGCGGTGTAGACCTGCTTGATTCAGACAGGAAAATATACAATATTTTAAAGGATCAGGACGGGCTGTATACATTAATTGCAAAAGAGCCCAATGGAACCAATAAAACAAAAATCATAGGTTCCATCATCGAATATTTCTTTGCTCCTGAAAATCCCATGGCTGTAATTGAAAAGATGGCAAATCCGTCGATACAGGTAATTTCCATGACCATAGCAGAAGATGGGTATCACTTAAATGAAATTACAGGAGAATTTAACCTCAACGGCTCCTTAGTCTCAGAAGACATTAAGAATCCACTATCACCCATTACGGTATTTGGCTATTTAACGCAAGCATTTAGGTTACGATCACAAAGAAACATAGGCGGATGTACTATTCTCTCATGTGATAACATACCCTCCAATGGCAATACCATGAAAAACTCTCTTTATAATTATGTAAAGATGGCAGACCCTGACCTACTGCCCTGGATAAAAGAAAACATCACCTTCCCTAATAGTATGGTGGACAGAATCACTCCTGTTACTAAAACTGACGACATCCAAGTATTAAGAAGTGAATTTTTAATAGATGACCAATGGCCTGTGATCTGCGAACCTTTTATACAGTGGATAATTGAAGATAATTTTAAAGCACAAAGACCTGCCTGGGAAAAAGTAGGGGTTCAATTTGTCAATGATATCCAGCCATTCGAGAACATGAAACTACGCATGTTAAATGGTGCACATACCGTATTGGCCATATTAGGAACATTAATGGGATATAAAACAATTTATGAAACATCCTGCGACACCAATTTAATGCTGTTTCTGGAAGATTTCCTGCAACAGGAAGTCATCCCCACCCTAAAAGATACAGAAACCCAATCGCTAACTAAATATAAAACCAACCTGATAACAAGGTTTCAAAACCCACATATAAAAGATGAACTCAAAAGGATATGCAAGGAAAGCTCTTCTAAAATACCTATTTTTTTACTAAACACCTTGAGAGACCAGTTATCAACTAGAAAAAACATTGAAAGAATAGCCTTTGTAATTGCTGCTTGGTGCAAATACAATGACGGGGTAGATGAAAGTGGCAGGCACTATGAGATTACTGATGCACTAAGTGATATACTCATTCGAACAGCTGCCTTATCACACCAGTCTCCTATCCGATTTTTAGAAATAAAACCCGTATTTAGCGACCTGATTAACAATGAATTATTTGTAGATTCTTACCTTAAGTCGTTGGCTCAACTAAGAAAAAGAACTATAAAGGAATGTATCCGGGAAATCAACAGACATTAACAATAAAAAACTGTCTCAAAGAATACAAATATTTCTTTTAAAAAAATTCTCATTAAAATATTTTTATGAGACAGCTTTTTATAAATCAAACTAAGCATTCATTATTTTTTCAATTTCATTATGGCTTATGATCGGATTGGCTCCATTATACGTTGCCACAATAGCTCCAACAGCACAAGCAAAATCAATAGCTTTCTGGGGATTTGTTTTTTCCATCAGCTTACTAATTAACGATGCTAAAAATGAATCACCCGATCCCACGGTATCGGCCACGGTAATTTTATATCCTTTATTGTAATAAAAGATATCGTCGTAAAAGAGCAGCGCTCCTTTTTCTCCCAGTGTAACACAAATATGCTTGGTATTTGTTTTGTTGGCAATAAACCGAACACTTTCTTCCAGATCAACAAAGCGATGACCTAAAAACCCGCATATCTTAACTAGTTCCTCATCATTAAACTTAATAAAATTAGCCTTTTGCATAAAAACAAGAAGCAAATCCTCCGAATAGTAAGGAGCCCTCAGATTAACGTCAAATATTTTATACCGTGCTTTATCAAGAAGTCCGAGAAGCGTTTCTCTGGAGGTTATATTTCTGGCTCCCAGACTACCGAAAATAAAGGCATCTGAAGATTCCACCAGCGCCAAATCCTTATCCTCACATATAATACCATCCCAGGCACAAGGAAATTTAATATTATATGATGCTGAACCTGTGTCATCCAATTCCACCAAAACCTCACTTGTTGCTAAATTATTTTCCACCTGGATATAACTAAGGTCAATACCATAGGGCTTAATTTCATCCATCAGCTCTACCCCATTGGCATCATTACCCACACTACTAATCAGATACACTTCATTACCCAACGAATGCAATCTCAATGCCACATTCAAAGGAGCTCCACCTACTTTTTTACCTGTAGGGAGAACATCCCATAAAACCTCACCAAAACAAACTACTTTTCCCATATCATTATTTTTTAGCATTGATTTCCACAACACACTCTTTAATTTTATTGTATTTGATAGCTTTAAATGCATGTAAATACGCATCAACAAAAGACTGATTATTAATGAGATTACCAAAGACACTTTCTAACCTAATAAAAGCCAGAGGGTCATCCTGTGCGGCATTAGCTGCCCTTTGTAGTTCTTCGCTGATCACATCTTCAATAGGATAAGCATTTCCTTTTTCATCTACTCCCAGATTATATTTACACCAGGCAGCAATCACAAAAACAGCACGTTCAAAATCCCTGTTACCCTCCAACTGTTTTTTAATGGTCGGCAAAATAAATTTTGGTATCTTAGCAGAACTCTGCAAACAAATTCTGGACACCTGATCTTTAATGTACTTATTTCTAAATCTGGCTATTAAACTATCTTTATAGGCGTCGAGATCAATCCCCTCCAATCCCTTCAGTACAGGAGACACTTCAATATCCATAAAACGACGCAGAAATACACTAAAATCTTTATCATCTGCCGCTTCATCAATAGACCTATAACCATGTAAAGCTCCTAAGATACCCAATACCGAATGACCGGCATTTAACAGGCACAACTTCATGGTTTCATAAGGTCTTACATCTTCAACAAACTGGACGCCCACTTTTTCATACTCCGGTCTACCACCAACAAAATCATCCTCAACCACCCACTGTATATATGATTCACAGACTACAGGCCATTGATCATCAATTCCAAATTCGCTTTGTAATTTTTCTATATCAGCAGTAACTGTTGCCGGAGTAATGCGATCTACCATACTATTAGGAAAGGTAACATGCCGTTTCACCCACACCCACAAGTCATGATCAACCTTTTGAATAAAACTAAGTAACATTTTCATTGCCACATCCCCATTACCCTGAATATTATCGCAGGATTGAATAGAACAGCCGAACAAACCTCTTTCCTTTCGTAAGATCAAAGATTGGGTAAGATAACCGAAAATAGTTTGAGGATCATCCGGATGTTCTAAATCCCAAATAATAGCAGGATTTTCAAAATCAAATTCACCAGTTGCCTCATTTAAATTATAACCACCTTCAGTAATGGTTAGGGAAATAATTTTTGTTTCAGGACTGGCCATTTTTTCTATCACCGCACTCTTATCATCAGGAGCAAACATAATATCAACTATCGAACCGATAACCCTTGGTTTAACAGAACCATCAAGCTCTTTAGTCAACAAGGTATATAATCCATCCTGATTTTTAAGAACATCACAAATCTTGCGATCAAACTCCAACAATCCCACTCCACAAATACCACAATCCTGCGACAGGCCTCTCTCCAATAACTGATCGGCATAATAAGCCTGATGTGCCCTATGAAATCCACCAACACCCACATGAACAATACTTGTTTTCACCTTTGAGCGATCATAGGAAGGCACTTCAACACCTGATGTCAAATGCTTTAAATTTTGCTTATTTATAGTTTTCATAATTCTTTCTTTTTTTTTGGATGACACACCCTCTTCCCGGTAAACCAAGAATATTTTGTAGTTATACAGAGGTACTAGCTAAGAGAATATACTTTATTAAACACTTATTAGACTACACATATTTATCCTCGAAACGCTGAAGTAATACAGCAAAGATGATAATCAGACCCTTTATCACCTGCTGAGGATATGAAGGCACATTAAGCAAATTCAGGATATTACCTATTAAACCCAAAATAAGCACACCCATGAGTGTATTAATTGCATTTCCTTTTCCTCCTTTTAAGCTGGCACCACCAATAACCACCGCTGCAATTGCATCCAGCTCGAGACCAACCCCAAAGTTAGGTGACCCCAGATTTGTTCTGGAAGCAGCAATAATGCCCGCTGCCGCTGCCAAACACCCAGAAATTGAATACACTAAAAATTTAAACTTATTTACTTTAATACCTGACAACACAGAAGCTTCTTCGTTACTTCCAATAGCTATGATCAAACGTCCAAAGACATTATATCGTAACATAAGACGAGCAATGGCGACTACCACTATAAACACTATAGCCACATTAGGAATACCCAAAAAGGATCCATTGCCAAACTCGGTCATCAGAAGCCCTCCATTTGTTTGAAAAACCACAGGCGCACCCTTAGAGTAAATGAAAGATAAACCACGTGCAATAGTCATCAATGCCAAGGTGGCAATAAAAGGTGCCATCTTATATTTGGTTACCAAAAAACCCGAAACACTACCTATTGCAAACCCCAGTACCAAAGTAATTAAAATTGCCAGAGGCAGGATAATGGTATTGGTAAGTAAGGCAAAAGCAACCCCCATCAGAGCAACCATTGAACCCACAGACAAGTCGATACCACCGGTAAGAATAACAATAAGCATACCGATACTCACAATACCCACCCCAGACACCTGCTTTAATAAGTTGGATATATTAATAGCCGAGAAGAACACATCGGATATAAGAGAGGAAAAAATCACAAGAATAGCGAAGATAAAAATGGTATTATATTTTATCAAAAATTTGATTATATCGTTTGTTTTAGTTTTCATTTCTATATATTTTTTTTGAATTTCAAATTCGATTAAACGGCTAAAGTTTCACCAATAGATAACCTCATGATATTTTCTTCGGAAAATGATTCCCGGGGAAGCACTCCCTGAATAGTACCATTATGGACCACCAGAATTCTATCCGATATACCAATAATCTCGGGCATATCAGAAGAAATCACTAATACACCAACACCTTTGGCAGCCAATTCGTTAATCAAATTATAAATTTCAACTTTAGCTCCCACATCAACCCCTCTTGTTGGTTCATCGATAATAATCACCTCAGCATCAATACTTAACCATTTTGCCAAAGCAACTTTTTGTTGATTTCCCCCACTGAGGTTCATCACCCTAGTTTCTTCGCTGGGTGTTTTAATACTGAGCTTACTGATTAAATTCTTTGCATTGTTCTTCTCTTTGTTATTGTTTATAAAATCAAGCTTATCCGAAACAAGGTCAAAATTAGTTAAGCTAATATTATCCTTGATAGACAAGGACAAAAATACACCTGTTTCTTTTCTGTCTTCCGGCACGAAACCTATACTATTAGCGATGGCTTTCACCGGATTTCTATTGTCAATAAGTTTACCTTTTAATTTAATGGTTCCTGCTTCTTTTTTATCAGCACCAAAAATTAATCTGGCCGTCTCAGTACGCCCACTACCTCCCAATCCGGAAATACCAAGCACTTCTCCTGGATACAACTTAAAGGACACATCTTTAATTTTCGTACATTTTGAACACAAACCCTCAACCTCCAGAATTGGTTGTTCTCCTATTGTCACATTCCTAGGGGGATAAAAATCCTTCAACTCTCTCCCAATCATCAGCTTAACCACTTGATCAGTGGTTGTTTCAGCCGCCTTCATCGTTCCGGTTACCTCACCATCTTTTAAAACAGTAATAGCATCAGATATCTGAAATATCTCTTCCATGTGATGAGAAATATAGATAATAGCAATCCCCTTTTCCTTAAGCTTATTCAAGGTTCTGAACAGCTTTTCTACTGATTTAGGGCCCAAAACAGTAGTTGGCTCATCTAAAACCAACACCTTAACGTCACCTGATAATGCCTTTGCTATTTCAACGATTTGTTTTTGAATTATACTCAGGTCGGCTACTTTAGCCTTAGGATTAATATCAAAGCCCAAGGACTCTATAATTTCCTTAGCATCCTGAACAATTTCTTTCCATTTCATCCAAACATCACCAGAACCTAAGCGGTGAAGAAAAACATTCTCAGCAACCGATAAATCATTTACCAGCGACAACTCCTGATAAACAACACTTATGCCTAATTCTTTCCCATGATGCGGATTACTGGGTTCAACAACCTCTCCATTCAATTTGATGGTTCCTGCATTTCTGGGATGCACACCACATAATATTTTAATCAAGGTTGATTTTCCTGCTCCATTCTCACCTATCAAAGTATGTATTTCACCGGGCTTTACTCCAAACGAAACATCTTTTAAGACAGATACTTTCCCGAAACTTTTGGCTATTCCACAGAACTCTACTGCAAATTTGCTATCCTCATTTGTATTCACGGTAAATGATTTTAATTAGCTGTATAAAAATAAATTGTTGTATTCAGAGATATTGAATAATAGAATAGAAACGATACGATACGCTTCTTCAATATTATAGCACATGGAACAATGGCTTACAACATCTCATCAAAATGAGCAAAATCACTACAATTAAAAGATTGCCTTTGGATTGTAATACTTTTTGGCATTTTCCTTGGTAATAAGTACGGCTGGGGTATATGATGTTTTAGAAAAATCAGTTTTACCATTGAGATATTGTACGGCATATTGTACGGCTGTTTTACCAATGAGAACAGGACTATTAACGGCAGTACACCCATACAAATCAGTTTCCATAATTAATTTGATAGCCTCTTTTTGACCATCTGCAGCAGCTACAATCAAAATATCATCTTCTTTACCAGCCTTACGTATAGCCTTGATAGCCCCAAGCACACAAACATCGGATTCTGTAATTACCACATTTATATCGGGATGAGCCACAAGTATATCTTCCATAGCCTGCAAACCGCCCTGATAGGACCAATTGGTATACGCTTGGGTTTTAACATTTAAATCAATATAACCATGGGTTCTTAGTTGCTCCTCGGTAATACCGGTTAACAATCCTTGCTTTCTTGTTCTTCCCACCGGATTTCCTGCATTTCCACTTAAAAGAGCAATGTTCATTTGCTTATTTCCCATTTGCTGAACCAACCATTCTCCAGCCAACTCGCCATTTTTAAAATTATTAGACTGAATAGTCGTTACATACTTTGCAGAAGGATCAATAGAGCTATCAATAATAAAAACCGGAATTCCTGCTTTTTCAGCCACTAAAGTAACACCCACCAGAGCATTTGGATCTAACGGATTAAG
>JBFHEL010000112.1:0-10658 GCA_041584155.1 Saccharicrinis sp.
ACAGGATTGAACTCAAAGGAGAAAGTCTTAGAAAAAAAATGTAATTTTGTCATACTAACCATTTTCGGTTACCCAAATCCAAGAGGGGTCAGTATGACCGTTGGAGGGGTCAACATCATCGTTATTTCCAAGGTGAAAAATCTGTCATTAAACGAGTTGTTTCAGGTTTTTTAATAAAGAAACTATTGGCCCACACAAAAAACTCTTCATCCTTGGTAACCCCTTTAATCATAGCGCGGCGTAGTTGTCGTTTCTCCAGGTTCTCCATTGGAGGATTAATTTTACCAGGAAAGCGCATTGCCATTTGAATACAATATGCTATCAGGTTATAAAACTTAATCCATTCTTCCTCGGTAAAATCATCAAATAACCTACGGTTGTATTTACTTAAGGGGCTTCGCGTTTCTTTGTAATCATTATACTTAGTTCCTTCGTGATAGTAATCGCTTACTGCCACAAACAGAAGCCTGGATAAAGTAGAGTTATCGGTATTGGGTAACTCAAAGTTAGTGCTAGCAAACATTTTACCACTATACTCCGGTTGTAAAGTTTCAGGGCTCAGGTGTTTATTATTTACACGTCTGGGACCAGTAATTTGGGTATAGAAGAAATCAAAATCGATAAATTCATGTAAATCATCCACCTCAATATTATTATGAAACCTGGTATAACCATCGTAAATAAACTGATCATTGGTTACATCCTTGTTTCGTCCTGGTACATAAAACGATGGTCTCACCATTTTTATTACTTTGCTTAGCAAAGATTTACCTGATCGCCCCGAACTTTTTCCAATAGCCGATATTTTCATATCCTGAAGTAAGCCCATCCAGGGTTTGCCCGGATCCTTATATTGCTGGCACATATAACCAATAAAAAACATTAGGTTGGCCAACAGTTGATCCTGTTCTTTCTTTTCTTTTTCGCTTAACTCTTCTTTCCTTTCCTGCTCTTTACGCCAGTGTATCCGGCTTAAATCGCGCAGAAAACCGGCAAAAAAGAAATCTTCATCATTTACTTTTACATCGTAACGCTTCCATTCCTCTAATGCATTTATTTGAGCATTAATTTCATTTATTTCGTGAGTATTTTTTGCCAAAGCTTGTTTGTTAAGTAATTGCCTATACTCCTCCGAAGGATCAACGGTAATAGGTGATTGTTTTAGCAGACGAATATTGTGATTTATTACATGCGAAACAAGCTCGTTATTTACTTTCAATTCGCCCAGGATGTAATTATCTAATTCAGAATGCTTAATGCGTTTAATTTCATCTTTAGTGATTTTTAGCGCAGCATTATTAAAAACCAAAGTATCGTAATCTTTGGCATAGTTGTCAAATACCGGATCGATATATTCCAATTCCTGCAGGTTATTTTCACTAATCTGATTACTTGAGTTTATTTTATTGAGAATGGCTATTTCATCAATCAGATTCCTGGACCGGATCCAATCTTTGGTAAAGGTTTTGGCAATTCGTTTAATGTCATCAGGATGAATAAGTTTAACTATCTTGCCTTCGATACGTGCATAACAATAACCAGCTTTTTTATGGTACTTACTATTCATACAATAAAAACCGTGCATCTTCATAAAAAAGTAATAGTATTCAAGGTTAATGGTGTAATTAACTTTTTTCTTTCCCTTTACTTCTTCTGTTGTTTTCTCCCAAAATTTCATGGGTTTGCTTTGGCGGATCAGCTTGGTTATTTCGCTACGTGTTGAATCTTCATCTTCACCTGCCAGATTAACAAAATCCTTCATATCCTTACAAGGATTACCTCGCCAATCTTTTTTATACTGAATCCAGCTAGGTAATTGCAGGGTAAACAAGTTCATATGGTCAAGTGCATTTTTACGTGCACACTCAAAACCGGTGGCATCTAAATCCATTATTTGAAAGTGTTTTTCGCAATACTGGTCAACATTAGCATACGATTGCTTATCGAAACTGGCACTTTCCGAATTAAGAAAATACACATGATAGCCTAAGCTAATCATATTTAAAGCATCACTTTCTCCTGATACGCGAAAAAGGTTTTTAACTACAGCTCTGGGTTTATTTTCCGGAGGGGAATAATCGCCTTTTTCTTCATCCAGAAACTCGCTTTCTCCTTCGGACATTTCTTCCAGGTAATCTAATCCATAGATGTAGTCTTTCGGTTTTTCTCCAATATATAAGAAGCGGTACTTTTTATCAATTTCTCGAGGTTTATAAAGCTTCTGAAACTTTCCCCAGTCAAATAAAAAAATAGGGTAATCGGGCGTTGCTTTAAACTTATGAACCACATCTCTTTTTTCCTTTTTACTGTACCCCACAAACTCATAGTACTCAACTGTTTTACCATGCAGGCGTTGTAAATGATCTTCGGTAACGTAACGGCCTAATACGGCCAGATCGCTGGATAAGGCTTCATCTTTAAAAACAAAATTGTACTTGCCTTTATGGTCATCTTTACCTACTTCACGCCAGGAATATTCTGCCTGATAAAGTGGTTTTTTGTAATCACCTCCAGAAATATCTTTTTTAATGATTACTTCCATAATAAATTTTAGGGCATCCAGGTACTGCAATCCCTCATGATACTTAACCCAATCGATACAGTTCATACCACTAATATCTTTTTGGTTACCAAAGTCGGTAATACGCCACTGGCCTCCCAACACCCTAACATTAGCCGACGGTGTTTTTTCGTCGCTCCGGATTTTAAATTTATGACGTGGATTATGAAAGTCCACGTCATGAAAATAATATTCAAATACAGCGAGACCTTGATTGGTATCGTTTAGTATTTGTTTTTGATCGATATAAGTACTCATATATATTAAGCTGTAAGGAGTTTAGTAATTCTCAATTAACTGAAGAATATGCTCTAATTCATCAATACGAACATTTAAATATTCTTTATTTTTGGCATCTAAGTAAGAGAGATTTACTTCTCTATTTAATTGCTCTAATCTATTTTTAATAGTCTGTATAGTTTCGTCATTCATGGTTTCAGCTCCTTTCTGATATGCTTTGTTAAGAGTATCAAATTTTGTAAACTACTCATGTTGTTTTACTAAAATAAATTCAACTAATTTTCCATTCCAATCAGGATATCGATTTTGAATATGAATCATCAGCTTTTTTCCTGAGATTCCGTACATCAATTTAGAGAAGGCATCACCTATGCCCTGGCTTGCATCTATTGTCCACATATCATGAATGTCGACTGTAATTTCATCCCCTGTTTTAGGATCTTCCAATATTGCTTGTTTAAGTGTTTCATCTCTAAAAGATTTCTTTTCAAACATAGGATCACCTACATGAGGATAGGCAATCAGGAAATATCCATTGGGTTTTGGAATACTATGCCTTATTCTGAACATCGCTTTCTATTTTCAAAATGCTCTTCAAACCATTTGGCATCCAGTTTTATGGTGCGAACTTGAACATTTTTATTTTTGAGCTGATGAATTTTAACTTTTCTAACCGCATCCAGGGGCAGGTAATCAATCAGGTTTATTAAATTCTCTTTGGAGCTTTTAATAGTCATTTTAATAGTGTTCATAACGGCTTAATATATTTTGTAAGGATGCAGCTTTAGGGGCTAACACCACAGTATTATTATTAATTACAACAGGTTTCTTTGGTAAATTATCTGTAAGTTTTTTCTTAGGTATGGAGAATTGCTGACGCACAGCTTTAGCCAGGCGTTTTTTCTCCCGATCACGGTTATAGGCTTTCATTATCAAATAATATTTTTAGGATTTTTAAACGTCGTTTGGCATCAGTTTGAATATTTGATCGATGCAAACGATTAAATAACTCTCTAGAAGCTTTTGCCAGCAATGCCAAATCTTCCTTATCCAAACAATGAATACTAATTTCATTGTTTGAACGATCAACATAAGGCTGCATCTTTGAGTATTTCTCTGGATTTATGATAAAGAGAATTGAACTCTTTACTTAACGAATCATGTGCCCGACAATTAGATCCAGGAATAAGATACATAATCTGCAAGCTCTTGTTATTAATAAATCTTGCCATCGTTTCATTGGAACTGTATGGCCAAAATTTAAGTAAACCTCCCAATTCATCAATAATAGGTTGAGAATAAAGACCTGTGTCCACTCCTTTTCTGATCATCGCACTGCGCATGCGAATTAGTTTTTGGACGTATGCACGTCCTGCCTTATAAAAAGGCTGATTTACATTTTTACTCATAACGAAATGATTTAATTGAACGTTGGGGAACGTTTTGTTAAAAAAATGAATTACGTTGGGGAACGTGATTTATAATATGCCTTTGGTTGATACCCAAAAGGCAATTTCTATTCTGTTGTTAACGCATAGTTTATTTCTAATTCTGTTTAAATGCGTGCGTACTGTGGTTATTTCAATATCAAGCGCATTTGCAATCTCCTTATCCTGTTTCCCCTCTCCTACTAATCTTGCTACCAGGTATTCACTTTTAGATAAAGTGCCATTCTTTCCCGCAGGTACCTTACAAACTATATTAAAGCCCGGGCAATCTTTAATTTTATCACAAATAGGTGCATCTGTACTTAGTTTAATGCCATCCCAATCTGGAGTTTCATTGAAAGCTCCATATCTACATGAAACGAATTGCTCCTCCATTTCGTCAAAATCGTGAATACCAAAATCATCCTGTAAACATTTACATGCAGCTTTATCACGAATCAATTCAACTTGAAAAGGTTCTCGCATCACCGAAGGCAATTCAATATACCTGGTAACATTACCATTCATTATTGTCTTTGGTCCATCGGGATGATAAAATATGTTAAGCGTATTATCTGTAACTCCAGCCGGTAACTTTTTCATAATTCTGATTTATAAAGCATTAATTTGAGAAGCTAAGTCGTTGTTTTTTTGAGAGTTTTCTTGTGCCAGCCGAACTGCAGCAGCCAATATCACGTCTGATTTAATTTTACCAGTTACTGTTTGATAAACTGCACTCTCGCTTACATCTAGGTTAAATGCTAGTGTTTTAGCATAACCTCGGGGCAATTTTGAACGAAGTTTTTTGTAGTCAATAGTTGTAGTCATAATACTATATTGCAATACTGTTTTAAATGTGTTAATTTGCTGTTGTAATACTGTTGTAAAAATACGAATCAATTCGGTACACACAAATTAATTCGGCATAAAATTTTAAATTAATGTGCATGTCATTAGGAATCAGACTACAAAAAATTCTTGACCAAGAAAACCTAACTGCCAATAAATTAGCAAAGAATCTAGGTATGGATAGAGCCGATAATATTAATAATATAATTAGCGGCAAAACACAAGATGTTAAATCAAAGCTGCTTACACAAATTCTAAAGGAATTTCCTAGAGTAAATGCTAGATGGCTTTTAACTGGCAAAGGAAAAATGTTCAATGACCATACCGAGGATGAGTTTCGAATTAGTTCGGAGAACGGAACCGTAAAAAAAGACGAGAAGACTGAAATAGAAAATTTACGAGAGTTATTTAACCAAATACTGGATGAATACATTGAACTCAGAAATGAAAATAAAGCACTGAAAGAAAACGTAAAACTTAATGAATAACTATGGACTTTTTAGAGGCTAAGCATGAACTTACAAAGCATATAGACGAATTTCATATTGAAAAACATCCTGAATTAATTATTGAATATATGAAAGCCAAAAGCATAGAGAAAATATCTAATAATTTAATTCCAATGATGAATCATTTGACTACATTTTTGAATAGTGATGTTGATTTAAAGAAAAGACTTATCGAAATAAAAGAAGCAATAAAGAGTCATTCTGATAGCTAGAATAGACCAAATTAGATGATAGACAATAGTTGAAACAAAACTCGCATGGGACACAAATGACAAATCGTAAGTTACTGATAAACACAGTAAATAGTGTTGGGTAGAGAAACCCTGCAGTTCCACTTAAGTTAAAACCACTAGAGATAAAAAAGCCCTTACGGGCTTTTTTTATTGGTTATTTTTAAAATCTTATGACAAAGGGATCAATATTACATAAGTAATGCCCTTAATAATTATCAATTATACATTTCCTATTTGTGCATTTATGCCGAATTTATAATGAAACAAGGCTTATTTCAAAATGGTATTATTTACTTTAACAAGCGTTCTGATTTTAAGTCTATATAAGCAATGGAGACTTATTGAGGCTAACTCTTTTCCCCACAAATATGGATCTACACCTTTCAATTGGTCAAATTAAGGCCAGCATGAGCTACCCCCTATTCTAAAAAATTCAGGTAAAGGATTCGCTATATGTCAAAGCGACAGTTTAGTAACCAATTACTATGGGTAAACAGAGTCATTCTGACAAAACGAAGAATAAAATCTAATTTGGTTTAAAATTTGTTTATAAAGTTTTGTAAATCTGAATATACCATGAGCTAAAGGATGGAACACTAAAAACTATGTTGTTTCTAAAAAACATCAATTTAGATAATCAAGTTCCGATATTGCCGAATGGTTGATTTAATTATAATAGTCAGCATTGATTTAATTTATTGGTCATGGATTACAAAGATTATTATGAAATATTAGGCGTATCAAAAAATGCCAGCCAAGACGAAATAAAAAAAGCCTATAGAAAACTGGCTGTGAAATTTCATCCTGACAAAAATATCGGGGATAAACAGGCAGAAGAACGTTTTAAAGAAATTGGCGAAGCTTATGAGGTATTAAAATCTCCCGAAAAAAGGCAAAAATATAATCAACTGGGAGCTAACTGGAAGCAATATCAGCACACCGGAACCCGTTCTGGTGATTATGCTAATTCTCCTTTTGGCAGCAGAGCCCCGGGTGGTGGTTCATTTCAATACGAGGGAGATATATTTGGCAGTGGCAGAAGTGGTTTCTCTGATTTTTTTAATGCCTTTTTTGGAGGCATGAGTGGTAGTAAAACAAGAGGCGGATTTAGTGGCTTTAATAACCGGGCTGCTTCTAAAAAGGGAAGAGATTACCAGACTGAATTAGAAATAACGCTTGCCGAAGCCTATTCAGGCACAACGCGCATTTTAAATATCAATGGGCAAAAACTAAGAACAACTATAAAACCTGGTGCCTATAATGGACAGGAACTAAGAATAAGAGGAAAAGGCGAACAAGGGTTCAATGGAGGAACTCCGGGAGATATTTACATTAAATTAAAAATTATTCCTGATAGCCAGTGTCAGCTGCAAGGTAGAGACTTGATATATAATGCTAAAATAGATATATATACTGCTATTTTTGGCGGAAAGGTAGAGGTTGATACTCCTGCCGGAAAATTAAGTCTGAAGGTACCTAAGGGTTCGCAAGGAGGATGTAAACTTCGCCTGAAAGGTAAAGGCATGCCTGAATTTAACAATCCGGGAAGCTGCGGTGATTTAATCGTACAGCTTAATATAATTATTCCTAAAAACCTTTCACCTGAAGAACTTGAACTTTTTAGAAAACTAAAGACATTAAGAAAAAAATATACATCCCGAAGCAATTAGTTCTTCTGAGTATATTATTTTATATAGTATGTAAATAACTGGGAATAAATACTTACACATACTTTATCTTTTTATATTCCATAAGTTTATGAGAATATGTTAGCAAAGGATTGACTAAACTCAGTTTTTAGCCAATCCTGTTGTGTCTTACATTGTTTTTATTATCTGTTCGTACTTTGACATGATAACAAGGTATATAGTCAATGTATAAAAAAAGTGTTAACAAGTTGTCATTTATAACACAAAAGCCATTAAACATTCGGTATTTTTTGCTAGGCAAAGGCAATTTTTAATACTTCATCGAAATAGGAAACAAAATGAGGAGTAAAACCCTGCTTAATGTAATCTGGTAATTCATCAAAATCCTTCTTATTGTCAATTGGAAATATCAATTCAAACACCTTTACTCTTCGTGCTGCAATTGTTTTTTCACGTACACCACCAATGGGCAGCACTTTGCCTGTTAAAGTAAGCTCTCCGGTCATGGCCAAGTCTTTTTTAACAGTTTTTTGTGTAGCCAAAGAATAGAGAGCCAATGCCATTGTTATACCCGCAGAAGGACCATCTTTAGGGGTGGCACCTGCGGGCACATGCAGGTGAATAAAGTGTTCATCAAAATAATTTTTGAGTTTAAGATCATGGCTCAGAATGGAACGAATATAAGAATAGGCAATTTCAGATGATTCCTGCATAATGTTACCCAACTGACCAGTTTGTTTTAAACCGCCATTTTTAGCCAATATAGATGTTGCTTCTATATATAATGTAGTTCCTCCCATCGCTGTCCATGCCAAACCTAAAGTAACACCAGGTATGGACTTTTTATACAATTCTTCAGTTGTAAATACCGGTTGACCTATATACTGTGTTAAATTTTTAGGCACCACACTTACCTTTTCTTTTCCTTCTTCTGCCTGATATAAGGTTGCTTTTCGCATAATTTTCTTAATTTGATTCTCCAGGCCTCTGATACCTGCTTCTCTGGCATAACCATCAATCATTTTTTTAAGCGCATTATCAGAGATGCTTATTTCACTGACTTTTAGGCCATGTTCTTTGCGTTGCTTAGGTATCAGGTAACGTTTAGCAATCTCTACTTTTTCTTCAAGAATATAGCCCGATAGCTTAATGATTTCCATTCTATCTAATAATGGACGAGGAATGGTATCCAGTTGATTGGCAGTTGTGACAAAAAGGATATTTGATAAATCGAAACGAACATCCAGGTAATGGTCAAGAAATTCTGAATTTTGTTCAGGATCAAGGACCTCCAGCAAGGCAGCAGCAGGGTCTCCTTGGTAGCTTGCTCCTATTTTATCAATTTCATCAAGCATAATTACCGGATTTGCCACTCCGGTTCGTTTGAGGCTCTGAATCAGTTTGCCTGGCATGGCACCGATGTATGTACGTCTGTGTCCTTTAATTTCGGCTTCATCGCGCATTCCACCAAGTGAAAAGCGATAAAACTCCCTTCCCATGGCATCGGCTATTGATTTACCGATGGAAGTTTTTCCAACACCAGGAGGGCCTACCAAACAAATAATTGAACCAGATACCTTACCTCTTTTAATAATAGTACTGATAAATTCGAGAATACGTTGTTTAACATCATTCAAACCATAATGCTGCTCATCCAATATTTTACGGGCATTTTTCAGGTCTTTATTGTCGCTCGAAAATTTACCCCAGGGTAAATCAGTAAGCCAGTTTAAATAGGTTCGTGTTACATTAAACTCAGCGGAACCTGTTTCAAGTATTTTTAGTTTACCCAGCTCTTCATCAACCACTTTTTGGGCTTCCGGGGAAAAAGTTAAGGGTTTTATTTTTTTCTCGATTACCTCTATCTCTGAGGTTTTATCATCTTTTTCAAGGCCAAGTTCTTTTTTAATGATTTTTAGCTGTTCGCGAAGAAAAAACTCACGCTGATTCTGAGAAACTTTTTCTTCAATTTGCTTTTGAATATCTTGTTGTATTTTACTTATTTCCAACTCTTCTTTAAGCAATAGCAACAATTTCTCACTTCTCTCCGACAATCCAACGGCCTCCAGAATCTCCTGTAGTTTTTTCCCTTCAGAAGACAAAAAGGAAGACACCAAATCCATCAACAAACCCGGTTTTTCCATCCCAACCTGGCTAAGAGCAAGGCGCATCTGCTCCTGAAACATTGGGTTAATCTTTATTAATTCCTTCACTGAATTAATAATAGCCATGGTAAAAGCCTTTATCTCATCACTGACAGGTTGCTTACTTTCGTATTCATAGGTTACCTGCCAGTGCGGCAAATCATTTTTCACAGTCTCCCTGATATAATGAAAGCGGGTTACAGCCTGTGCAAATACATTGATACTATCACCATCTTTGTTTAACACCTTTAACACCTTTAATAAGGTGCCTGTTTTAAACATTTCTGATTTTTGAATATCTTCTGCATTTAATTCTTTTGCAAGTGAGACGCCTATAAATCCATTCTCTTTTTCAATAGCATGCTCCACACTTTTTACCAATTCCTGAGAATTGAAAAACAAAGGCAAAGCCAGGCCCGGAAAAACAGGCCTGTTATCCAGGGGAAGTACAATTAAGTTATCAGGATATACTTCACTAACCAGAACAAGGCCCGGGTTTTGTAAGTTGTCATTCATCATAACTTTCTAGTTTAAATATAAATCGTTTAACTGTCCTTCATGATATTGAGGTGATTGCAAGATTTACTGCTTAATTTATCAGAAAGGGGACTTTTTAAATATGATTTTTTAAGGTATAAATAAGATTTTGTTTATCCATTACGCCTGATTGACGCCATATACTTTGCCCATTTTTAAACAAAGCCAGGGTAGGAACTCCACGCACCTGATATCTTGCCGCAATTTCCGGATTCTTGTCTACATCAATCTTAATAACCTTTATTTTTCCGTTTAACTCCCGTGCAACATCAACCAAAATTGGCGATTGAGTTTTGCATGGTCCACACCACTCAGCGAAAAAGTCAACCAACACAGGAGTGGTAGAATTGATTATTGAATTAAAATTTCCTTTCATGTGTTTATAATTTTATTATTTACTGACATAGAGTTTGTTGTAAAAAATAAGTTGTTAACGCCAAGAAATTAAATTTTCATGTACATGCTCTAGGCAATAGTCCTGTGTGCTTAGCGTTTGAAGTCAGTTTCATA
>JBFHEL010000113.1:0-10622 GCA_041584155.1 Saccharicrinis sp.
TACTAAAAGAGATAAAAATGTAGTGATAGTAGTTGCTGTTTTATGCGGAGCGGTGCTGTTGGCAAATTTAATAAACTTCAATATTTTCGATGGTGCAGCTTTTCATCAGGTAAATGTTCATTCTTTTCATTTTTTACCAGCGCTTCGGTTTCCCGGTGTTTTTTTGCTTATTTTAATTCTATTGGTGGTCGGGTTTTTATTTAAGTCCGTTTTTAAACTGGTAATCTACATTATTGCTTTTGTATTAATAGCCGTTCTTGGTATTAAGTTAATAGCCTTTTTAGTGGGCGGTGTATTTATGTTGTGTTAAATATATTTTGTAAATTAATAAGCTTAACCTGTTGTGTGGTAAGTTGATGCAGTAGGATCTGTGTTTAATGCGAGTTCCTGTTTGGCAGCTGCCGGATATGGCACATTTTCTAAAGATAAAAATTTAAAACAAATGAAAAAGACAGTATATATTAATTTAAATGGTTATGCTTTCCATATTGAAGAAGAGGCCTATCAAAAATTAAAGGATTATCTTGACAAAATAGAGCGTAGCTTTGGTAATGAAGAAGAGGCAAAAGAGATTGTGGCAGATATGGAGGCTCGCATTGCTGAATTATTTAGGGGTAAACACCCATCTTCTGATGAGGTGATTGCGTTGGTAAATGTGGAGGAAGTGATTAAAACAATGGGAGAGCCTCATGATATTATTGATGATGATTTTCAGGATGATAATGAGAGTAAAATATCTTCGACGGAGAGTGCTCCTGGCTATCGAAAACGTTTATATCGTGATCCCGAAAATAGAGTTTTTGGTGGGGTGTGCAGTGGCTTAGGCGCCTATTTTAATATTGATCCGCTGGTATTCAGAATTATCTTCTTACTCTCGTTTATTCTTTACGGGGTATCTTTTTTGGCCTATATCATTATGTGGATAGTTATGCCCAAAGCAGTAACCATTACCCAAAAATTAGAAATGAAAGGTCCTGCAGACTATGAAAAATGGGAAAAAAAATTGCAAAAAGAATATGAGGGGGTCAGTAGCCGGGTAAAGAAATCAAAAGTGTATAAGGATTTTAATTCTGGTTGGACAACAGGTTCGGATGTGCTGGGGGATGTGTTAAGAGGAATTGTTAAGGTAATTGGGATTGTTATAGGCCTTATTTTTATGATAGTAGCACTATCAGGTTTAATTTCAATGGTTTTAACCATAATATTTGGCTATACTTTATTTGATTTCTCCGATCTGGGTAATTATTATTCTGCTCTTCCGGTATATTTTTTAGAAACTTCAGAGATCACTATGGGTATTATCGGGTTAGTATTGTTTATTGGCATACCCTTATTAACTATCTTTTACTGGGGCTTTAGAATGGTATTTAACTTTAAAACCCGTGTAAAATATATCTCTCTATTGGGAATGATTTTGTGGGGTGCCGGATGGATACTTTTATTCTATACATCGGCCCACGTAGCCCGTAATTATGCTAACGTTGAAGAAACCTACGAAAAAATAAGCCTTGATCGTCCTTCTTTAGCTAAGACTATTTATTTAAAACCCAATGTAAATACCAATACTCCGGATTTAAATGAGCATCTGTTTGATATGAATAAATTAGATGTTTATGCCTCTGAAGATAAAATATATGTACAGGGAACACCGGATATTTTGGCTCAAAAGGGTGATGAATTAACCTTGGATATCAGGAAAACAGCAAGAGGCCGTAATGCAGAGGATGCAAGAGGAAATGCCGGTGGGATTGAGTATTTCTGGATTCAAAAGGACTCGGTGATTTATATCGATCCTATCTTTACCATTGCAGATGGCATAAAAATACGAGACCAAAAAGCCCGTGTAGTCATTTCTATTCCTGATGGGTATCATCTGGATATCGACGAGGAGCTAAAGTGGGCAGTAACAGAACATTTTGAATAATAAACTGTAATATGAGCAGTAACACAAGGACTGTTCAAAAAAATAAAAAAGTGATGAAGAAAATATTTAAAGCATCGATAGTCTTATTGATGATTGTTTTTTGCCATCCTGACATCTTTGCACAACAAAAAATTTCCGACAGGATGTTTCAGGAATTAAGAAAAATGGATGAGGTTACCTATCTTTCCTTTTCCAGAAACCTTTTAGATTTTGTAGATTTTGATATTGAATCGGATAACGGTGATGACAATAGTGAGATTACAGGTGATTTACATGAAGTGAAGCTCGTGGTCTTTAATCCAGATATTAAACCTCAAAGGAGCTTTAGAGAACTGATTCTTGCCCATCTGAATAAGGGGAAATATAACTTAATAGAAGATGATGATCAAGATGATGATACAGAGGTATGGGTGTATAGAAAGGGATTGAAGATTCAGGAATGTCATGTGATTTTTCAAGGCGATACTAATGGTATGATGTTATCCTTCTTTGGTGATTTTAAGGTAAAAGATATCCGTAAGTTAAAAGATAAAATGGAAGAATATAAAGATTGAGTAATCGAAAAAAAGGATAACATTAAACCCGGATTATGTGTTGGATCTTCGTCATGAGCATTGAAAAGACCATGAAGCAACGAAGTGACTTGTTTTGAAGCAGTGCCGATGCGTAATAAATTTCCTAAGGCATATTCTTTAACCCAAAGGGGAGCTGATGATAGCTAATGTGTAGGAGGTAGGTTGGTTAGTAGAAAATAAAGTAGTGTTGTGGTTTACTTGAATGAGGTGGGAATTGTTTGAGGTGGTGTCATCATATTAAATAAGAATAGCCAGTCAAAAAATGTCTGGCTATTTTTAGTAGGGTAACTATTGTTGCTGCGTTATTTTCTTTACTCACCTTTGACCGGAGAATAGTACTAAAAAAGAAGATATGATGGTTATTGATCGAATTTTCTTTCGATAAAAGGATTTACAAAAGGTTTTTCCTTACTGGTATTTGAGTGGTAAGCAATTAGTTTGTTGTACATTTCATGATCCTGCCATTCATTTGCGATGGCTTCGCTGAAGAATATATCCGACAGGTCATAGTTAAACCATTGCAAATCATCCTGGAAAGCTTCTGCATACCCGGTTTCCGTTTCGTGCACCCTAACCGATTTAACAGTTACTTCTCCCTCTCCATTGTTATATTGAGTAGCCTTTAAAACCTTATCAATAATAAATAAAAAGGTGAGTGCAAAGCATTCTGCCGAAGGCGAAACGGGCATCACGATATATCGGTCGCTGTTGTTTTCTATAAATACTTTAAATTCTTCGCTTTCCTTGCTCCACATGGCATAGGCATGATCAAAACTATCAATCACATCTTTAATGGTACCTTTGGTAAGTCCAAAATCATAAATCATATGACCATAGTCCAGTTTGTTTGAAGTAAGAAATACTTCAACAATATAACTATGACCGTGTAACGATTTTTTGCATCGGTCGCTGGAGCAGTCCCTTACAATATGTGCCCCTTCAAACTTAAATTTTTTTCTAATTATCATCTGGTTTATGTTTGTTTGTCTTAGATCTTTCTATTTCCGGCTACATCTAAAGTAACGATTATCTATCGATAAAATTTCAGTTGGTCAACTTTAAGGTGTAGCCTTACTGGTTTGTTGAGTCGAGACTGCTTAAGCTAAGGGATATAATTTATTCAAGCTTTATAGGCGCAGTCACGAGATTACTTCTTGCTATTCAATTTCTCGTCTAATTTCGTAATTTTCATATTTGCCACCATAATATTCACTGGTAAAGGAGCCCTGATTGCTTTGGGTTCCCCGTAAGGATTCACAAGTATGCACCAGTCCCACCAGTTTTACATACACCGAAGGGGTTTCGGCAGCCATACTTATCTCATCATAAATCATCTTTGTCAGGTTTTCCTGTAAATGACCTCTGCGCGCTACCCAATCCACTATACGTTGTAGTTTTGAAATGCCCAATACCTTATCGCTTGGAATATAGCTGATTATTGCGTGAGCACCATCTCTAAAGAGCGTACTAAATGGAGCGAGATGGTGTGAACATACAGATACAATATCTACTCTTTTGGTAATGGGGTGTTTTTGCCCTTGCTCATTTGGGAATGATGCCATATGAGGTCGGTGAGACCAACGTCCTGAAAGCAGTTCGCTATCATCATCGAGTCCATTGCCACAATACATTTTACTTATTCTGTACGGAGTGCCTTTGTCACCACCAACGTTAGGATCGTTCATATCCACTTTCATTGATTTAAAAGCTTGCGTAAAATGGTATTCTGTAATAATGCGCATGATCAGATGAGCCTCTTCTGATATTCCGCCAACACTTTCTACATTGTCCGAAATTTTAAAATCCGGTAGATTATTGTATTCTATCCAATGCAATAAAAAGTCTTTATCGGGATATTTTTTCTCAAATTTGCCGTGTACATATTCCTTTAAATAATCATATTTACTCTCTTCAGTTTTTTTTAATCCCTTTGGCAGGTCGGTTTTATGCGGTTGAGGATTTCTTGTGGTTGATTTTACAAATGTATCCTTCATGTCGTTTTACTTTAAATTTTTAATCTTTCTATTATAACCCAAAGTGGCTTCTAATGTTTACTATTTAAACAAGGTTTATTTGTAAATGTTTAATAAAAATTAAAAATAATTAGACATTATTTTTTTTGCTCTGTTTGATCAGTACAGATTTAATGTTAAACCTATAAACGACTTGTGAAGACATATAATAAGCCTTGTGTTTACTGCTCTTCGGTACCTTAATATAATGTAAACTTAAAGTTATTATAGTGTTAAATAAGTAAGTCGCTTAGAGAAGACCGGAACAAAATCTTTAGCGCTTCGTTTTGAGAGTAAAAATATTTGAACAAGTAAGGTATAAGTTCAGGAATAGCCCGGTTTGTAATTATTAAACTTTAATCGGGTAATTAAGTGCATTAATCAGGTATTATATTGAATTAAGCAAAGTATGTTAACCCAGTAGCGGTTAATTCGTATTTCGATACAAGTCACAATCAATATAAATCAGAAGTGATACATTATCAAAAAGGGAATGCTGGTATATGTCAGTACTAAGATACTTATGCTCACATGGCAAGCAAAGAAAGCAAAAAATTAAAAAAAATATACATGAAGAGAACTATTTACACAAAATTGACGATCTTATTTATTGTTGCTTTAGCATCAACAATGAATTTATTGGCTCAGGAGATATGTGATAATGGAATAGATGATGATGGCGATGGACTGATTGATATGTTCGATCCGGATTGTCAGACAGAGGCAGATGCCGATGAAAGCTTCTTTTATAATAAAAGTATTCCCACCTGTAGCGCTACACCTTCGGTATATTATACCTGGACATTACAGGAAAAATATAATACCAATGAAGCCAATGGGGGTACTTTATCGGGTACGCCTCCATATCCTATTGATCAGCGTTGTGGTCTCTTTGTAGGAGATTTAGATGGTGATGGGGTTTCTGAATTGGTAGGAAAAGATGCCTCTAATGGAGTTCAGGTTTTTAATGGTATTACGGGTGTACATTTAGCCAATATTGGTGTACAAAGTCATGGGTATTCGCAGGTTGCACTTGCCGATGTAGATTCGGATGGTAATGGAGATATATTTGTGGTAAACTCATCTGCTAAATTGGTACGTTTGGAGTATGACGGTAGCACACAAACACTGAGCGCACCTGGAGAATTTGCCAAAAACTCAGTTTACAATGAAAGGCAATCTCCCCAGATAGCTGATTTTAATCAGGACGGAACCCCTGAGGTTTATGTGGGAAATAGAATATTTAATGCCATAACAGGTGAGTTACTGGTGAATGGTGGCACGTCCAAGAATTCAGGAGCTGTTTATCCAAACAATAATTCTTACGATGCCTGGCCAATTGCTTATGATGTGTTTAAAGAAGGAGATCTGGATCCCGATGGTACCGGAGTATTTGGTGAGCAAGCGGAAGGTCTAGAGCTGGTAGCCGGTAACCAGATATTCTTGATTTATGAAGAGTCAGGCAGCTGGGTATTGGAGCTGGCGGCAGAAATATCAACTGCTGATCTGACTATGTCGGATGGAAATAGTGTTTTGGGAGATGGGTATACCAGTTTGGGAGATTTAAACGGTGATGATTTAGTAGATATTATTGTTACAACCAAAAAGAGTTCTGGAAGTCAAAGTTATATTTATGCTTATGATCCTTCTTCTTTGGAACAAATAGGAACGGGATATAAACTCTTAAATAGTGCAAATTATGCCGGGAGATGTAATGTAGCAGACTTTGATGGTGACGGAGATTTGGAGATTGGTACTGCCGGAAAGAATGAATATGTAGTACTGGAAAATGATTTAACACTGAAGTGGAGAAAGTCTGGTTTAGATGATGGATCGGCACAAACAGGAAGTACTGTTTTTGATTTTGAAGGAGATGGTTCTGCAGAAGTTGTTTATAGCGATGAGGATACTTTATTTGTCTGGAAAGGATCCAATGGACGTCAGCTAGCCAGTATTGCTTCTCCTTCAGGTACCAGAACAGATTATCCTTTAGTGGCCGATGTGGATGATGACGGGCAGGCAGAAATAGTAATTACCGCGCAATACCTGGAAGGGCCCGGTGATTCTCCAGGTAAGGGCTGGATTACTGTTTATCGCTCCGCAGATGCTCCATGGGTTCCTGCGCGTGAAATATGGAACCAACATGGGTATTTTGTTACCAATATTGAAGATGGTTTAAGTATACCTATAGAACAGCAGGATTTTGTTTCTCCCTGGTTTAATAATGATTTTAATTCCGCCTTTAATAACTTTTTGGTTCAAACTACCTATTTAACCTATGAAGCACAACCTACCTATGCAACAGGTGATTTAACTACAGAAAATGTGGAGTTCGATTTATCAGATTGTCCCGTTACCCATCAAATAAACTTTACCTTAACATTAGCCAATAATGGCTCCTGGAAAATACCCCGCTATACACCAATTTCCTTTTATGATGGGGATCCTTATAAAGCAGGTTCGGTTTATCTGGATAGTTTGCATATACCGGATAATATTGATGCTGGAGAAGAGTATGTAATCAGTGCATCGGTTTATGATGAGAATGAAGATGGTGAAATGGATCTTTATGTGTTGGTAAATCATAGTCACTTTACTGTTGACGGAGACGAGCTTAATTTGCCATTAACAGAAGGAAGTATTAATTCTCCAACCTTAGAATGTGATTACGATAATAACCTTGGTTTTATCGTTTCCATATCTAATTGTGTCGCCTCGTCAATACCGGAGATCGATTTGGACAGAAACAATAGTTCGGGTGTAGAAGACAATGACTACCAGATAGGTTTTGCTGTTGGTGAAACTACGCTGTATACTGTTTCCGATGATGATGTGTTTATCCGAGATACGGATTCTCCTGATGATTTAATGGGTGCTGTTATTACGCTCTCTAACCTAAAGGATACTGGTTATGAATCACTAGGCATGAATTCTGAAGGCCAGGATTATGCTGATGAATATGGTATTGCCGTTACTATTACCAGCGACGTAATAAGCTTGTCTGGCTTGGGAAATTCCTTAACAGAGTATGAAAATGTGATTAAAAATATTACTTATGAAAATTCAAGTGTCAGTCCGGATATGACCGATCGTATTATCACTTTTGAAGTGCAGGATGAATATACGAGTAATGATCCATTGGCACAAACAAAGGTGATTTATACCTATCGTCCTGAAATAGATTTGGATGAGGATAATTCTTCAGGAGCAAGTGGAAGTAGTTTCGCAACCACCTTTACCGAAGGAGATAATGGCGTAAGTTTTGTAGATTCAGATATTATATTGACCGATGATGATGGAACAGTTATTCAGGAGGCAATTGTTACCCTGAATAATAAAATTGATGGCACACCTGAAGATATTGATGTTCCTTATTCTTTACCCACAGGTATATTAAATGATTTTGACGAATTAACACCCGGAAAGGTTAGGTTATATGGTTCTTCTTCTTTGGCAAATTATCAAATGGCTATTGCGTCCCTAACTTATGAGAATACCAATGAAGACCCTACTGCTGGCAACAGAAACATTACTATTGTGGTGAATGATGGCTATTTAGATTCAGATACAGCCTATGCGACAGTAACAGTGGTTCCGGTAAACGATAACCCGGTGATTTCCGGAAATACCGATGCCGCTATTTATAGTTCTGGAGACTTAACCATACTTTCATTTCCTGAAATCACAGATGAAGATAATGATAGCCTACAAAGTGCAATCATCACTATTACCGATGAATTTGTTTCAGGAGGCGAAGATGCATTAAGCTTTACATCGGCCTATGGCATAACTGGTTCATTTGATAATTCAACAGGTATACTATCTCTAGCTGGAGTGGCAACCTTAGCCGAGTATAAAGCAGTTATTGCAACAATCCAGTTTTCTTCTACCCTGGCTACCAATGCCGAAAACAGGGCAGTAACATTTAAGGTGATCGATAAGGATGGCGGAGAAAGCAATGAATATCAACGTACTGTATTGTTGATCAATGATTCAGGAAATGATACGCCTTATGCAGGCGATGATGAGTATGAGGTGTATCTGTCAGAAACGCTAAGCAAAAATGCGGCTAATGGCGTATTAGAAAATGATGTTGATCCGGATGGTGATGGAATGAGTGTTAATTCAACTTTAAGCTTGCTGGGTTTGTATAATGGAAGCCTCGAACTTAGTGCCGATGGCTCATTTACCTATGACCCGGATGAAGATAATACTGCTGTTAGTGCATTAAACTATGGAGAAAGTGTAATTGAAACGTTTAATTATTCTGTTATTGATGATGAAACAATGGAGCTGGGAACAGAAGCTTCAAATACCGCTACCATCAGCTTTTACATTAAAGGAGAGAATGCAACACCTGTAGCTGTTAATGATACTTTTTATGTTAATCAGGATGTGGAACTGATTACCTCATCCCCGGGTATGTTGAGTAATGATACCGATGAAGATGATGAAACAGACCTTGAAGTAACTATGGTTTCTCAGTCTTATAGTTCTGAGGTATACGGTCAATATGGTTTGTTGGAATGGTATGGTGATGGTAGTTTTATATATACACCGGATGAATCAGATCCCTACGTAGAGGCTCTGCAGATAACTGATACTATCTCCGACTCTTTTGACTACACCATAGAAGATCCTAATCAATATTCTGATGAAGGAACTTTGGTAATCTATATTACCGGTACCAATGATGCGCCATATGTTTACACTGAGAAAGGTGAAGACCTTACAGATAAAAATTCAGCCCTCTATTTTAACAGTACCAATAACAATGAAATTTATGTTACAGATAATGATGAAGATAATCAAAGAATTACCATTACCGTCACTAATGGTATTCTTACCCTGGGTTCTACAACTGGTTTAACAAATCTGACAGGTAATGCTGGCTCTTCTATTTCTTTTGATGGTAGTCTGGATGATGTAAATACGGCATTTACGGATGCTTACTTTACTCCAACTGCTGATTTTACAGGTGAAGCTACTGTTATAATTCAAACACAGGATTTAATTGATGATACGCCTTATGAATTGGATAGTGACACTATTGCTATTGAGGTGATTGAAACAAACACCAATCCAGAAGTGACCATTGAAGCCATCAGCTCAATTGATGAAAATGCTACAGTAACTTATCTGGGAACGACGGCTCCTGTGATGTATGTCATAGATACCGATGATGATGAACAGACTATTACCATCAATGTAACGGATGGTGTTTTAAGTCTTTCCGGAACAGCAGGTTTGTCCGGGTTGACAGGTAATGGCTCGGCAAATATTACCTTCAGTGGTACAGTAGCTAATATCAATGCTGCTTTAAATGGAGCAGTATTTACACCCACCAATAATTATAGTGGTATAGCTTATGTGCAATTGTACACCAATGACGGTAAAGGAGGTTCGGCATACAGTACACATGCCATTACCATTAATGATACGGATAAGGCTCCGACTGCTTATGATGATACCAAATCAATTAAGGAGGATGTTTCTGTAACTATTTATGTAACGGCTAATGATGATGATACAGATGGGAATGGCATTTCTGTGACTTCCTTCACCGATGTGAGTCATGGTACTTTAACAAATAACGGAGATGGTACTTTTTCTTATGTGCCCGATGCAGATTATAATGGAACAGATAGTTTTACCTATACTATTCTTGATGGAGACGATGATACCGATGAGGCAACAGTAAATATCACAATCATATCGGTTAATGATGTCCCATCTTTTACCAAAGGTGCTGATCAATCGATAAATGAAAATACCTCAGGTACACAGACTATCAATAATTGGGCAAGTGATGTAAGTGCAGGTCCATCCAATGAATCAGCTCAAACATTAACGTTTAATGTTTCTAACAATAATAGCTCCTTGTTTGCAACCCAACCTGCTATTGACTCATCAGGAAACTTAACCTATGAACTGGCAAGTGATGTATATGGAGAGGCAATCATAACAGTTAGCCTTTCTGATGATGGAGGTACTCTTAATGGGGGAAATGATACGAGTGAAGAACAGACATTTACGATCACTGTTGTTCCTGTGATGGTTTCATTAGCCATCGACAATGCAACAATGGGTGAAAATGAAGGCACAGCAATA
>JBFHEL010000114.1:0-10456 GCA_041584155.1 Saccharicrinis sp.
GCCGATATACTTGGTCTTTCTACCGATTCCAACTGATAAAGTTCTGCCTTTAATTTCTTCAAACCCTCTTCGGTAAGATAACTTACGTTTGACATCTTTCTTCCTCCTTAAATTACTATATAAAAAAATAAAGAATCCCGGAATCCGAAACTCTTCGTTACAAAGATAATAAATATGTAGTTATTTTAAAATTGCACTAGAATTACAGACTAAAATTCCGGACGTTTAAGTATTTCTGAATAAATAATCGCTTCTCGTGCATTAAACCAGCTTTTCTTTTCTTCCTCTAAGTCCTCCACTACCAACGGGGTTTTAACCTTCTCTACCCGTTTCATATTGGACTCCATCTGTCTCATCCTTTCCTGAAACAAATTAACTGCCGAATTGGCTGGCGTTTTGGATTGCATGAAAGTTCGCGGTTTAGCTGTCTGTACTGTTTCCTCCACTAGCTCTTTCCCATCCTCATCTTCTTCCTGCGTTTCAAACATCTTTTCAAAAGAAGGAATCACTTCATCAAATGGATCGTTTGAATCAACAGGAGGCACTCCATTAGCTTTATCTGCATTAGCTTTTTTCATAAAACTAAACACAATAGCCACGATGGTTAATAATATATATATAATAGTACCAAAATCGTCCATAAATTATTTTTTAGCAGTTTAAAGTTAAAAATATCTGGTGAATTAATAAAAATGACACTCTATTTATTTCACAATTTATATCTTTTTTTCCAAATATTCTATGATATCGAATCCTGCACATACTTAGGATGAAAAAAAATTACTCCTTCAATAAAATAGTCCTGCTTTAACTACATACAACTTACATCCATGGTATTTGAATGGCAAGCAGTTAAAGCACACATATTTAAGTAATTAACTCCTGATCAGTGCATATAATCATCCATTATACACTCTGTTTTCCTGCTCTGCAACTCTTATAAAAGTAGTTCTTTTTGATAACTCCTTCAGTTTTTGAGCGCCCACATAGGTACATGCACTTCGGACACCGCCTAAAATATCCTGAATGGTATTTTCTACTGCTCCTCTATAGGGCACCTCCACCGTTTTTCCTTCACTGGCCCTATAATTAGCCACTCCACCCACATGTTTTTCCATGGCCGTTGATGAGCTCATACCATAAAACTGTTTAAACTTCTTCCCTTCACGTTCAATCATATCACCTCCACTCTCATCATGACCGGCTAACATACCTCCAAGCATAACAAAATCGGCGCCTGCACCAAAAGCTTTAGCCACATCCCCCGGAACAGTACATCCACCATCACCTATAATGAGTCCACCCAGACCATGAGCCGCATCGGCACACTCAATAATTGCAGATAACTGCGGATAACCCACCCCTGTTTTAACACGAGTTGTACAAACTGAACCCGGACCAATACCAACTTTAACAATATCGGCTCCTGCCAATAATAACTCCTCAACCATCTCTCCTGTAACTACATTTCCGGCCATAATTACCTTATTAGGAAAACTTTCTCTTGTGTGCTTTACAAAATCCACAAAATGCTCAGAGTATCCGTTAGCCACATCTACACAAATAAAACGTAGATGAGGATTCGCAGACATCACTTCTTTCAGTTTGGTAAAATCAGACTCTCCTGTACCTGTACTTAAGGCAATATAATTTTCGATACCTTTAGGGGCAGTAGCTAAAAAGCTATTCCATTGGTCTAAGCTATAATGTTTATGGATAGTTGTAAACATGGTATTTTTGGCCAAGGACAATGCCATTTCAAAACTACCAACGGTATCCATATTGGCAGCCATTATGGGAACACCAGTCCACTCATCTGTACTGTGCAAAAATTTATACGTACGCTCCAGACTTACTTGCGACCTACTTTTTAATGTAGATCTTTTGGGACGGAACATAACATCTTTAAAACCCAGCTTTATATCATACTCTATTCTCATAATCATTTATTTACACTTATACAGGACCTAAGGAAGATCAAAAAAAAGAGCAGTAACCCGAGGCAACTGCTCTAAAATATCATTCGCAGTATTGTTAAATTAAAGCATCCAATTTAGAAGCTAAAATTGTTTTAGGAACAGCTCCTACCTGTTTATCTACTACCTCACCATTTTTAAAGAAAAGGATAGTAGGAATGTTTCTGATGCCAAATTTTACAGAGGTACCCGGATTACTGTCTACATCCATTTTTGTAATTACAGCCTTATCACCATACTCTTCTGCTAGTTCCTTAACAACAGGACCAACCATACGGCATGGCCCACACCATTCAGCCCAAAAATCAACCAATACAGGCTTGTCTGAATTCAACACAACTTCTTCAAAGTTTGCATCTGTTACATCAATTGTCATAATATTCTATTATAAAATTTATACTTTCAATTCTTTTTAAGTTCCATACAAAAATAAAAAATTACTTTGAGTACTTCCAAATATATATAAATTTTCACATATGGTCATACATCATATTAAAAAATTAAGATAAAGTAAATGAGATATCTGGATGACTTTCAAGATAGTCAACAATATCATCTGTTAACTTAATTTTTGATGAGCGTGATAAAAACTGCACATTATTAGCACCATCTTCCTTATCGTAAATAGAAAAACGCAGGGTAACATTTCCATCGGACTCATTTGACAAGGTGGCTAGTTCGGTTACCAATTCATCATCTATAGATTGCAAAGGAATACAGATATTAATACCCGACACACGCGATTCGCGTATTCCATCAAGCATCTCCATCTTATTCACTTTCACTTCCATTTCACCATCCTTGGTCCATTGTTTTTCTTGCACCTTACCTCTTACCATAATATAATAACCTTCTACCATAAAGGGAGAAAAATTAGGGTAGTCATTACCAAAAAAAGCAAACTCATAGGATCCGGAATAGTCTTCCAGAGTCATAATTCCATAAGGATTACCCTTCTTGGTCATTCCAGAACGCGAGGCAACAACCATTCCACCGAGGGTCACTTCCCTGTTTTTCATTTTTTCAAGATCTTGTAACTCAGCCAGCTTAGTTGTACAAAAATGATTAATTTCCAGTTTGTATACATCCAAAGGATGAGCAGACAGATAGATTCCAATTAAATCTTTTTCCCGGTTAAGCTTCTCCAGGATAGAGAACTCTTCGCAATCAGGTGCTTGCGGCTTAGTAATAGCGGCTCCGGCACCTACTGACCCAAACAAGGAATTCGCAGCAGAAGCTTTGTCATTTTGAAACAAATGTCCATAACGGCTCAGGTTTTCAATAAACGTAGACTCCTCTCCTTTAAGAGAAGCAAAATATTGCGCCCGGTGAAATTCGGGGAAACCATCAAACCCACCTGCTGCAGCCAGAGCCTCAAGGTTTTTCTTATTAACTGATTGTAGGTTTACTCTTTCTACAAAATCATAAATACTCTTATAAGGTCCATTCTTTTCCCTCTCCTTAATAATATCTTCCACAGCACCAGCACCAACACCTTTTACTCCTGCCATACCGAAACGAATAGCCCCACTTTTGTTTACCGTAAATTTACGGTAACTTTCATTTACATCCGGCCCCAGCACTTCCATTCCCATTCTTTTACACTCCTCCATAAAAGTGGTAATCTTGGTAATGTCGCTAAGGTTGCGACTGAGCACTCCTGCCATAAACTCAGCGGGGTAATGAGCCTTTAAATAACCTGACTGATAGGCTACATAGGCATAACACACCGAGTGTGATTTATTAAAGGCATAACTGGCAAAAGCCTCCCAGTCTTTCCAAATTTTTTCAATAAGATCTTCAGGCTTAGCTATAGTTGTTTCTCCATTTTTACAGGCATTTACAAACTCTTCACTAGCCAAACACCCATCAATAAACTTAAGCTTAAGCTTATCCATCATGGCAATGATCTTCTTACCCATTGCCTTACGAAGCGAGTCGGAGTCACCCCGGGTAAAACCACCAAGTGCTCTGGACTGGAGCATCACCTGCTCCTGATACACGGTAATGCCATAGGTATCTTTCAGAAAAGGCTCCATCAAAGGATGATCATAAATAATTTTCTCACGACCGTGCTTACGCTCAATAAAGGAAGGAATATATTCCATCGGACCTGGACGATAGAGCGCGTTCATAGCCACTAAATCTTCGAAACGGTTCGGCTGAAGTCCTCTAAGATGTTTTTTCATCCCCGGCGACTCAAACTGAAAAACAGCAGTTGTTTCTCCTTTACCAAATAACTCAAAGGTTTTTTCATCCTCTAAAGAGATTTTTGCCAAATCAATGTCTATACCTTTAGAAAGCTTTACATTATCAAGAACTTCTTTGAATATGGAAAGTGTTTTTAGACCAAGAAAGTCCATTTTAAGCAGGCCAATATCCTCTACAAATCTACCATCGTATTGCGTAGTGAGCAGCTCCTCACCTTTAGTAGGCATAACAGGCAGGTGTTCATCAAGAGGATTTTTACCAATGAGCACACCACAGGCATGCACTCCTGTTTGACGCACAGCACCTTCAAGCTTTTCGGCAAAATTCATGGTTTGAGCAATCAGCTTATTAGATGAGTTTTTCTCCAATTCCAGCTCAGGATTCTCTTTAAAAGCCTTTTTAAAACTCATCTTAGGAGCTTCCGGAACCATTTTAGCCAAACGGTTAGCCTCAGCCAATTCTAAATTTAAAGCACGAGCCACATCCTTAATAGAACTCTTAGTAGCCATAGTACCAAAAGTACAGATATGGGCTACCTTTTCATGCCCATATTTTTCTGTCACATAATCGAGTACTCTCTGTCTTCCATCATCATCAAAATCGATATCCACATCGGGCATGGAAATACGGTCGGGATTCAGAAAACGCTCAAATAGCAAATCATATTTAATGGGGTCAACATCAGTAATTTTTATACAGTATGCCACTGCAGCTCCGGCTGCAGACCCCCTGCCCGGTCCTACCAGTACCCCATTATCCTTAGCCCAGTTAATAAAATCCTGTACAATAAGGAAGTAACCAGGGAATCCCATGGTTTTTATTGTATCCAGCTCAAATTCTATACGTTCTCTTTTATCGTCCGTGAAATTATCAGGATATCTAAACTTAGCACCCTCATATGTAAGATGCTCGAGATAATCTGCCTCTAATTTAATCTGAAGCACCTTATCATATCCACCTAACCGTGAATATCTATCTTCACCAAACTCTTTTATTAAATCCTCCTCACTAAATTTTTCTTTGTAGCTCTCATAGGTTCCAAAGTCTTCAGGAATACTAAAAGGAGGCATAATAGGAGCGCTATCCAATTCAAAGAATTCTACTTTATCAGCAATTTCAATAGTATTTTCAATTGCTTCGGGAATATCAGCAAACAGCTTGCTCATTTCCTCACTGGTTTTAAACCACTCCTGTTTGGAATAACGCATACGAGTGGGGTCGGTATAATCGCGGCCTGTACTCAGGCAAACCAACATATCATGTGCTTCAGCATCCTCCTCATTAGTAAAATGGCTGTCGTTGGTAGCCACAATTTTCACTCCCAATTCTCTACTTAACTTCATCAACACCCTGTTTACTTTTGCCTGGTTTTGCCAGGTATCACGACGCAAAATGGGATCGTTGTTAATATGCCTCATCATCTCCAGATAGTAATCCTCACCAAAAACATCCTTGTACCAAAGTACAGTTTCTTTGGCTTTATTCAGGTTACCCTGCATAATATGCTGAGCCACCTCTCCTCCTAAACAAGCACTGGTAACAATAACTCCTTCGGAGTATTTCTCCAGCAATTCTTTATCAATACGAGGCTTATAATAAAACCCATCGGTATGAGCTATTGAAGTAAGTTTCAATAGATTTTGATAACCTTTATAGTTCTTAGCGAGTAAAATAATATGGTGACCCGATGAATCTGTTTTATCATCCTTACGAAGATGGCCTCTCTGCGCCACATAAGCCTCTACCCCAAGAATAGGTTTAATATCATTCTTTTTACATGCTACATGAAACTCCTTAATTCCGAACATTCCACCATGATCAGTCAGTGCAACAGCAGGCTGACCATCTTCTTTAGCCTTAGCAGCGATGGCACCTGTTTTATTGGCGCCATCCAATATTGAATATTGGGAGTGAACATGCAAATGTACAAAAGGTAAGGTCTTTGCATTTTTTGCAGCCTCCCTAATAATTCGCTCTTCTTCTTCCAGCGGGACATCATCAAAAACATCCACTTTAAAAGACTCATACTCTATACCAACAAGCTGAATTTCTGATGGATTATTTTTTTTAAAGGCTTCCAGCTCTGCTTCTGTCATACGTAATAGCTGAGCTGACAGTCCACCTACACGGATCAACTCCAAAAAGCATCTTGAGGTAGCTTCCACATCGGCTGCTGCATTATGCGCTTCTTCAAAAGGAACAGTAAACAGCTTAATATGTAATTCGGTAAGCGTTGGATTCTTAAGCTTACCTCCGCGTGTTAAGTTACAATACTCCTTGCTGCCAGTCATGGTATCGATCTGCGGAGCACTCAAAAGAGCTTGTTCATCTTTTTTACATCGTATAAGTTCACAACCAACAATGTTGATATCGAAACTCACATTATGCCCAATAATAAACTTACTCTTGGCTACATCCGCCATAAAATCATCCAATGCTTCTGCTAAAGGAATACCTTTTTCATAAGCTATCTCAGTAGTGATTCCATGCACAGACACCACATCCTCGGGAATAACATAACCCTCAGGAGTGATCACATGATTTTTAGCAAACAGAAAGTTCCCCTCAATATCATGGCACTGCCAGGCCAGCTGGACCATCCTTGGCCAGTTATCTGTATCTGTAATAGGTGCTTTCCAGCTTTTTGGAAGTCCGGTGGTCTCGGTATCAAATATTAAAAACATGGTATATCAATCCTTTATAAAAGTGAGCATATCCTGCCAGGCAGACTTACAAATTTAAGGTTTTGAACGGGAATAAAAACGTTAAACTTTGCTTATTATGCATTCACATACTCAAAGTCACAGACTTAAATCATCGGCTGAGTGCTGTAGCTCATATAGTTCAGGATAAATACAAACGCAAAAAATAAGTATTTCAGAAGATAAAAATAAAAAGTCCATCCCATTAGCCCAGAACATTAACCCTTGGTAAATATTTGCGTATAACCTATTCAGATTGTAACTTGTTTATTACAAATACAATAACGCCGGGAGTTAATGCCAATAGGACACCTCAGATACCTGTTCATGTTACTGATTTTTTACTTGTCTATCAGTTACTCCTCTGCCCAATACTTTGGGCAGAACAAACCCACCTATAAACAATTTGACTTTAAATTATATAAAACACCGCATTTTGATATTTATTATTATCATTCATCCGATAGCTTAATTAAAGACCTGGCACAAAAAAGTGAACAATGGTATCTCTATCACCGGCAAATACTACTCGATACATTTCAGGTTCAAAATCCCATACTTCTCTATACCAGTCATGTTGATTTTCAGCAAACCAATGCGGTTCATAGTTATATTAGCATAGGTACTGGTGGTGTTACCGAGGGTTTTAAAAAAAGAATTATTATGCCCTTAGGCTTCTCTACCTATCAAACCAACCATGTGCTTGGGCATGAAATGGTCCATGCTTTTCAGTACGATATATTACAAAAGGATCCTTACCTGGGAATCATGTCTATTCAAAATATTCCTTTATGGATGATTGAAGGGATGGCCGAATATCTATCGGTAGGCAACACCGATAGCCATACAGCACTTTGGATGCGTGACGCCCTGATCAATAACAATTTTCCAACACTTAAACAATTGACTATCAATACAAGATACTCACCCTATCGCTATGGACAAGCTTTTTGGAGTTATATTGCAAATACCTATGGCGAACAGTATATACCTCATCTTTTCAAAGAAACGGCAGCCAAAGGAATTGATCAGGCCATATCGGATGTATTTCTTATGCCCATGGATACCCTTTCGAACCTTTGGAAAAATAAACTAAAAACTCACCTGTTAAAAAACCTCAATGATTCCACCTTTTCCATCTATGGAGAAAGAATTTTATCACGACGGAACAGCGGAAAATATAACCTATCCCCTTCAGTAAGCCCTGATGGCAATAAATTAATCTTTCTGTCTGAACGGGATCTCTTCAGCATGGATTTATTTGTGGCCAATGCACAAACAGGTGAAATTATTAAGAAAATATACACCTCAACCCGCAACGATCATATCGATGGTTTTAATTACCTTGAGACATCGGGTACCTGGTCGCCCGATAGTAAGTATTTTGCTTTTATAGCCTATATTAAAGGCAAGAGTGCATTGGTAATTATAGATGTTGCAAAAAATAAAATTACAGATCAGCGAACCTTTGACTCTTTAGATGCCATCATGTACCCTGCCTGGTCACCCAATAACAAAACCATTGCCTTTACAGGGCTAAAAGGTGGTGTATCAGATATTTATTTAGCAGGCATTGATGATTACAAAGTCATCAACCTAACCAATGATGCAGGCTGTAATCTTCAACCTATATGGTCTCACAAAGCCGATAAAATATTCTATACAAGTGATGAACCGTCCCCAACGCAGGAAAGACATACCTATTCACAGTACAATATTGCATCCATTAATGTAGAAAATAAACAGAAGAAAATATATACCACTTTTGATGGGGCTCAAAATGTAAACCCACTCATTAGTAGCGATGGCTCTACCTTATTTTTCCTATCCGACAGAGATGGCACCCGAAATCTCTATTCCTTAAACGAAAATACGCAACAAATTTATCAGCTCACCAACTACCCAACAGGAATAAGCGGGATAACGCCTCTGGCTCCGGCTTTAAGTATTGCACAAAATCACCTATACTATAATATGTTATGGGAAGGTGAGTTTTCTGTAATAAGAACTAGCATCAATCAAATTAAAAAAACGGGTGTATTTGTTAAGGACAGAACAGTTAATAGGTATGCATCCCGCTTAATGCCTTATACTGAGCTTCCCTCCATAGTAGATCAAAATTTACAAGCCAACCTAAATATTCAAAAAACCGATCAGTCGAGCAAACAACCGGTAAAGGCAAGATTTAAATTAGATTATATAGGAAATACCGCTGTTGGGGTAATGACCGGCAGGTTTGCCACAGGCATGGCCGGGAGTATCGAAGCCCGCTTTAGCGATATTTTAGGCAACCATATGCTATATACAGGCCTTAGCATAAACGGAGAAATATATGATTTTGGAGGCCAGGCAGCCTATGTAAATCAGAAACGTCCTGTCAAAACAGGTTTAAGCCTATCGCACATACCATACCAAACAGGCTACTACAGCTACGAGGAGGATGAATCAACGGGTGAAGAAAGCTTATCCTATATATTTCGAAGAACATTTATTGATAAATTAAACCTATTTGCCTATTACCCACTCAATAAGTCGCACCGTATTGAAGCAGGTATTTCGGCTGCCCGCTATAGTTACAGAACTGAAAAAATTGAAGACTACAATTACTATTATTCTATTTCAAAACAGGAAAGCAAACTTATTGATTCACCCTCACCCTTTACCGCAGGCATTATTGATTTAGCTTACGTAATTGACAACTCAAGTTTTGGTCTTGCTTCTCCAATTGATGGAAAACGAATAAGATTAGCTTATGAGCGATATTTTTCCGGCATAAATATGAATACTTTTCTATTCGATTTCAGAAAATATTTTCGTATCAAACCCTATAGCTTTGCTTTCAGGCTATATCATTACGGAAGATATGGAAGTGACAGTGAAGATAACAGACTATTTAATATTTACATTGGGTACCCCTGGTATGTCAGAGGATACGAATCTGGCAATTTCTTTGGTGAAGAAACTGATGGTAAGGTTTCAACCAGCCAGCTATGGGGCTCAAAAGCGGTAGTCAGTAATTTTGAATGGCGTATCCCTTTCTCAGGACCTCGCGATTATGCCTGGATCCATTCGCAGTACTTCTTTTCCGAACTTGCCCTATTTTATGATGCCGGAATGACCTGGAACAATGACTCCCAACCAACCCTTCTATTCACCACTGATTCAAACACCAAACGAATCCCTCTTATGAGCACAGGCTTAGCACTTCGTTTTAACATACTGGGAGCCATCATTATTGAACCCTTCTTTGCATTTCCGATTAATCAAGGCAAAGTACATACGGGTAATTTTGGTATCAACATCCTGTCTGGATGGTAAACAGCTACCAATCAACCTAATTAATATAACAAATCATACGATGAGTTTCAATTCATGCCAAAATAAAATAAACTCTTTTAATTCAATACTGTTTAATAAAATACATGACGAGTAATAAAAAAAAATTACCTTTGTCACGTTTAAACAAAAGGATCATAGGGGAAAAAAGCATCTTTTTAAAGATTGAAAAACCTTAATTTAATTAAAAAATGAGTAACGTAACAGTGAACAGAGCAGCGGATAACATCA
>JBFHEL010000115.1:0-10406 GCA_041584155.1 Saccharicrinis sp.
GCTCCGTCTATACCACTGGTTCCTCTGTTGGCAAAGGTATTTCCCTTAATATCATCCTGAAAAAGCTGTGCATACCGAACAGGTGTGCTGTTGGCCAACTGCAGTTGAGTTGAAGCAGGAATATTTCTGAAAACAAAGGATAATGCTTTGAGATCGCTCCATTCCACCCCATTAACATACTGATCGTGCATTTTCCTGCTTTGAAAAGTAAGTTTCTTCCAGCATTTCTTATATTCACTCTCCCCATTCGTAATTGCTGAAGCTATCTGACTAAAGAAATCAACAGGTTTCATTTTTACCGCCAATGATAGATGCTGAAAAGTATCAACAACCTCATCATTCATGGAAATATGCCAGTGAGCTTTAGGCGGATAGGTACGTAAAAACTGTTTTATCCGCTTACTCACTATTTGCCCTCCAAAGGAAATAAGTAATTCAGGTGCGTAATGCGAAGCATGATGATGATCTATTGCAGCCAGCTGCCTGTCAATGCACTCCACAAAACCAGCACCCTTTATATTGGAAGTTGTTTCGGAGAGCACCACCGTATTGGTATTTGCCGATAACTGATTAATAGATTCATTCAACTGTTTATTTGGTTGACAAACTCCGCAGATAATCATTACCGAGTGACATGCATTCCATTGGCCGGCCAGCACATCGAGCTGCTTCTCTGTTAGAACACTCTGAGGCTTTAATTGCGTAATTGAATGATGAGCAAATGACTTAGATGCTGATTTATCATACAATGGTTCCCGCAATGGAATATTGATATGAACAGGTCCACAAACAGGATCCTGCGTTTTAATAAAAGCCTCGGAAATTATCCGATGAGCATACCACTGATCGTCAGGATCCTGAGCTGCAACAGGTAAATTAGCCTGATAGCGTATAAAATTCTCATATAGATTAGCCTGAGGTATAGTTTGTCCATCTGCCTGTCCTATCCATTCCGCTGGTCTATCGGCAGTAAGTACAAGTAAAGGTATCTCCTGATAATAAGCTTCGGCAATAGCAGGCGCATAATTTAAGGCAGCTGTTCCGCTGGTACATAGCAAGGCCACCGGACGATTAAGTTGCTGTGCCATACCCATGGCAAAAAAAGCAGCACTACGCTCATCTACAATAGTAAAACAAGTGATCTCCGGTATGGCATTAAACGAAAGTATAAGTGGTGCATTTCTCGACCCCGGTGATATAACGATCTCTCTTAGTCCATGAGCTAAACATTGCTGAACCAGTATTTGTACAGAAGCTTTATCAGATAATGCGTGAGGCATATTTTATATATTTTTTTTAGTGAGTGCAAGATCCTACTGCACAAATTAATTACTAAGCAAGGAACTTACACACCACACAATTTTATTACATCCAACAGGGTTTGTGATTTTAATTCCGTTTCTTTCCATTCTTGTTCAGGATCGGAGGCTAAGGTAATTCCTCCTCCGAGATATAAATCAACCCCACCGTTTACAAATCTCAGACTACGGATATTCACAAACAACTCCATATTTTCTTTATGTATTCGGCCCAGAAAACCCGAATAAAAACTTCGTTGATGTTTTTCTGAGCGCAGAATCAGATCCATAGCCTTTTGCTTAGGTAGCCCGCACAATGCTGGAGTAGGATGCAGATCAAGGATAAAACTTCCCATTTTACCATTTAGAGCATCAAGTGTAAAATTATAATGAGTTTTTAAATGAAGCATTTTACCCGCCTGTATTGTCCGAGGCCCCAGAACCTCAGGTGCACTTACCTGATACTTTTTTAATACACCCGTAACAAAGTCCGTTACAATCTGCTGTTCATCCACCTCCTTCTTTTGCCACTCAGTACCCTCTATCTCAGAGTTTCTGGTACCGGCCAAAGAAACAGTACTTGCTTTCTTATTGTCTACTTTAAAAAATAATTCAGGGCTTGCACCTGCCCACAATCCACTCTGAGGCGTATAAAACATAAAAGTATAGGCCTGAGGATATTTTTCGCTCAAACGATAATAAAACTTTTCGGCTATTGCTGTTGAAAAATCCTCAACCCTTTTTATCCGCGAGAGAATGGCTTTTCTCACCCCTCCTTTTTCTATCTCATGATAAAGAGCATGAAACTGCGCCACATAGGCATCATAATCCGCATAGAAACTTTCTTCTTTCACAACACCCTCGTGCGGGTGTATCTCTTTTATCTCTTGAAATATTTTTAAGGGAATATGTTGCCCAACCACAAAATCTTCGCTTAAATAAACGGCATTTTCCTGTTCAAAAGAAAATGGTGCAACTAAATACCCTGTTCCATTAACTAAATTTGATAATTGCACAGGCTTGATCTCCTGAACAGACCTTGAGATTAACAAAACATCTTCAGCAGTACCCGGAAGCTTTGATATGGCAAAAGGTATTTTATACTCAATACAATAATTTAGAACTTCTTTCTGACTAATTTCTCCCACAATTAAATTTTCGCTGCCCAATGGCAATTAGCTTTCAATTTCGTAATAAAGTGTATAATAGTTTAAGCCTTTTTGTTGGTCATATCCACGCTCCACATAATCATGTCGGCCATGAATATACACATGAAAGTTTTTATCCAGTTTAAGAATGGACTTAAAAGTACTCTTTTGTCCTTTTACAGCACTCTTGGAAATATCAAACTCCTCTCTTAAGGGAACACTACAATCCTCCTTGTAGTTTTCTTTATAATCCTTAAAGGCCTCTATCACTTCAGGTTGTCCAATCACTTCATGTTCAAAATTAGCCTCATTAAAATTTTCTTTGGTATTAAAAAATTCCAATGATCTGTTAAGCATACTAATTTGATCGGAGCGAGGCACTTCATGGTCTTTGTTATACACATTATCCACAAAGCCTTTACACATCTCAAGGTAATTACGTGTGAAATAATAATTATCTTCACGAGGTTGCAATCCTAAGAAATCATCTACCCAAAAACGGGCTTCATTTCCTTTATTAATATTATCTATTGAGCACACCTTATACCCATCGTTCTGTTCGGTATTAAAAATAAGGCATCCCTTATCGAGCTTTTTGATATTAATACCTTCCTGCGCACCCAACTCAAAATTCTGCTCCTTCAGGTAAACCTTTAAAAATATTTCCTTATTTTCTGATTTGAATATCCCAATGGCATTTACCAACTCACCATCAACCACAACATTATTAAACAGCGCCATATAAAATTCACCACCCCTTATTTTAGGGTGGTTAGAGTTTTCGTAGAGCCACTCAGCCACCTGAATAGATGAGTTATAAAAATCACCTCCCCCGTCAAAAAGCTGTTTGGCAATTACATATACCAGATTTTTTTCTATATCCTCAGGATGATAGAAATTATAATAGGCATCTTCTTTAAAGGGCTTAAAGAAATAATTAAGCAACACATCGCTCACCATTTCATTATCCTGCAACTGCGTTGTGTTTTTCGAAAACTTCATGGGCGCAGCTTCTACCCTTGCTCCAACCTGGTGAACAACCATATTTTCAATGGTTGCCTGTGAGAAATCAATCATCTTATCTTATTTTTTTCTAATCGGTCACTTTCTTCATATACAAAAATCCAGCTCAATTATTTTAGCTGAATGAATCAGCATACAAATATACATTAGAATGTTAAATTTTAGATAATGACTGCTTACTATTTACTTATTACCAACAGAAAATCCTGAAATACTCAGACTAAGTAAAAACTGATGGCTATTCTGGTTAAAATCTATCATCCGGGAATAACGATATCCAACTTCTAAAGGAAAAAGAAACCTAAACACGTTAACCTCACCCCTAAACTCTGCCCCAAATGATTTATAATCATCAGATTGAGTTACCGTTTGCCCGGAGGATTTATAAGTATAATCATTCCAGCTTTTGGTATAATCAAAAAACAAGTTTGTGGTGATGCGTTTAAAATACATCAACCCCGAAACCGAAAAATCAGGATTCCAAAGCGGAAAAATATAATCCGTTTTCAAAGAATACAACCTATCGTTGCTATAATTGCTATATCCTCTGGCAAAATCAAAATAATTTCCAAAATGATAATTCATTTCCAGGTCATCATCCTCGCTGGACTCATACTCCTCACCATCCCATTTGTACTGATATTCATTATCTATTCGCAAGGAATGATGTTTCATTAATCCAGGGAAATAGAAACGTGTCCAAAGACCTGATATAGCTCCAACATCAATGGTTCCAAAGGGTGTACTCTGATACAAAACCTGCATTAACTGTCCCCACCGATAGGTAACATCACGTTCCGAAGTACGCATTAGATGATAATAATATAAGGAATACTCCACACTACCATAGGTATAGTCATCCACACTGATTATAGAGGTTTCTCCTGTTGGAATCAAATTATTCTGAATCAATTCGTAATTTTCCTTTTCAATATCATACCCCGTAAGATGGTATAAATTTAAATCAACAGCCGGTTTTAAATAACTGTAGTATTTTCCTCGGGTCAGGCTTAATGGCAAATTAAACCCAGCTTCAATATCTGACTGATACTGTTTAGTATTGGAATACAATGAGAATATCTCCGAATCACTAGAGTAATATCCATCATAATTCACATCCTCATCACCAAATTTAACATCCAGTTCAAAAACAGGAAACCATCCCTGATATTGAAAATTAAAATAATATTTTTCATCACTCGACTGTGGATCGGCATTATAGCCCACTGAGCTTATGGCGGTTCCCAACAGGTTTTGCGAGAGTGCTGAAACTCCCGTATTTACATACTCATCGTTAATATTAATAAAAGCAGGAGCCCAACTATGAAAATTAAATATATTCCATTTTGAATACTTTTTTACGGTATAATCCTCTTGCTCATCTATATTTGAAAACTCAGGTAATTCCTCTTCCTGGGCTGCAATTTTTTCATACAACTTATTCGAAGTATCCAGAACTTTTTCAACTGGAATATTTATTAACTGATCTCTGCTTGCTTTAACCAGTTGATACCCATCTGCCGTATAATTACTATAAACCAAAGAAGCTGTTGCAGCATCATAAACAGCACCAGCAGCACCATACTTTGATTGAGTGAGCTGTTTGACCTGTTTACTCAGCTCATCAACGCAATATATTTCACTGGTTCCGGCATAACCCGCTGTAAAATAAACTTCTCCATCTATACCCCATTTGGCCAAAGAAATATCATCGTATGTAGGTCCCATTATGGCAGTCCATTGTCCGGAGGCCCTATCCAATGTCACTATTTCCTTTCCGGATTCAGACAAAGCAATGCACACAATTTTATCTCCACCCTTATTCCAGGATGGTGTAAACAGGTAGTCATTATTTCCGTATTCAAAGCGTTTTACTTCTTCTCCCGAATGCCGATCCAAAATTACAAGTGCATAATTATTCTTCGTATCGGCATATACTGCAGCAATCAGATTTCCATCAGGACTCAGAGCAGGTGAAAAATAACGTGATTTACGCGTTATCTTCTGTCTCTTCTTACTCTTAAGATCATAACATTTAATAACCGAGTAAGCTCTATTCTCCCACCTTAGGTCTGATTCATTTTCAGCCCAACAGATGATTCCGTTGGCATATGAAAAAGGTTCATCGGAACGGGAACCGGGAATGAATATTGTTTGATAGGTACCATCGTTATTAACTTCAACAAACTGATCCACAACACCAGGACCAGAAAGCTCCACCAGCACCTTACTATCCTCAGTAACAACAGGATAGCAGTAACTATAATAATCTTCATCAATTGAAGAGAGTGCAGTAAATGCAGTTTTATCAACTTTCTTATCCTGTTTCACCCACCCTTTATGCAGGTCTGCAAAAATTTCGTAATAAAGCTGAACTTTATTGATTCCACTAACTGATTTTTGTCCTTTATTAAAAGCATTGAACGACCAGCTTTTTCTACCTGTATTATATAGAGCCTGCTTCCATATATCCGTACCGTACTTAGCTCTGGCCCCCGCCACCAGTTGATACCCCATCTCATAATAATTGGGTATATAATCTTTATACGACCCAAAATAAGCCTTATCGTAGGAATAAATGCCCTTTTCCATTATCTGAGCTCTTATTGCCTGCTCAAACCATGGCGAACGTCCACGTCCCGATTGAGTTAATGCTGTTTCAGTGGCCACTGCATCCCCCTCCAGAAACCACATAGGCACATATAAACCTAAAACAGCACCCACAGCCTGTTCACCTAAAATATAACTCAATATTTTGGTGAATCCAGTATTTAACTTATCAATCTGCACTACATGTCTGAACTCATGAATTGCCAGTTGTTGTAACCATTCCTGGGCATGCATACTCTGATTTGGCGTAGGATATAATTCAATACGTTTAGGTGCCCAGGTAACAAAACCATTTGAATAACTGGTTTCAGGATGCACCAAAACACTTATTTTTTTAGGTTGATGCGCTAATGAATAGCTACCGTATTTATAAACCTCCTCCAAAAGTTTAACCAAATACTGCGCTTTTTCTTCATAATCATGAGGAAAAACAACTTTAAAATTTTCGGTCTCTATCTTTTCCCATCTCAACGATGCCGGATCGGCTCCTGAGGAGTAATATTGAGCATTTACCGCCGTTGTTAAAGCCAATAATAAAAAACAAATAATAAATATAATTCGCATCGTATCTCGTTCAAAAAAATTAACATGCATACTTGTACTGAACGCCTATAGTGGAAATCCTTTTACGAGTTCTATAACGATATATAAGCACTCAATCGATTGAGCATGCTAAATGATAGTTAATCAACAATAATCAATAAATTGTAAAAATAGCCTAAAATACCTAATTCTCCTCCTATTTTATACAAACACAATATTTACCCATACCAGTCCTTCAATAATATCTTCAAAACAGAATATATTTCATCAATTAACAACAAATAGTTCATCTTAAAAATGTATTTTTATAATGAAAAAAATATTATTTGATAAAAAACGCGTTTAACTATTATGCAAAAAATTATCATTTATCAAGTATTGACACGTCTGTTTGGTAACAGAAACACCAATAATCGAAAAAACGGAACCATTGATGAAAATGGTTGTGGCAAAATGAATGACTTTACACCTCATGCTCTTAAGGCCATCAAGGAAATGGGAATATCTCATATCTGGTTCACCGGAATTATTGAACATGCCACTACTACAGACTATAGCGCATATAATATTTCAAAGGACTTTCCTGAAGTAATCAAAGGAAAAGCTGGCTCTCCATATGCCATCAAAGATTATTATGATGTTTGTCCAGATCTTGCCGTAAAGGTTGAAGACCGGATGACTGAATTTGAGAATCTGGTAAAAAGAACCCACGACGAAGACATGAAGGTAATTATTGATTTTATACCTAACCATCTGGCTCGTCATTATACATCAGACAACAAACCCAATGGGGTAAAGGATTTTGGTCAGGAAGATGATCAATCGCAACAATTTGCCGTTCATAATAATTTTTACTACCTACCGGGAGAGACTTTTGACGGACCGGTCACAGCGCATAAATCTACTCACTTAATAGAATCTCCCGCCAAGGTTACCGGTAATGATTGCATCTCTTCCAAACCGGGGATCAACGACTGGTACGAAACCGTAAAACTGAATTATGGCATTAACATCTTTAACCAACGCAGCAGGCATTTTGAACCCACACCTGATACTTGGCTAAAAATGTTGGATATTTTACTTTTCTGGGCTGATAAAGAGGTTGATGGTTTCAGATGCGACATGGCCGAGATGGTTCCTGTGGAATTTTGGAACTGGGTCATCCCCAAAGTAAAAGAGAAAAATCCCCATATTATTTTTATTGCCGAGGTATATCAACCTGCTTTATACCGCCAATACATAACTTATGGTGGATTTGATTTTCTATACGACAAGGTGGGCATGTACGATTCTCTTAAAGCCATTATACAGGGCTATGAAAAACCCAAAGCCATCACTCGTGCCTGGGAAGCACTGAATGGTATTCACCAGCACATGCTCTTTTTCCTGGAAAACCACGACGAACAACGAATTGCCTCTCCTTTTTTTGCAGGAGAAGCAGACAAAGCCATTCCTGCCATGATTGTTTCTGGTACTATTTATTCTAATCCGTTATTATTGTATTTCGGTCAGGAGTTGGGCGAACCCGGTATGGATGAAGAGGGTTTTAGCGGACAGGATGGACGTACCACTATTTTTGATTACTGGGGAATCAAACTCTATCAGGATTGGTTTAATAACGGACTTTGCGATGGAGAAAAATTAAGTAAAAAGACAGTCGAGCTAAGAAACTGGCATAAAAAATTCCTGCACCTGCTACAATCAAACGAAATCATAAAAATGGGTAAGTTCTACGACCTTATGTGGGCCAATGAAACCAATCCGCATTTCGACAACTCAAAACTTTATGCCTTTTTACGCTATCACCAACAAAAAACACTGCTCATTATTGTAAATTTTTCTGATCAGGAAATTAAATGCAGAGTAAAAATACCGGCTCATGCTTTTGTAACTATAGGTATTGAGCGTTCGAAATTTTTTAAAGGAAATGATTTATTAAGTAATAATAATAAAGTTAGTTTTCCTCAGGAAGTAGCAAACACTAATGGACTTGGAGTGAAAATACCTGCATATTCCGGTAGAATTTACTCGTTTGAATAAAGATTTTTTTAGCATGATGAAGTATGATCTTGATTGATAGCGTATGGAGGTTAATGCTGAACAATGGGATATTTTTTTTGTATAGCATAGGCAACTAATGTGCTATACATATTTTTTATAAAAAACAGGTACCTAACTCATTAGCCTATCCTTTTATGAGAATGTTCCTCTGTTTTTTATTCTTACATAGGCGCTGTTCCTAATGCGCCTTTACTAAGTTGTATCACTGTGATTTCAGGAGGCATTCCTATGCGTGCAGGCATTCCTAAAAAACCCAATCCTCTATTCACATATAAGAACTGACTTTTATGCTGATATAAACCATCCCATCTGTTAAACTTATATTTTGCCGGACTCCATTTAAATCCCTTCCAGTCAATACCAAACTGCATACCATGTGTATGTCCTGCTAAAGTTAAATCAAATCTGGTTTTGTCAATCACCTCTGCATCCCAATGGTCAGGATCATGGGATAACAACACCTGAAAGGGAAAAGACTCAGTTCCCTGCATGGCTTTTTTCAAATCTCCATATTGCGGAAAGGGATATTTACCCCAGTTCTCAACTCCGGTAACAGCAATCTCATCACCCTCTTTTTCTATAGAAATAGATTGGTCCCTTAATAAATGAAAACCGAATTGTTTATGTGCATCTACAATACCCTGAAAATTATCTTGCTTATCTGCCGGGCTATCCCAATCAGTATAATCTCCATAATCATGATTTCCCAGGATAGAAAATTTACCATAGCGAGCCTTTAAGCGGGTAAATACCTTATCCCACCCATAAGTTTCTTCCTTAAAATTATTTACCAAATCACCCGTGAAGAATATAACGTCGGCTTGCTCTTGATTAATGATATCAATAATACCTTCCAGCTTTTGATAGTTACTGGCAAAGGACCCCAAATGAATATCTGATATATGTATGATTTTAAATCCATCAAAGGCCGATGGCAGGTTTGGATAATTGATACGTTGATGACGGGTAAAAAAGGCAAAACGCCCTTTATGCATACCAAACAACAAGGATACAAAAGGTGCCGTAGCTAATATAATACCTACCTGGCTTAAGAATTTTTTCCTGCTTATTTTTGGATATCTGATAGTCGTTTGCTCTTTTGAATATTTCTTATTTCTCCAGGTTTCTACAATGGAAGACAATACCATAAAAACGAAATAATAAAACAGGAAAAATAATTTTGGCAGATAAATAAGCAAGCATAAGGCATTGGCCGCCATAAACCACATGTAAAAAACCGGGGATGATGCACTACGAATATGCTGAGTAAGAAAATAATAGGATATAATTTCAAATGCAGGTATAATTGCAAATAACAACAAACCCAACCTCTTTACCATAGGTTTTTTAGTCTCCTCTGTTTCTCTCCTCCAAACCCATATCCCCATTAAATCAACAACAACAATAAAGAGAACTACAAATAAAAATCCAATAAAAGTCAGCTTCATATCCTCTTTAAAATTATCCCACCATGCACTTTGTTACCCATTACCATGCTTTTAATTATCTTGCAATATTACGTATTAAAACCCAAAAGGGTTATTAATAAAGGTTAAATTGATTTAATATACTACCGAAACAACATACAAACCAAGCAGATAGACCTCACCAAACTATCCTTTCTGCTCTACACCTTACCAACAAATGAAGTTTTATTTAGTTCTATCACCTCCAAATCCTTAATCTCTCCCTTATCCAGAGTAAATCTGATAGCTGTACGTAC
>JBFHEL010000116.1:0-10394 GCA_041584155.1 Saccharicrinis sp.
ATCACCAGGTATGCTATTGCGATTATTCAGATCATGCTCGAATTTTTTAATGATCTCCGGTTCTTCTCCTGAATAGATATCTAAGACATATAATCCGCAATCCCATGTTCCAACCCACATGTAACCATTACTATCAATAAGTAACGACTTAATGCTATTGTCTGACGGACCATTTTTCACATGCTTAAAAAAGGCATATTTTGTAAATGTTTTTTGATCTTCGTTTAACTTTAACAAGCCCTTCCCCCAGCTTCCAACCCAAATTCTTCCCTTTTTATCTTCAGCAATCTGCCCTGAGAAATTGATTTGTACCTTTGGGTCTTTTACATTTATCAGGGATTCTTTAGAGATATCAATCACATAAAACCCACCATAGCAAGTAACATAGACATTACCATTGGAGGCAACCAAAATATCATTAACATTACTATGAATACCATCGCTAGCAAATTGATAAATAGGCTCCATTAAACTGGAAAAGGCATAAAAACCCTTATTGGTACCTACAAATAAATTTCCTTCATGACTTGTTTTTATTGATGTTATTTGCGTACCATATAAAAAGCCCAAATGAGGATGATTTTTATAACTTCTGAATTCGTAGCCATCATACCGCACTATTCCTTCAGCAGTAGCAAACCACATAAATCCATTACCATCCTGATGTGAGGCATTCACCTCATCAGAAATTAAACCATGATTATTATTTAAATGCTCAAAATAAAGATTGTTATATATTTCTCCATACATCATCAGAGACCAAAACAACCCAATTATTGAAATATAGATCTTCATTCTTAAATTGTATTTGCATTGACATATTAAGGGTAAAAGCAATAAGTCAATTTTAAAAACTGATTCTAGACTATTAAATACTTAATGATTATTTCCTAACAGCCTCACCTTAATCCATTAAAAAAGGAATGTCTGCTAAGGTTATTCTATTACCGATTATTAGATTTTATGCATACCATATATCTGTGGAAAACCATTGTGCAAATATTATAAAGTTCTTTACATTAATCCTATTAACATACTTTAAGAATTCGGGCAAAGGATTTAAATATTTATTCATGCGCAATATAACAAATTCATCGCACAAAAATTACTACACATTTTGTTCAGAAAATCATTTCTTTAATGTTTTATAAAATTTATAATCCATAATTAGCTTTCCTGTTTTTATGAAACACATTACAATACTTTTTATTGCAATCATCGCCAGCATATTTACCCATTTTATTTCCGCACAACGCCTTGTCATAAATTTAAATTCAAACTGGAAATTTTCGTTGCATGATAATCCTGCATCAGCTGGGGAATTATTTAACGATAATCAATGGAAAGAAGTAGATATACCCCATGACTGGTCATACGAAAAAGGTATTTCGAAAAATGGTACACAAAGTGCTAATGGTGGATATTTTGATGGAGGTATTGGTTGGTACAGAAAGGACCTGGATATTTCCAAAGATTGGTTAACTAAAACAGTCTCTATTGCCTTCGACGGAATTTATATGAACAGTGAGGTATGGATAAATGGACATTATCTGGGCAAAAGACCTTATGGCTATATTTCATTTCGCTATACCATAACACAATATCTTAAAGCTGGCAAAAATACGATTGCCATACGTGTTGATAATTCCCAGGAGCCTTCAGCCCGCTGGTATCACCCATGCGGTATTTATGCTCCCGTTCATTTAGTGATTACCCATAATCAGGCCATTTCTCCCAATGGAGTATATATTACCACACCTCTGGTGAGCAAGCAAAAGGCTACCATCAAGTTAAACACCACACTCGAAAATCTAAATTCATCCAAACAAAAAGCAACACTCGAAACATCAATTCTTGATGCTACAGGAAAAAAGATAGCTTCGAAAACCTTGCCGGTAAAGTGGGATGCTAACCATCAGGCTCAAATTCCTATGGAATGGACTGTAGAAAATCCTCAGTTATGGAGTCCTTCCTCCCCTACAATTTATAAAGCAGTAAGTCGGCTGTTTATAAAAAATAAAATAGTAGATAAAATAGAAACCAGTTTCGGAATACGCTCAATAGAATGGAAAACAGAAAGTGGATTTTGGCTCAATGGTAAAGTAACTAAACTACTGGGGGTAAGCGAACATTTTGAAGCTGGTCCTGTGGGTGGGGCATGGACAAAACCCTTATTACGCTGGAAACTATCTCTATTAAAGCAGATGGGAGTAAATGCCATTCGTACTGCCCATAACCCTGCCCCTCCTATGTTTTACGATTTATGTGATGAATTGGGAATTATGGTAATGGATGAAATTTTTGATGGCTGGGGCAAAAAAGCGCCCCAGGATTATGGATTTCAGGCGTTTAATGAATGGTGGAAACCAGATATGACCGAATGGTTAACACGAAACCGAAACCACCCTTCCATTGTGATTTATAGTGTTGGCAACGAAACAAAAGGTACCATTGCACAACAATTAGTAGATTTATGTCATCTACTGGATCCTACCAGACCTGTTACTTCGGGACATAGCTCTTCGGAGTATATGGATGTATTTGGAGTAAATGGTGGAAGTGAAAAAACCGGATTCTTCGATAAACCAAGACCCAATAAACCCTTTGTCTCCACCGAAGCTCCGCATACCTGGCAAACCAGAGGATATTATCGCACAAAAACATGGTTACGCGATGGTAATAACCAAAAGAAAACCCAACATTTTGATTTGCCTGACCTGACAGCTGAAGAAATATTTTATTACGAATGGGCTGACCCTGACCAATGGGTTAATGGCAAGCAACATTTCAACTCGTCATACGACAATGCCACTGTACGTATATCGGCACGTAAAAATTGGGAAATCATGCGTGATTTAGATTGGTTCAGTGGTCATTTCCGGTGGACAGGATTTGATTACTATGGTGAAGCTGGCTATGTGCATGGCGGATGGCCATTCCGTTTGTTTATGGGTGGTGCCCTAGATGTAGCAGGATTTAAAAAAGATTTATTTTATTTTTACCAGAGTCAGTGGACAACTAAACCTATGGTACATATTTTACCCCACTGGACACACCCTACAATGGAACAAGGCACCCTCATTCCGGTATGGGTATACTCAAACTGTGATGAAGTAGAGCTTTTCATTAACGGACGCTCTCTGGGTAAAGACAAACCCGGTAAACAATGGGATGAAATGCAATGCCAATGGATGGTTCCCTGGGAACCCGGAACAATTCTGGCTAAAGGCTATAAGAGCGGCAAAGAAGTAGAGAGTACTCAATACACAACGGCTTATCATCCGGCAACTATCTCTCTGACCAAAGACTCTTTATTTACAAATACAATGGAAGATAATGTGGCTATTATTACCACGGCTATAAACGATTCTTCAGGTGTATTTTACCCTTATGGTGAAAACACCATCTACTACCACCTAAACGGACATGCCCATATCTTATCGTTAGAAAACGGGGACCCCGTTGATACCACACATAATGTAGGCATTAACTTTCGTAAAGCGTTTATGGGTTTGAATAATGCCTTTATTAAAATTGGTGATGATGCACAGGATGTGAGCCTGACTGCGGCTGCTATTCTGGGTGAAAAGCAATTAATCACCTCCAAGCAGGTCAGTATCGATGTAACTACAATAGCCCTAAAGGGTAATTCACCTTCATCAGATCTACAAATCTTTTATACCCTTAACGGAGAAGACCCTGCAACAGCAGGTACATTATATACACAACCATTTCCTATAGAATTAGGAACAACCGTAAAGGCGGTTGTGAAGCAGAATGGAGTAGTTATTCTATCGATGAAAGAGACATTTGACAAAGGGTTAGGATTATGCTGGAAAAAGACAACCGCAGAAACAAGTAACAAAAAAATAATGCACGGTATGCGTGCTGTTGATGCCGATTTTTCAGGTGCAGTGGTTGAAGTAACTAATCATATCAAATACCTCGATTTTCACGGAAAAGAAGGCAAAATTATCTGGTATCAGGAAAATGATGGTAGTGCTGGTCCCTTCCATTTGATTTTTAATTATGCCAGTAAAGACAATCAGTCATCACGTCCTATGGATTTATATATCAATGGAAAAAAGGTTAGCACTTTAAATTTTAATGCAGGCGACTCATGGAATTCGCAATGGAAACAGGTAAGTACCACCCAAAATTTAATAGCTGGTGCCAATTATATAGAACTACGAACAACCGGGCAAAGCGGTCCAAATATCTATTTATTACAGGTTGATTAAAAAAAATGAAACGAGCCATGGGAATTGTTTCGCACACAAAAGGATGATTAATTCTGGTGAGTTCTCCCGCATTTCGCGGGACAGGCTATATGACCATTGAAAGAAAATTATAAACACATGAAAATATACCTTATGAAAATACACCTTATTTTAATAAGTCTAATAACATTCTTTGTTATTAGTTGTAGAACTACTACAACTAATCAAAAAAATACTAAACCCAATATTATTATTATTTATTTAGATGATTTGGGTTATGGGGATTTGAGTTGTTATGGTGCCAGCGAAATCAACACCCCTAACATAGATCAACTGGCAAATGGCGGCATAAGATTTACCGATGCTCATTCATCATCGGCAACATGTACACCAAGTAGATACGCTATTTTAACAGGAGAATATCCCTGGAGAAATAAAAATGCCAGAATACTTAGTGGTGATGCTCCTTTACTGATTGATACCAACATAACAACATTACCTCAAATGCTTAGAAACAATGGTTATTATACCGGAATAATCGGCAAATGGCATTTAGGTATTGGAAATGGTAATGTAAACTGGAATAAGCATATATCACCCGGACCAAACGAAGTAGGTTTTGATTATGCGCATATTATGGCCGCCACACAAGATCGTGTTCCTACGGTTTATATCGAAAATGGCACCGTTGTAGGCCTGGATCCTAATGATCCGATTGAAGTAAACTATAAAAAGAAATTTGAAGGAGAACCTAATGCCAAAGACAACCCCGAGCTTGTTGAAATGAAATGGCATCATGGTCATAACAATGCAGTGATTAACGGTATTGGACGTATTGGATTTATGAAAGGAGGCCAAAAAGCCCGTTGGAATGATGATCAAATGGCTGATCACTTTTTAAATAAAGTAAAAGATTTTATACAGTTACACAAAGACTCAACTTTCTTTTTGTATTACGCCATGCAACAACCACATGTACCACGCACTCCCAGTGAACGTTTCAATGGTCAATCAGGAATGGGACCCCGTGGTGATGTTATTTTAGAAGCTGACTGGTGCATTGGCGAACTGATAAAAACACTTGATAAAAACCAATTACTTGAAAATACTTTGATTGTATTCTCGAGTGATAATGGTCCGGTATTAAATGATGGGTATTACGATGAAGCAGTAGAAAAGCTGGGTAAACATAAGCCTACTGGTGGTTTAAAAGGGGGTAAATACAGCCTTTATGAGGCCGGCACCCGAATACCTTTTATTACCTATTGGAAAGGAACCATCCAACCGGGTGTTTCCAACGAATTAATTTGTCAGATAGATTTAATGGCATCACTCGAAAACCTGCTTCAAACTCCACAAACGAACAATGATAGTCAGAACGTATTGAAAGCCTTAATGTGTTCCACAGAGAAAGGACGCGAAAATCTGGTATTAGAAGCCAATTCGCGCCTGGCCTATCGAAAAAATGATTGGCTATTAATTCCTCCATACAAAGGCCCTTCCATATTTAAAAATGTGAATATTGAGTCTGGAAACAGCCAAAAGCCTCAATTGTATAACCTAAAAAATGACCTGAGCCAACAACACAATATAGCAAGCGAAAATAAAGACCTCGCACGACAAATGCTCCTTGAATTGGAAAAAACCAAGTCAAGCAGGTCTTCTGAAAGATAAAGAATAAAGGAAGTGAGAACAAATAGTCTCACTTCCTTTATTACAATCTATCCTAAAGCATCCATTTCTATAAGGCTGCAAAAATATTGAAGAAGATACTTAAATCATGATTCTATAAATATGAAAATATATCATTTATTACTTAGTATAACTATCCTGTTCATCTACAGTTGTAAACCTCAGAAAGCAGAACAAACAAGCAGACCTAACATCATATTTGTTATGGCCGATGATTTGGGATATGGTGATTTAGGGTGCTATGGACAAACCAAAATCAACACACCCAATCTGGATAAAATGGCCAACGAAGGAATGCGGTTTACCGATCACTATTCGGGATCTACAGTGTGTATGCCATCCCGAGCCAGCTTATTAACGGGTTACGATCAGGGACATGCCTCTGTCAGGGGTAATCCGGTTTGGACACAAAGCGGTAAACCTGTTAATTTAAATAATCAGGAAATAACGGTAGCCAATGAACTCAAGCGAGCCGGTTACCAAACAGCCATCATAGGAAAATGGGGGCTCTCGGAAGGTAATACTAATGGAAATTTCCCATCAGAACATGGTTTCGATTATTTTTTAGGATACAAAAAACACGGTCATGCACATCATTATTATTGGGATACACTGTATCTTAACAACAAACCTTATATCCTTGAGGAAAATGACTTTGCACTTAAAAAAGGCAAATACACCCATGATGTATTTGTGAATGAAGCATTAGATTATATAGAGAGGAAAAAGGATCGACCATTTTTTCTCTACCTGGCTCTGACGATTCCTCATCTGGAATTAACAGTTCCCGAAGAATCAAAAATACCTTATCAGAATCTGGGATGGCCAAAACGTAGGATGAATACCAAAGGACATTACAAAAATGATGAAGAAGGAAATACCACCTACGCAGGAATGGTTTCTCGTATGGATAGAGATATGGGTAGATTATTCGATAAACTTAATGAGTTAGGCATAGATAATAACACCATTGTATTTTTCACCAGTGACAATGGTCCTGAATATGAAAAGAAAGATAAATTTATCAATAGCAACGGAAATTTACGTGGAGGCAAACGCGACCTATACGAAGGAGGAATCCGTATACCTTTTATAGCCCGCTACCCCGGAAAAATAAAACCAGGCTCTACAAGTAACCTTATTTCAGCCTTTTGGGATTTTCTACCTACTGCCTGCGATTTAGCAGGAGTTAAACCTACCAATAAAGACATTAACGGTATCTCATTTATAAATGAATTAACGGGTAAAAGTGAAAAACAAAATAAACACCCCTATTTATACTGGGAATTTAACGAACTGCAAGGACCTATTCAGGCCATCAGGCAGGGTAACTGGAAATTAGTATGGAATCTGGAAAAGAAACCTGAACTATACAATCTTTCCACTGATCTGTCTGAATCAAACAATCTGGCTTTACAAGAACCTGAAAAATTGAAGGAATTGCTCCATTTATTAAAAGATGCCAGAACAGAACATACTGAATTTCCACTTAAAACCAGAGAAGTAGCCATAGAAAGAAGAAGAAAAAAGAAATAACACTGATCAGTGCAACAATACCCTCTGAAAGGCAGCAACAGTAGAATTGATTAAACAAACTGGAGCACCAATATATGGATAATACCATGCAATATACCCAAAACGAATATTTTGGGCGACTTACTTAAAAAAAAATGAACCTGTAACCAAATCTACAATGAAACAAGCTATTTTAACCATTTATCTACTTATGCTTTTTTTTACATCATATGCACAAAGTACCATATATACCAATGATATGACTTATGTGGTAGGCGATGTAAAACAAGCTTTTATACAAGATAAAATCACAACCGAGGAACAAGCTGATTTTTTAATCCAGGGAATGAAAAACCTCGGAGTGAATGGTATACGCATACCTATTTATGCAGATGGGGTCAATCCCAATGAGGATATGTATTTATATTTCTACCATCAGGCTATCGCCAATGGCTTTCTTATTTTTGCTAATCCTGCTCAATCCAGTGGAGGACAAAGAATTGCCAATGGCATTTTAAATGGTGATGTAACTTCGGTACTGGATGATGAGGATGCAACCAACACTTTAATTGATAGAATTAAAGATTTTGCCAGTGCTTATCCATGCAAATGGATCAACCCTTTTAACGAAGATGGATCACCCGATGCAGCCTGGAGTACAACCCAAATGAATACAATTTATGCCAGTTTATATGAGAATGTAAATGGAGCGGAACTCATTGGTCCTTGTGCATGGGGTATCCCTGCTAGCACAAGGGTTTTGGAAGAAACTACCATAGTAAATTACATAACCATTGCAGCTACCCATAATTTAGGATTTGACCATGAAGACTGGCAGGATTTTATTGATATAGCTGATGATTCTGACATTCCTGTATGGGATTCAGAAGTCAACCATAACGATAAGTACAATACAGGAACGCGCCTCGAAGTAGCTATTGCAGAAGAAGTAGATGGTTTAGTGATGTATAACATATGGAATACAGTTGATCTTACCAGCGGAGCTATCAACAACTCAGGAAGAGAACTCATGGAGATATATCTGGATAGTATACCTACATTAACTTCCTATTATCAAATTGATTCGGATAATTGGAATGAAGGAACTACAGCACTTGTTAGCGAAGGAAGCACATTCAATTTAGCTCCATTACCTGATGATGGCTCCTGGAGCTGGACAGGACCCAATAATTTTAGTGGCGACACACGAGAAATTACAATATCAGACTTTTCTTCTGCTGATGCAGGAGCTTATATCGCCTCTTATACCAGTCCTCAAGGGTATGTCAATCATTTTACTCTAACGGCAGGTTTAGATTGTACATCAACACCCTCTATAACCCCCTATTATCGAATAGATGAAGTATCATGGATAAGTAATACTTCTATCAGTATAGACGAAGGACAGTCTTTAGAAATTGGTCCTTCCACTTCATCATCAGTAGCATCCTGGTCATGGAACGGTCCCAATAATTATGTATCTACATCACGCGAAATCACTATTTCAGATATTTATGAAGAATATAGTGGTGAATATCAAGTCTCTTTAATCGACAACAGCGGATGTGGGGCCACAAAAAGCTTTACTGTCGCAGTAAATGATACAGAATATACATTCCCTAACGAAGATGCCCGATACTATATTGACTGTCCGCTTTGGAATGTGCGACTGGGTGCAGATGGAAGTGAAGATGCCTATACATGCTCTACCTCCACACTGGGATATCATGTACAATGGACAATCAGCGAAACCTCAACTGAGGGTTATTATTATATCGATTGTATTGGTGGTTCATCTGCTCCGCGGATAAGAACAGACGAATCAGCGTTTGCCGACATGCAATCCAGAACCTCAACAGGAAGCTGGACCAAATGGGCCTTAACCCAGGTAACTGACAGCACTTATTATATAACGAACCAATCTTCTAATTTACCCCGTTTACAAATCAACTCAGAGGGTCAGGTTTGTATGGTTTCTTCTAGTACCGAAGACAATACTGTGGAGTTTAAATTTACGAATACAGAAAAAGGGGTAGCAATAAACACACTCGTTTCAACAAGCATAGAAAATATAAGCGAAACAACTTCACCATTAAATTTTCCAAGCTTATTAAAAACATCAGGAACAGAATTAAAACCTTTTAATGCAATAGAAGGCATTACCGACTATCAGCTTAAAGTATATAGCATTGCAGGAAAACTCATTTTTATTTCAAATGAAATAGAAACAGGCTGGAGCCCTGATAACCAGGAAAATGGAATATATATTTATACTGTTAGCTACAAAGCATCAGGTGGCACCTATGTAAAAACAAACGGTAAAGTTTGTTGCTACCTTAATTGAAATAGCCTCATAATCAAAACACAAAGCAACCTAACCCTGACTTTCCAAGAGAAATCCCATATCCTTCATTGAATAAGGCGTATGGGATTCCTATTTTTAAAAACAATAGTACCTGAATTGCTATAAGATATTGGCTGCTGAAAATGGTAATTTAGTTAAAAAATACCGAATTGTTAACGGATAAAAGACGGAAACCTTATTACGTCAATATTTGTCATCATCTCATTATACAGGGATACCAATATTGCCCAAGACAAAATTTTATTTCAAAATGCAATACGCCAGAAGTTAGAACGCAAAAAAGAGGATGATTATCATTAAACCATCCTCCTATCAAACTATTTAAAAATAGTTTTAACAAACTAAATTCACTTTTATTTTTTAATCACCTTTTGAATAGAGATAACTTCTCCATTTGTATTTAAACATTTAACTAAATAAACACCATTGGACAAAGCGCTTAAAGATATACCAGTCATAACATCGCTGGTAGAAACAACTTTCACGCCACTCATATTATAAATCTCCACGGAATTTACATCATCAGAACGAACATACAATACCTCGCTTACGGGGTTAGGATAAATTTCAACATCTGAGACTTTAACTTCATCCTCAATATC
>JBFHEL010000117.1:0-10293 GCA_041584155.1 Saccharicrinis sp.
GCACTGTTTACCGAGTAATAACCTTCTGTTTCACCTTGTGAACTTACCGTTGGGCTGTTGTAACTTCCATCGACCTGTAATTGTAATTTCTTTTTAATTTTAAAGGTACTATTCACTCGGGAACTCCAGTTAAAGGATTCATTATCGAAACTTTCCCCATCCAATTCACCTTCCACCCTATAGCTGTAGAGGTTACCCATCAGGTTAAGATCCCACCATTTCATCAGAGGAACATTATACATGGCATCTATACCCAGGGAATAATCGCTCCCTACATTGGCATAGGTGGTAAGTATTACCCCTTCATCATAAACACTCTCAATACTTTCGATTTTATTATGAGTGATTCTGTAATAAGCTTCTAACGACAATTGAGTCTCCTTCCATTTTTTAAGATAACCTATTTCAAAGGCATCGATATATTCAGGCTTAATATCCGGATCTCCCTGTCTGACATTATACATATCTGTCCAGGTAATAAAGGGTTCCAAATAGTAACCTCTGGGTCGGTCTATCCTCCTTGAATAGCTAGTCATCAGCTGATTATCCTCTGGCAGCTGATAGGATAAATGTACTGTAGGAAATATATCGAATCGGTTAATGGTATATTTCTCATTATCACTTTTATTGCTTATTTCCCTATCTGTATATTCTCCCCGCAAGCCAAACTGATAGCCCAGCCTACTCCACTCACCATTATAGGTGGAATAAATGGCATAAATATCTCTGATATAATTAATAGCATTATTCAAATCATCTACCTGCACAAACATTTGGCTGTCGGTATCATAATCGGAATAAGAGGTAATGTCATCGCTATCACTTTTTCGACCTTGAAATCCGGCTTCAAAACGACCCTTTATCCCTACTGGCCTAATATAATCCACGCGCAGTTCATACCGGCTCGAGGGGCCATCCTCGGTAGTGTAAGTTCCTGAGGTGGCCGTGGTATTTGTTTCATCATAAAGCAGGTTCTTTGACCATTCCTCACTATCGCGATAGCGATAATTAAGCTGTGCCGAGAGTTCATGGCCATTTTCATCGAACTTTTTTTGGTAGTTACCGGTCAGAGAATAATAGGTTCCATTTCTGTTTGACTCACTGTTGTTATACTCTATATCCTCAGAATAATCAGGCGATTCTGTAGTGAAATAAGTCAAATCCGACTCGCTAACTCTTTCATAACTCCCGGTTCTGAATGACATAGAAAAGAAATCCTGAGGACTGATATCCCAGTCGATACCTGTACGAAAAGAGCCACCACTGTAGGTTCGGTCACTACCTCCAAAATAGACCTGATTTGTTGTATCTCCATCACTAATGGTCATTCTTTCGTTATAGGAATCTCCGGGAAAAGGTCTGTGGTTATAATCTCCACCCACGTAAAAGTTGATATTTTTTTTACGCCAGTTTAAAAGGGCATCCCCTCCATACTGATCGTAATTTCCTCCTTTTACATTAATCATGCCCTGAACACCTTGCATCCTGTTCTTTTTAGTGATAATATTAATAATCCCTCCCGTTCCATCGGGCTGATATTTAGCTGACGGATTGGTGATGATCTCAATATTTTCAATAGTTGATGCGGGTATTTGCCGCAAGGCATCAGAAGGATCAAGCACAGTAGGTTTTCCATCAATTAATACGGTAAATCCGGTACTTCCCCGCAAAGATACATTTCCTTCAATATCTACTCTGACAGATGGTACATTTTCCAGTACTTCAACAGCTGACAAGGATGCAGAGGTCATTTGCTTTCCCACAGAAACTATTTTTTTATCAATCCTGAATTCTACCGATTGTCTGTTTGCTACCACCTCAACCTCATCCAATGCTTCCGAAGATTCACCAATAGCAATCATCCCTAAATCAAGCATACTTCTGCGTTGATTAATCACCAAATTATCATACTTCTTGTCGTCATAACCTAAAAATGAAATAACGATGTAAAATTCACCGGGATCCAACCCTTTGATTTTAAACTCACCATTTTCATCACTTATAGTTCCGGTTACCACCGAATTATCCTCTTTTTTATAAACGGCTACGGTTGCATATTCAACCGGTTTTTTAGTTCTCCCATCGAGTACTTTCCCTTTTACTATTCCTTCTTCTACTACACCTGAATCATTTTTTGCCATGGCTGTATTGAGTAAAACACTCATACAAAAAATGATCAATGTAATTTTATTCTTCATATTCAATAACATATTTATATATTTTATACAACCAAATACTGTCTGTCTTATTTAATGTCGGTTCTTACTGAAAAATCCTTCGTTAATTTTTATTAAAAAAACATATATATTTCTGATCCTAATACACAGAAAGCACTCCAAAGTTCAATCAATTCTGCCTAAAACCGTGTTAATGGTATGTTAACGATTAAATATTTAATCATATTAAATTAAAAAAGCCATGGATTAATTTATAAGAAGATTCCTTTCAATAACTTCTAAAAAAATAAAGACCTTATTCTACAGTAAATGCATACACTCATTATACCGCACAGCGGTGCTTTGAACAAAGCAGCTGACAACTCGCTTATTATAATTCTATATCCATTAATAAAAATAAATTTATGAATGCTCAAGCTATCATCATCATTGACCATGGAAGCAAATCAATAACCGCCACAGAAGAATTTGACTTTGTTGTAAATACAGTCAAAAAAAAATACATTAACGATCATGTATACGGAGCCCATATGGAAATAAGCTCTCCTTCCCTCGGGGAAATAGTGAAACAACTCGCAAATACTCAAATAAAAAATATATTAGTTGTTCCTTATTTTTTATTTAATGGCCGACATATAATAAGAGATATTCCGCAAATGATTGAAGAATTAAAAGCTCAATATCCAGCTATCAATTTTAAAATGGCTGGGCCTATTGGCAAAGAGGAACAGATGGCAGATATACTGTTAAAAAGAATCTCAACGATGTAATAAATAATTTTTCATCGATAGAATACAAGTTATTCTTACTTGTCTTTCTATTTTTGCAAATTAAATGATAGAAAGCAATGAAAAGGTTAAAGCATATAATGTTTGTAGGTACGGGATCTGATGTTGGTAAAAGTATTATCAATACCGCTTTATGTCGTATTTTAGTACACGATGGTTACACTCCCGCTCCCTTTAAGGCTCAAAACATGTCGCTTAATAGCTACGCAACCGCCGATGGACTGGAAATTGGACGTGCTCAGGCAGTGCAGGCAGAAGCTTGTGGAATAGCCTGCCAGGTAGAGATGAATCCTGTATTACTTAAACCAACAGGCGAATTGAACTCTCAGGTAGTGTTGCATGGGAAACCCATTGGTAATCAATCAGCAAAAGACTACTTTCTGAAGAATAATAAAAGCCACTTATTTACAGAGGCTTTACATGATTTTCAAAAATTACAGAATCAATATAACCCAATTGTATTGGAAGGAGCCGGAAGTATATCGGAACTTAATTTGCGTAGCCGCGATATTGTTAACATGGCCATGGCTAAAGCTGTAGATGCCTGTACCTATCTGGTAGCTGACATTGACAGAGGGGGCGTATTTGCATCGGTTTATGGTTCAATTATGCTACTTCCTGAAGATGAACGAAAATTAATTAAAGGAATTGTGATTAATAAGTTCAGAGGCGATATTGAACTATTCTCTGAGGGAAAAAAAATACTGGAAGACATTACAGGAGTACCTGTAGTAGGTGTCATTCCTTATTTTACGGATATAAAAATTGAAGAAGAAGATTCCGTAAGCCTGATAAAGAAAAATAAGAGCGCCATAGAAGGAAAAATTAATGTGGCAGTTGTCGCTTTAAAATACATATCCAACTTCACTGATTTTAATCGTTTTAATGAAATTGAGGAAGTAAATATCTATTTCTCAAATGAGGTTAAGGAATTAGAAAAGGCCGATATTTTTATCATCCCCGGATCAAAAAATACTATTTCGGATATGCAGTATCTGCACCAAAGTGGCTTAGCCAAACATTTAGTTGAATGGCATAAAAGGGGAAAAGCGGTTTATGGTATATGTGGTGGCTACCAAATGATGGGCCAGGAGATACTCGATCCTGAACATATAGAAGGAAACCAGGAAAGAATTGAGGGATTGGCAATCCTACCTTTATCGACAACCATAACAAGCCATAAAAACAGTACCCAATGTCATTTTCAGTTTTTAAATAACAATGAAAAATGCGAAGGTTACGAAATTCATATGGGTGTCACCTCTTTTCTCAAAGAGCAAAAACCCGTGGCTATACTACAAAATGGATGTACCGATGGTTTTTATAAAAACAACAAAACCTGGGGAACATATATTCATGGCATATTTGATAATGCAGCTGTTTTAAAAGACCTATTAAAACCTTTTTTAGGAGAAAAATGGTCTATAGACAATTATGTAGACTTTAAAAACAGAGAATATGATAAACTGGCTAACTTTACCAGAAAACATATAGATATGGATAAAATTTATTCACATTTAATTGATGAATAAATCTTTACCATTAGCTAATTATTTTTTATGTAAAGACAAATTAAAATATCCTCAACAAATTTTAGTATAGTCTATTAACTCTTTATTAATTACAAAAAGTGACAATGAAAAGGATAATTCTTTTGTCAGTTACCATAAAAGTTAGCCTTTCGAACTTTACAATATGAGTAATTACATTCATCTTGTATTATTACAAAAATAATTTTATCACAATTTTAACGATGTATATTTAATCAATTGGTGCATTGGTGGAATACTATCTATCATTGATATCTATTAGATGTTAAAATCATATTTTTGCCCCCGATATTTAATATAAACTAGTCAAATATTTGACTAGTTTTTCATTTAAACCTAAAAATAACTAATTATGAAAATGCTAAAACCAATTTTTGTATTATTAATGGCATGCATACTTATCACAAGCTGTAGCAATGATGATGATGATAATGATACAGATGTTCAAAGCTACATTGCCTTTGGTGAAACTTCGTATGATTTAAGTAAGGGAATTATTGTTAATTACGGAGAATATACAGAAGGTATCTATGAATACGATATGGAGTTTTTTACTTCTGGTTTTGAATTCACATATGATGACGATGATAATTTAGACGGTATATCTGGAGAAGGACAAGCTATTTTTTTCGCTATTTTTAGTGATGGTTCAGAATATCCTGCGGTTGGAGAATATACCTATTCACTGACTGGTGAAGCTGGGACATTTATTTATGGACAAGCCTACTCTTATGCTAATACTGATGAAGATGAATATATTTATTCAGTAATTTCATCTGGTACTGTTACTGTTACAGAAAGTGGTAACAATTATAAAATTTCATTTGATTTAAAAGATGTAGATGGTGTAAGTATAACAGGTTACTACAACGAAAGTATGACTTATATGGATTACTCTGACTACGAATATTATAATTCTACACAAACAGAACCATTAAAAACGACAAGTATAAATTATTTTAAAAAATAAATACTGTCCAAAAATTTACTTAAGCTGTCTCAATATTTACTTGAGACAGCTTTTTTTATCAGTCCTGATAGTTAACCACTTATAAACTACAATTTAATTAGTTAACCAATAATTTTAAAACCTGCTGTTTACCATCATTTGCTTTTATTTGTATAAAATATAAGCCTGCCGACAAATCACTTATCTCTATTTGATTTCCCAATGTGTAACCATACACTATCCGTAACGTTTTTCCTGTTTGATTAATAATTCTCAACTCCTCAACTGCTGAAATATCATCCGCAGTAATTGTAATAACATGGCTCGCCGGATTGGGAAATATTGTCAGGTTTTCAAATTGTTCTTCATCAATGGCTGTTGTTGTAGTTGTACCTGTAATGGCAATATCATCTACTTCCCAGGTATCACTTCCCTCTGCAGTTGTTGATATATATTGAAAGGCAATATAAATTGACTGACCAACATAGGCAGATAAATCCACATCGCCTGATTCTACTTCATTATAACCTCCTGTTGACCAGGAAGCCTGATTTGTCAGATCGGTCCATACAAAATTAGTAGGACTGGACGATCCATCGTAATCAGTAGACACTTTCAAGTATAAACTGGTTTCCAGAGAAGAAAAAGCACTCTTCATGGTCATAAACGAGAGCACAGCACTTGAATATTCACTTAAATCAATAGCACTGGCAGATATTAACCAATCTTCGTTATCGAAGGTTGTAGATACACTAGATTCATAACCACTCATTTTAGCAAAGTTATTACTACTATACGATGCGTAATACCAAATCTGATCATCACCTGTAACTGAATAACCGGTCATTAAATCCAAGCTCTCACTGTCTTCAAAATCTTCATAAAATATATAATCCGAAGTGTCTTCATCACCCTCCGAAGTTGAATAGGATGCCCAATCAATCTCATCAACCCAATCCTGGTTATCAATAAAAGGATTTCGATTTCCCTGGATAGCATAAATAGAATCATTCCTTGTTCTTTCCCAATCACTAACAGGATCTTCACTGTTCCATTCTAAAAGAGTGGATAATTTACCGTGTAAACCACTTTCGTCGCAATATTCAGCTAATTCCAGATCATAACCATAATCATCGTCACTATCACCTTCATAACGAACGGCCATATAAAATAACATACGCGCCACATCTCCTTTTACCTCATCGCGTGGCTCCCAGCTGTTTGAATCGTAATAGCATCCGGTTGCATAATCAACCCCATCATCATAATAATAGCTATCGTCAACATATTCAACGCCATTATCCTCATCAGCATTATCAAACATTAAACTTCCACGTGCACTATTAACTGAAACATCTGTAGGTCGAAGGTGATGCAAGTCGGTACCAGGACCCGAAACAGTACCAAAATCACCATAAGTTTTAGCCCAGGTATGTTCTCTGTTCCACTCAGTATCTAAACTACTACCTGATGCATTTGCATCTTCCGGAACAGACCATCCTGTATAGAGTAAAATAACATGATCAGCATTATCCGGATCTTCATCTGTTCTGCATAAAGCATCCCATACTTCGCTATACGAAAGTGCAATATGGCCGTCAATAATATCGTGCAGGGCTAATTTAAGTTCGTCTCCGCTTAAGCCAATGGCACCTGAATAATAGGTTTCGTAATCATAGGCTGCAACGCTACTTGTTTTTTGACCATACGTTTGCACAAGTCCCACAAGCAGAAATACAAATAGTAGTAAATGTGTTTTCATCTTTTATAATTTTTTTGTTTACGTTTTTAAAACTCCTTTTTGTAACAAGTAATCAAGAAAAACCAGAAGTTTTCATTTTCTTTAATCAAGGAATAATTAGCTTGAAATATAGGATATAGTTATCTACATAATAATAATTTAACCTAACAATACACGACAAAAATAAGACAAAAGAAACAAACAGACTAGTTGGTCGGTTTTAATACCCACTTAAAGGTCTTAAAAACCAATTCAATAAGCAATCATTTTTAATAATAAGTTAATAAAGGAATAAATATTTAACATTACCAACTGGAATATAAACAATACGTATGTAGCTATTTAAACGACTGTTTTTTAAAGATAATAACCAGAAACTTAACAAGGATGTAAACTGTAAGATTAAAAATCATCATATTTGTAACTGAAAACAGAAGTACAATTTTTCTATATTTTTTTGATAAATATGACAATAGAAGAAGCGCAGCAAAAAGTTGACCATTGGATAAAAACAATTGGGGTCAGATATTTTAGTGAATTAACCAATATGACTATTTTGACCGAAGAAGTTGGTGAATTGGCACGTGTTATGGCCCGTAAATATGGAGAACAATCATTTAAAGCTGGCGAAAAAGACAATTTGGCCGATGAAATGGCCGACGTACTTTGGGTTTTAATTTGTCTGGCCAACCAAACAGGGGTTGACCTTACAGAGGCCTTACAAAAAAATATAGATAAGAAAACCAAACGAGATAAAGAACGACACATTAATAATAAAAAATTACAATAATGATGCACTCAGAAACTATTTTAGACGAGTATAAAAGGGAATTTAAATTTGAAGACATTGATAATAACTTAAAAGCTATTGTGGAGAATAGCCAATCCTTACTTTCAGACAAAGAAGTACTTAAAAAAATATTTAGTTGTATTGATTTAACTACTTTAAAAGAAACCGATTCTGCCGATTCGGTAACTGCCTTTGTTCAGAAAGTAAATACATTTAAAACCGATTATCCCGATTTACCATCCGTGGGCGCTATTTGTGTTTTTCCGGTATTTGCGCCAATTGTAAAGCAATACCTTACGGTTGAAGGTGTGCAAAAAGCAGTGGTATCCGCTGGTTTTCCTTCCTCTCAAACATTTCTGGATATTAAAGTGCTGGAAACAAAAAAAGCGGTTGATTTTGGAGCTACCGAAATTGATGTAGTTATTTCAATAGGTGAGTTTTTAGAAGGGAACTACGAGTTTGTTTACGAAGAGATTCGCCAACTGAAAGAAGCTTGTGGTAAGGCTCATTTAAAAGTCATTTTAGAAACCGGAGCAATTAAAGAACCTGAGCTTATTTGGAATGCCTCAATCATAGCCATGGATGCAGGAGCTGATTTTATTAAAACCAGTACCGGAAAAATCCCAACCGCAGCCACGCTCGAAGCTGCGTATGTAATGTGTCAGGCTATTAAAAGCTACCATACTAAAACCGGTAAAAAAATTGGTTTTAAACCCGCCGGAGGTATTGCTGAAAGTGTTGAGTCTGTGCAATATTATGCTGTTGTTAAAGAAGTTTTAGGGGAGCAATGGTTAAACAATAAACTCTTTAGAATTGGTGCCAGCAGACTGGCTAACAACCTATTATCTGATATTCTGGCAGAGGATAAAAATAACGTACAGAGTGTAACTTATTTTTAAAGTATACTTTGCTCTATAGCTATTTAAACCCGGATTAAACTTCCGGGTTTTTCTATTTATACAGAGAGGGTAAGCTCCTGGATAAGGCATTCGGTTTCGTTTATGTAATAATCTTATTGTATATAGTTTATAAATCTATTGTTTTAAAACAAGAATCTTCAGGTTAGTTCAGCGGCCACCTTTATTAATTTTACGTACAGCCTGATGGGTTTTAAATACATTGATAAGGCTCCGATAAACCGACGTATTATAAAACTTAGAAAAACTTTTTTCAATAATGGTATCATAGGAATCCCCACCGCAGAAATAAGCTTTATCTATTTTATCCTGCTGTAAATCCGATTGATACTTACTGCTCTTTTTCATATTTGTGCCACTTCCATCCGCACCTAAATTCTTCACTAAAGACTTTACAGGATATACCGTTGGCAGGTTATTTTTATAAGCTGCATAGTTAAATCGTATTGACCAGGAATGAATCACCTGCTGTTGTTGTTTTAACAACATTATTGACAAATCATTTCCCCCACGTTCAAATTGCTTCCTTTTCACCTTATTGGTATAAAACTGATTAAAGTCTTTAACCTCCCAATCTACTTTCTCCCAGTTTTGTTTCCAGGTTGCCCAACCCCAACTGCAGTTTCGATGCACCAGATAGGTCGAAAAGGGATAATATTCGGGTATTTTAATATTGGGTGAATAAGCCGCTACCGACCACAACTGATCTGGCGAATAAAAATCAAGGGCTTCATTCATAAAAGTTAAAAACCATGGTGTAGTTTGTAAATCATCTTCTAAAACAATAATTCTATCATGACGCTTAAACAGATCGGATACTCCATGAATAATAGACTGAGCGAGTCCTTGATTTTCAGTATGATAGACTTTATAAATTTTATTAAACCCCTCAACGGTATCAATATAAGCTCTTACCTGCTGAACATCAGCTTTTTCCTTTTCATTTTTACCCTCATCCGAAAAGACATACAAATCACTTTCAGCAATCCCTTTATTATTTAAAAGAGATTCTACCGTTTTTTTAATATGGTCAATACGATTAAACGTAAAAAGAGCGATAGGAGCGTATTTCATAAAGTTTGTTTTATATAATCCGCGTTAAAATTACTTTCTTTGCTTAATTAATTACACAAATATTAAAACTATTTAAGTTGGGTATAGTTATTAAGCAAACGTTAAAAGGTACCATTTACTCATACCTTGGGGTAATTTTAGGCGGGATTAATGTTGCGATCTTGTTTCCCATAATATTCTCTGAGGAAGAGATTGGTTTAATCAACATTCTGATTACTGTTTCGGCTATTTCTGCCCAGTTTGCTTCTTTAGGATCTGCAGGGATCATCAATTATTTTTTCCCTCAGTTTCGTAATAAAGAAAACGC
>JBFHEL010000118.1:0-10290 GCA_041584155.1 Saccharicrinis sp.
AGGCATCAGTACTGTTGACGTAGCACCTGTAACCATATGTACTAAAGGGATTTCTATAAACCCATTACTAAATTCAGCAAATACTTTAGCTCCAAAATAACGACTAATATAAAACTGATTGGCCGACCTGTAAATAATCCCTGCAATTGATGCTGAAACCAACGGCAAACTGTAATTCAAAATTTCTTTAAGCCTTAACTTACAATTGGCAGATTTCACATTTTTAAAAGGGATTCCCTTAAAAAAATAAGCGATAATCAAAATAATAAATGAACTTATTACCCAACCATAAATAGCATGAATATAAGTTCCATTATAGAGAACAACTGGTAATACAATACACAACAGCATAATCAAACGCGACAGCGTATTATAAATAGCTATGTAAATGGTTTTTTTATATGTTGAAAATATGCCTTCAATACCCAAGGTGGGTAACAGAAGAAAAGGTATTGGAGAAAAATATTTTAAACCAATAGACAACTCCGGGTTACGAAGTACATTAGCTATTAAATCTGAAAAGACATATAAAAAAACAGAAAAAATCAATCCTCCCAATAATAATAACCTGGTAATCTTCCATACAATTACCTTTCCTTCTCCCAAAGGATATCTGGGCAAAAAATACCCAAACACTCTAGGTAAACCTGCAGTAAAAACTATTAATAAACTATTATATACATACAATACCTGCCTGTATGTACCATATTCTATTTTATCAAAATATCGTGATAAGATAGCTGTACTTATCATTGCCATCCCAAAAGAACTTAAGCTACCAATACCTACCCACAACGCTTGTTGAGTATTATTTTTATCTGTTGTATTAGTATTGGACATATAAACTATCTGAAATCGATGACAACTAACCTATTTTTGCAACAAACTGATCGACATTATTTATTAAATGGAATTTACATAATAGACATGCTTCGCCTCGTCAGTCACATGATTAAAGTGCCTAACGAAGAGCATTATTTTTTAGCAAAATGAATATAACTTAAAGAAAGTATGGAATTGATTTATTACATCTTAAGAAGGCTCAAACTCTGCTAAAAATTTTCTTATTCAATGTAACCAAAAATAAAACAGGAGTTTTAGCCATTTGATTAATCAATGGATTTTTCATGTAAGAAGCTAGATTTTGTCACTTAAAGGTTTTAATTTTTATAAATTAACCTATTAGACTAAAAACCAATTAAAAATGAAAAGGAGTTGCAAAAGAATATCTTATATGAAATTTTGACTAATAGCCCATATTTAAAGATTAATTTACCCGTTAATAGTAGTATATTTGTTAATAAAGGGATCTTATTTTATTGATTATAAGCAATAAACACATCTACCTCATTGTTTAATCAAGCACTTTAAACCCACAAAATGAAAATAACATTTAATCCTCTTGTCTTAATTTTCAAGTATAATTTTGATCTTAACATTATGGAACATTTTAAACTTATTATTTTTATATTCTGTGTAAGTATATTATCATCCTGTGTTTCTCTTAAAAAATCCACTTACTTACAGGGAGACTATGCAAAAGCACTTGCTGAAATTGAAGATGCCTATCAACCTACAAAATCTGATTACTTAATCAAACCTAATGACAACCTTTACATCAGGGTTACAAGTACAGACGAACGAACCTCTGCTTTTTTAAACTTTGATACCAGAAACACCAATGGACGTATTGATACACCCATGGCGGCTACCCTTGCCGGTTACAGGGTTAATATGGATGGATCCATTAATTTTCCGTTTATAGGTAAGATTTATATTGCAGGTTTAACCCTGGCAGAAGTAAGAGACAAAATACACGTAGCTGTGAGTAAATATCTTGAAGACAGTAGTGTTGATGTAAAATTATTGAACGATAATATTTCTATTATCGGAGAAGTAAATGAACCTGGTCGGTTTTTACTCTACGCTGAAGAAATTAACTTACTTGAAGCCATCAGTATGGCTGGTGATATGACAGATTATGCAAACCGAAAAGAGATTCGTTTAATCAGAAATGATGGGGATATCCCACAAATCATAAAAATAAATACTTTAGATGATAACATCATGTTTTCACCCTATTTTTATTTGAAACCCGGTGATATAGTTTATGTGGCACCAAGACGATTAAAATCATGGCAACTAAGCTCCACACCTATAAATCTAACCCTTACGTTTTTAAATACTGCCATTTTAATTTATACAGTCTCACAAGTTAACGACTAAAAATACAAACCAAAAAGAAAGCGTTGAGAGTGCATCCCAACGCTTTCTTTTTGTTTCTACTAAAATTTATTTATAGATACCACAGAAATCGAGTATTACTTTACTGCTTGATTTTTTGAGTGTTTTAAACTCATCATGAGCCACAAGAAAGGCCACAATATCTGCTTTGTCATATGCATCCTGATAAGGAGTTAATTTTAAAATTTGGTGTTCTTTAATGTTTGGTTCTACAAAATAAATTTGCTCACCATTAGCATTTTGCACTACTTTTTGCGCAATATATTTCGCTGGAGATTCTCTCAGGTCATCGATATTAGGTTTAAAAGCTAACCCCATTATTGCAATAGCAGGGCTTTTCCCATTTTTTATCTGAAAATTTAGAATCGCATTTTGAATTTTCTCAGCTACCCAAAACGATTTATAATTATTTGTTTCACGTGCTTTCCCTATCATTTGAGATTCTCTAGGATAATCAGAAACTATAAAATAAGGATCAACCGCAATACAATGACCACCAACACCGCACCCTGGCTGTAATATAGCTACCCTTGGGTGTTTATTGGCAAGTTCGATCAGCTCCCATACATTAATATTTGCCTTATCACAGATTAATGACAATTCATTGGCAAAAGCAATCTGAACGTCTCTACTGGCATTTTCTGTAAGCTTGCACATTTCAGCTGTTCTGGCATTTGTTTTATGAAGTTTGCCTTTCACAAATAATTGGTAAAATTCTACAGCCTTTTCTGTTGATACACTATCTATTCCTCCAATTACTCTATCATTATTAACCAGTTCATACATAACATTACCCGGTAAAACTCTTTCCGGACAATAGGCAACATAAATTTCACTTTCTAATTCAGGGCGTTTCGATAGGATTAAATTCCTCATTTTTTTTGTTGTCCCAACGGGAGAGGTAGACTCTATTATAACTAAGTCACCTGACTTTAAATGAGGAATAATATTTAATGTAGCTGCCTCCACAAAAGAAATATCTGGTTCATGATTTCCTTTAAAAGGGGTAGGTACTACAATTAAAAACACATCTGCAGGTTTAACATCTACTGAAGCCTTTAATGTTCCATTATCAACCGATTCTTTTACATATTTCAACAATTCGGGTTCTATAATATGTATTTCACCTTTATTGATGGTCTCTACTACCTTAGGATTAATATCCATTCCATTTACCTTAATTCCACTATATGCTACCAAAGCACTAGTTGGCAATCCGATGTACCCCAAACCAATTGTTGTTACAGTAATATTTCTAGTCATTTTTAATTTATTAAAGGTGAGATATTAATAGCTATACGATAGAGTATGTAAAACTTTTTTCCTTTTAGTATTAATTATAGAAACATAGTAAACAGCATTTACAAGCTTTTCATAAACTGGACTATTCTATTTGCTGCTTTTCCGTCTCCATAAGGATTATGCAGCTGACTCATCACATCATATTTTTTAGGATCCTTAAGAAGATCCAACGTTTCATGCACAATTTTATCAGGATCTGTTCCCACAAGTATAACTGTTCCGGCCTCAACTGCCTCTGGTCTTTCAGTTGTATCTCTCATTACTAAAACCGGCTTACCCAAACTTGGTGCTTCTTCCTGAACACCGCCACTATCTGTAATAATAATCTTTGCTTTATTCATAAGGTAGATAAAGCTTTCATAGGGTTGAGGAGTAATCAATTTAATATTTTGTACTCCTTCCAGTATTTCATAAACCGGTTTCTGCACATTGGGATTCAAATGAACCGGATATATTATATCTCCATCAAATTCTGTAGCGATGGATTTTAAAGCCTTACATATATTGATAAAACCTTGCCCAAAATTTTCTCTTCGATGCCCTGTAACAAGAATAATTTGCTTCTGACCATTTACTATATTCTTAATCTGATTTAACGACTCATTTGAATCCAATTTATTCACCAATTCAACCCCTTCAAAGAGTGCATCAATTACAGTATTACCTGTAACAATAATTTGCTCCTCTTTCACCCCTTCTTTTAATAAATTTTGTTTGGATTGTAAGGTTGGTGCAAAATGAAGATCTGCTAACCTCCCTGTCAGCTGCCTGTTTATTTCTTCAGGAAAAGGAGCTAGTTTATTATAGGTTCTTAATCCTGCCTCAACATGGCACACTTTTGCACCATAATAAAATCCGGCTAACGAAGAAACCATGGAGGTGGTTGTATCTCCATGTACAAAAACATAATCCGGACAAAATTCCTCAAGTACTGATTTCATACCAGTAAGAATATCGGCCGTTAAAGAGAATAAATTTTGCCCCGGTTTCATCAGGTTCAGATCATAATCTGGAGTAATATCAAAGAAAGACAAGACTTGATCTAACATTTCACGGTGTTGAGCTGTAACACAAACCTTTGTTTGAAAATTTGTTTTTTCATTTAAAAAAGCCTTAACAACAGGAGCCATTTTAATAGCTTCTGGCCTGGTACCAAATACAATAAGAATTTTTTTCATATAAACAAGTCTATTTCTTAGTATGAACATCTATCCCACTAAACACTATCTTTTATTATTCATTAATAAAAAGACTAGTTAGCTAATACCCAAGTTAAGACAGTTCATACCATACTTTCCTGTTTTAATGATAAATACTGTTTTTTTTTTGTTCAATGGTTACATTGCAATGACAAACCGCTCTATCATGCTATATTTTTAAATCATTTAATAATCTATCATAAAATTAAGTAAGTCCTTTCCCTTTTCTTTTATTATCTTTAAAGTACTAATTTGTTTAATACAAGCTTATGATAATTGATCATATTGGTATAGTTGTTAAGGATATACAACAAGGTATAAGGCAATGGATACAGTGTTTTAATTACAAACAAATGACCAGTGAAGTTATTAATAGCCAACAGAAGGTAAGAGTAATTTTTATGGAAAAGGAAAATTCTGTTACCATTAAGTTATTAGAGCCTGTCGATGAATCATCTCCTGTTTTTGCTTTTGCCAGGCGAGGAGGAGGATTGCATCACCTTTGTTTCAAAACCAATAATATGGAATTAGAAATACCTATACTTCAGGAAAATGGTTTAAGATTAATATCCCCCCCTACGCCAGGCGAAGCCTTTGACAATGAAAACATTGCATTTTTACTGGCACAAAACAACTTAAACATAGAATTAATTGATACAGATAAGAAAATGGTTCCCAAACACGATGATTAAATAAAGAATGCTACATCTATGTTTAATCGTTTACCTTTAATTATAATTTTTAACTAAAAGCCATTAACGCTATCAACAACTTTTTTGGCTTCTTCAATAGTCATAACCTGGCTGATTGGCAAACTAAGAACCTCATTATGGATTTTCTCTGTTATGGGAAGGCATAGCTTATTCATCTCCCGGTAGGCCTTTTGCTGATGTGGAGGAATGGGATAATGAATCAGGGTTTGAATGCCTATATTCATTAAAAATTGTTGCAACTTATCTCGGTGTGGATGACGGATAACAAATAAGTGCCAAACACAAGAATGATTATTGAGAAGAGGTTTGTGCTTATCGGATTTGGGAAGAATAACATCCAAATGTATTATATTTTTCAAGTAATAATTAGCTATTTCTCTCCTCTGCTGATTGTCATCATCAAGCCTTTTTAGTTTAACACGCAAAACAGCAGCCTGAATCTCATCTAACCTGGAATTAAGTCCCTGATAATCATTTATATATTTTTCAGAAGAGCCATAATTACCCAACGCTCTGATAACTGTTGCCAATTCATTATCATCAGTGGTAACTGCACCGCCATCGCCTAAAGCCCCAAGGTTTTTCCCGGGATAAAAACTATGTCCGGCAACATCTCCTAAAGAACCACTACGCCGAACTGAGCATTGACCATTAACCATTGACTCATAAACAGCCCCTGTTGCCTGAGCATTGTCCTCTATTATTTTCAGCCGATACTTTTTAGCCAAAGTCATTAATTCTTCAGCCCAACAAACCTGGCCATATAAATGCACCACCATAATAGCTTTAGTGTGGGAGGTAATGCTTTGCTCAACAAGTGAAATATCGAGATTTAAAGAAGCAATATCCGGCTCTACCAATACAGGCTTTAAACCGCTATCTGAGATAGCAAGTATAGACGCGATATAGGTATTCGCGGGTACAATTACTTCATCACCGGCTTGCATAATACCCATCTGAATATAAGCTTTAAAAATCAAACGCAGTGCATCTAATCCATTTCCTACCCCAATACAATTAAGAGTTCCGATATAAGAGGCATATTCTTGTTCAAATGCTTTCACTTCTTCACCCTGTAAAAACCATCCGCTTTCAACTACCCTTTTAACTGCCTGCGAAAGTTCCGGCTCATAACTGGAAGTAATTTTTTGTATATCTAAAAACTTCACCATAGAAAGTAACTATAAAGGATTACTTAAACTTAATAAAAACATCTATACAATTCATTTTTAAGAAATCAATTCAAATACTTTCTTATATTCAACTGCTATTTTATCCCATCGATAGTATTTATTCAGCTTATCATATGCCTTTTCCGCTTTTTTATTTAATAAGGCAGGAGCATCTAAAACCTTTTTCAATTGATCAACTAAATCACCCGTATTATCCGATTGAAAAAAAATCACTTCATCTTCATTAAAAACTGCTTTATTGGCATCAATATCACTACATAATATAGGAGTTTTAACGAGGGCTGTTTCTAAGAGCATAATGGACATGGCTTCTGTTAAAGAGGGAAAAACAAAAAGAAAGGCCCCCTTGACCAAGGTCAATAATGTATTCTTTTCTTTTATTAAGCCTGCAAAATCAACGTCTAATCCTTTAGACATCTCCAGTATTTTTTTTCTATAGGATGGCATTTGATCCAGGTTACCAGCCACTACTAGCCTACCTTCAAACCCTATTTCTTTCAATGCCTGAAGCAACAGATGCAGACCCTTTAATGGAATAATTCTACCGGCCGCAAATAACAGATACGGTTTTGGATATTCATGTTTCTTGTTTAATGCACGCCCCAGTTGTATATCAACTCCATTGGGAATATAAACTACATTGGTATGATATTTTTGCTCATATAATTTTTTCAAAGGTTCTGAAACAGTGGTAAAAACACTTGAAAAACGTATAGCTAACCACTCGTTACATTTAAAAAACACCTTAACTGTAGCCGACCATTTTGAGTTATCCTGAGGTCTGGCATGAGAAGTTAACACCACTTTATACCTTAGTCGTAATAAAGGCAGGATAAATGCTCCATCGGTATGATGAAGATGAACCAGATCGTATTTTCGACTAAAAAAAACAGCCAAACAGGATTTAATATAATAGAAAAATATATTTAAGAACTTTATGGGAAAAGTTTTAAATATAACCTGATGAACATTTTCCATTTCAAACTCATCACGAGCATGGGAGCTCACAGCAAAAACAGTAAATTGATAACTATTGTTAAGCTGGCCAATAATATTCTGACCAACCGTTGCAGCCCCTCCAAATGCAGGCAATCCTTTTAAACCAATAACTGCGATATGTTTCTGAGTTGACATTTTTTCAGATAATTCTTTATAAAACAATCCTTTTACATTTATTATCAAGCATAGCGTATAAGCCTGAGAGCTGCATTTTTAATACACTTAATGAGGTTTGTGCATTTACTGTAATACGTGGTAAATTAAACAAATGATTCTGGTGTTCGGCAAAAACATTACCCAGATTAGTAGTGGTTGCGGTATTAAAACCTAATTTCTTTACGAATGCTATTTCCCTGTCAGAGACTTCTTTTTTACTTCCAAAAGGATAGGCAAAGTGCTTGATTTGTTTATTTAGAACTTTGCTTAATTCCTTTTCAGAAGCTGTAACCTCATCTTTTAACTCATCTTCGTGTAAGCTCTTTAAAGCTTTATGAGATAGAGTATGCGAACCAAAAGTCACCAAATCGTCCTGAGCCATCTGCTTAATATCTTCCCAACTCAAAAGATAATTCGACAAATTCTGAGGAAGTTCAACCTGATACTCCCTTAGAACACTTTCAAAATCATCAAGAGCTAATACACCATTATTGATGGCCTCTCTGATTTGATAAAATACCTTTTCTTTCTGATGAATACTTTCAATGCTCTCCTGCAATCTAAAATGGTCTGAATCAATTTTGATAGTATTGTTTTGCAGCAATAATTCTTCGAGATAGTACCACCACAAAAACACCTGATGATGAGGAAAAGCATTACATATATATATGGTAAAGGGGATGCTATATTTTTTAAATACCGGGTAAGCGTATGTCAGATTATCTTTATACCCATCATCGAAAGTAAAAACCACAAACCGTTTATCCTTCTGCAAATATTCATTTAGCTGATCGAGAGCAATAATATCATAACTGCTTTGTATAAAGTATTGAACAATGGATTCAAGATGTTCTGGAGTGATTTCGAGGCTCAGATGGTTATGAATACGTTGTCGATTTTGCTTTGGTATAACCCGGTGAAACATTAAAATAGTGCCCTTCCCTCCAAACACTGGTTTCAGCAGTATATTCATACCCATTGCAACCATAAATGGTGCAGATTTTAACGCTAATAATTTTTGATAGTATTTTAACATGACATTTTTCTTAATACCAGATATCTGAACAAAGGCTGAACACGCTCATACAATTTCTTTATTTTGTCGGATGAAGTAAACACATTTTCAAGTTTTTTGAGTTCCTCTTTGCTTAACGGATGAATATTAATTAATAGCAGAAAATACACTAAACCAAAAAACACACTTCCTGCAACCAATCCTTCCCAGAACATAAAAATAGTTCTTAAAGGGAAAAACAAGATGAACATAATAGCCAATAAAGCACCATATCTAACAAACATCTTCTTTTGGTATTTTATTACCACATATTTTTTTAACATCCACAACATTAACAAGCTGGCAATAAACTCACCAACCAAAGTGGTTGCTGCCACCCCAATAATACCATACAATTTCATCATCCATATACTAACCACGATGCTAATAACCATTATTAATCTGGAATACAACACAATCTCCACTCTTTCTTTAAGGTGAATCACAAAACTCAAGGCATAAAATAGTCCGTTAACAATTATACTCAACAGGATAACAAGCGTCACATTATACGCAGGCAGATATTTATCCTCAAAAACATGAATGATAATGCTTTCACCGAAAAACAAGAAATACAAGAATGGCAACATAAACAGTGGCATAAGCACGTTTAGCGAAAATTGATAAAATTGATTCAGGTCATCAGAAGAACTTGACTTACTATATCTTTTAAAAAAAACGGGTTTTAAAACAGACTCAAACTCTCTGAAAGGCAAAACCTTATAAAACATTTCAAATATCTTAAGAGCAAACCCATATAATCCAACAAACAAAGGAGATGACTGAGCGGCAATGATGTACTGGTCACTTGTGCGACCAACAATACCATAGCCTAATTCAGAGAAGAATGATAGAAAATAAAAACGCAGAATCCTTTTATATACTGTATCATCGGGTAGTTCCTCTTTATAATTTTTTTTCCAATCGCGAAATAAACCCAACAAATGCCATATAGCGTAAACTGTATAAATTAATGCCCCAACGGCCTCAATATATAATAATAAATTTATGTGAATAGAATTTAGTAGTAACAGGTAAGAAGAACCACGAAAAATAACTACAAAAACATTGGCCTGTGCACTCACCTTATGTTTTAATACTGATGCCAGAATAGCCTCAGCCAATACTTTTAAGGCATAACAAAATACAAATATATTGAAAGCATACAGATGAGAGGGAAAATGATCGATATTAAAGAAATCACCCACTACATCCTTTAAATTATAGAGGATAATAGTAAAAACCCCAATTAAAATATACGATAAAACAACCGAATTGAGCAGGACTCTTTTTACTAAAGAAAAATTATTCTTCTCAACCAGCTCCGGAATATATCTGATCAATAAATTCTTGACGGGACTAGTGATAAATATCTGATAAATAAAAAACAAACCGAATATAAACAGGTATGTTCCGTAGATATCAACAGG
>JBFHEL010000119.1:0-10255 GCA_041584155.1 Saccharicrinis sp.
AGTAAAGAGGTAAATATTAGGCAAATAATTTAAGATTGTTTTGTTTGTTTAATATTTATGATTTACCTTTGCAGTCCGTTAAGAAATTTGAATATTAAAGAGGTAAGAAAATGAAAAAGGAAATTCATCCGGATAATTATCGCCTGGTAGCTTTTAAAGATATGTCAAACGAGGAGACATTTATTACTCGTTCAACAGCTAATACCAAGGATACAATTGAAATTGACGGAGTAGAATATCCATTGATGAAACTTGAGATATCTAATACTTCTCACCCTTTCTACACTGGTAAGATGAAACTTGTTGATACTGCAGGACGTGTTGATAAGTTTAGAAATAGATATCAAAAGCACATGGATAGTAAAAAGAAATAAGCCTAGACGCTTAGTCTTGCTAAAAGCTTCGGTTATGCCGAAGCTTTTTTTTTATCTGGTCATTAAATATTATATCGGGAATGTAAGTTGAGTAAACTTTTGGCATATCTATTGACATATAACATTTCCTCGATTATTTTAATTAAGAAATGACAATTTGACATTTTATCTACAGAATACAGATATGGACAATTATAAAATCATCATAAACAAAGCCGAGCAAGGTGATATGTATGAACCAGATACGGAATATATACCCATTGTGTCGGATGAGGATGAAGCTGAAGTTTCAGATTTTGACATGCCGGAAACACTGCCTTTATTACCTTTAAGAAACACCGTTCTTTTTCCGGGGGTTATTGTGCCCATTTCTTTGGGAAGAGATATGTCGTTAAAGCTGGTTAAAGATGCCCAGCGCGGAGATGGCATATTTGGTGCCCTGGCACAAAAGGAAGCCGAAGTGGATGAACCGGGTATTGACGATTTGTATCATACCGGAACGGTTGCTAAGGTGATTAAGTTATTGGAAATGCCTGATGGATCGACCTCTGCTATTATACAGGGTAAAGCACGTTTTAAGGTAGATGAGCTTGTTGAACAAGAACCTTATTTTAAGGCTAAGGTAACTCATTTAAAAGATGTAAAACCTGCCGATGATGCTACCCGTGATTATGAAGCTTTGGTGAGTTCGTTAAAGGATTTGTCGCTTCGGATTATTAAATATTCGTCTAATATTCCACCAGAGGCATCCTTTGCCGTTAAAAATATTGAGAATGCGACTTTTTTAATCAATTTCATATGCTCAAATACCGATATATCAGTTAAAGAAAAGCAGTCCTTGCTTAAGATTGATGAACTTCAGGATAGAGGTATGAAATTGTTGGAGTTTCTTACACGAGAGGTTCAGTTGCTGGAGCTTAAGAACGATATACAAAGCAAAGTAAAGCTGGATATTGATCAACAACAAAGAGAGTATATGCTGCATCAGCAAATGAAGCATATTCAGGATGAGTTGGGTTCGAGTCCTATTGAGCAGGAGGTGCGTGAGCTGAAAGATCGGGCCGAAAAAAAGAAATGGGGAAAGGAAGTATCCGAGCTTTTTTACAAAGAAGTGGATAAGTTGGAACGTTTAAATCCGGCTACAGGAGAATATTCTGTTCAGTATAATTATCTGCAAACATTATTAGATATTCCCTGGAATGAATACACTGAGGATAAGTTTGATATGGAATCCGCAGAGCAGGTGCTTAATCGCGACCACTTTGGCTTAGATGGTGTAAAAGAACGTATCCTGGAACATCTCGCCGTGCTTAAGTTAAGAGGTGACCTCAAGTCTCCTATCATTTGTCTGTATGGTCCTCCGGGAGTTGGAAAAACATCTCTGGGTAAATCGGTGGCCAATGCCCTTGGACGTAAATATGCCAGAATGTCATTGGGAGGTGTGCATGATGAAGCCGAGATCAGAGGTCATAGGAAAACATATATTGGTGCTATGCCCGGTCGTATTATTCAAAATATAAAAAAGGCAGAAAGTGCAAACCCTGTTTTTATTTTGGATGAGATTGATAAGATAGGGAGTAGTGCTCATGGTGATCCCGCAGCCGCACTATTGGAGGTTCTGGATCCTGAACAAAACGAAAATTTCCATGATAATTTCCTGGAGGTGGATTTTGATCTTTCGAAGGTGATATTTATTGCGACAGCAAATTCGCTGGGTTCTATATCCCAACCTTTACTCGATAGAATGGAACTGATTGAGGTGAGTGGTTATGTGTTGGATGAGAAAAACGAGATTGCAAAACGTCATTTATGGCCTAAGCAGCTGGAGAATCATGGTATTTCAAAAAGTAAGCTGTCCATCTCTAAAAAGGTGATGTGCTATATTATTGAAAATTATACCAGAGAATCCGGCGTTAGAGAGCTAAATAAGGTATTGGCTAAACTGGCCAGAAAATATGCCTTGAAAATTGCTACTAATAAGGAGTTTAAAAAGGCTGTTTCTATTAATGATATTAAGGATAATTTAGGAGTAGAGCGCTTCTCTAAAGAAACTTATCAGGATAGCCATGTGCCTGGTGTTGTTACCGGATTGGCATGGACCGCCGTTGGAGGAGAGATACTTTATGTGGAATCAAGTCTTTCTAAAGGTAATGGTAAACTTACCCTCACCGGTAATTTAGGTGATGTAATGAAGGAGTCGGCCATATTGGCGCTGGAATATTTAAAATCACATAGTAAAGAGCTTAAGATTAGTAATAAGCTTATTGAAGAAAATAATATTCATATTCACGTCCCTGAAGGAGCTATACCTAAAGATGGTCCTTCTGCTGGTATTACTATGGCTACAGCCTTGGCATCGGCTTTTACTGGCAAAAAAGTAAAAAAGCGAATTGCCATGACAGGAGAAATTACCTTACGGGGTAAGGTTTTGCCTGTGGGAGGAATTAAAGAAAAAATACTGGCCGCTAAACGAGCCGGAATCAAAGAGATTATCCTTTCTAAAGATAATTTGAAAGATGTTTCTGAAATTAAGGATATCTATATTGAAGGTCTTGAATTTCATTATGTAAGCAATATACAGGAGGTACTTGTTGTTGCTATCGAGAAGTAATGCGATTGTGATTGCCTTATATGATATGGGTGTAATGCCAATGTAATAATAAGGGTGCATTTCAAGAGAAAAGCAGATAAGATTTATTTTACCGTTACAATCGGTATAGATATAGAAAACTATAATGCATATAAAAAAAAGGAGCTGATTTTCAGCTCCTTTTTTTGTGATTAGTTGATGTTTCAATTGAGAAATAGCAAAAAATTAATGCATGGCAATCTGTATCTCATGCTTTTTTTCCGGATCGTGCATATATTGTTCTTCAAATTCATTTATAAACCTTACCATTTCAGGAGTCAGACGGTTTAAGGCTCTTTTAATAATGCTTTTGGGTATATGTTTAAAGTAGGCATGAGATAAGGCACCGGTAATGCTTCCTATAGTATTGCTTGGGCCTCCAATGGATATGGCCTTTCGAATAGCGTCTTCAAAGTTATCTGCATTTAAAAATATTGTAATGGCAGCAGGTACAGGTGTGATCATATGATCTGATGTGACCTCTTTGTGTAGTTCTTTTAAGGTTTTATTCAGGTTATATCCAAACTGTTGTTCTATATACTCTTTAATGGTTGTTTTGTTGGCTTTGTTTTTAGCCATAAAAATAGCAGTGCTCGCTGCTTTGGATGCTTTTATCTTTAGGGGATCATTGTGCGTAACTCTTGTCGAAATCTCTGTTTGTTCAAGGGCTTCTTCGAGGCTTTGAGCAGTTAAACCTATGGAACTAATCCTTCTGGCCGAACCATCTCCTAATCCCATAAAGGGCTCATCTGTTTCTGATAAAGCCCATTGTTTGAATGGTTCTTTATAGCCGGCATAAGGATATTTTGTTATCCAGTATTTAAAGCTTTGTTTTAAATCTTTTTTGTGAACGACTGAGTCTGCGGTAGCGATAGTCAATACTGTGTCGTCAGTGAACGAGGATATCGGTTTAAAGAGTTGGAAGTCCGTATCTGATCGGTTGTCCTTTATAAATGCGGATCCAATGATGTCTCCAATAATTGCTCCTTTCATGGTTAGGGGTTTTAAGGGTTAATTTAGTAGGTTATTGTTCTTATGGGTAAATATAAAAATTATAAATTGGTTTTCAAGAGACCGGATTAAAGATATTTAAAGAAATTTAACAAATTCAGCTTTTCGATTGAATTGTAGTATATGTCGATTCTTAGTGAGGAAAAATTTCAATCATAGGCAGCCTTCTGTCGGTCAAATTTTTATTGTGGTTGATTTAGATTTTATTACATTTGGTATAAACGCTTACTAATAACCTTACACCATGATAAAAGACAATGTCAAATACATTATTGGTTTTGTGTCTGTTGTACTTGGGTTATTGGTGCTTTGGTATTTTAGGGCAATTGTGTTTTTTGTGCTCATATCTGCTATATTGTCTTTAACAGCCCGCCCTTTATTTGAATTTTTCAGAGGTAAATACATCAAAAGAATCTCCTTGTCAAAGGCTTTAAGTGCTTTGGCTACGGTGCTTTTTATCTGGGCTATTATTCTTGGTTTTTTTAGTTTTGTAGTCCCTTTTATTATTGAGGAAGTGCAGTATCTCTCTCAGGTTGATTTTAATGTTATTCTTAACCGCTTTGAGAAACTGAGCCGTTTTATTTTATCCCCTGTTGAAGATTCTTTTATAGGAAGCATTGGTTTTCCTATGATTAAAGACCAGATTAATGATTTTTTGGTTTCTCTTTTTAACTTTAGTAAGATACAGGGTGTGTTATCTTCTTTCATAGAGTTTATCGGGAATACTTTTATTGCACTTTTTTCAATATCCTTTATTACTTTTTTTCTTTTAAAGGATGAATGGTTGTTGATGGAAAGTATTAAGTTGATTGTGCCAGAGGTATATTATGTAGGGGTTGATCATATGCTGTGGTCTATCAACAGATTACTTCGTCGTTATTTTATTGGAATAATTATTCAAATATTACTTATATCCCTGGTCGTTATATTGGGTATGGTGGTTATAGGAGTAGGATTTGAGCATGCGCTTATTATTGGTCTTTTTTCGGGTTTTATCAATATCATTCCTTATCTGGGACCTATGATTGGTGCATCCTTTGGGTTGATAGTGTCTATGGTGGTGTATATGCAAATGATTAACCAACCGGCTGCCTTGCTTTTCTTTGGAGCCATTGTTGTTTTATTTGTTTTTGTTCAACTTCTTGATAATATTGTTTTTCAGCCATTTATTTTTTCATCCAGTGTGAAAGCCCATCCTCTGGAGATATTTCTGATTATCATTATGGCTGGTTATATGTCTGGTATGGCCGGAATGTTTTTAGCCATACCTGTTTATACGATTATAAGGGTTATTGCCAAGGAGTTTTTTTCGAAGTATAACCTGGTGCGTAAATTAACCGGAAAACTGGATTGAGAGTTTAATTTTTGATGTAAAATGTTACTATTTAACGAACAATTGATTAACTTATCTCTCTCGTTTTATGAAGTATTTTAACGATTTTTAAGAAAAAGCATGAAATTTTATTATATTTAGTGGGGCCGATTTGTTGTTGAAGGGGTTAACTATTAATGAGTTAAAACATGAAATACACTTCCTTGTTTAATCAATCAAATGTTACGCTGTTACTGGCATTCATATTTCTGCTATCCCTTCTCTCGCCTATTTATTCTCAAACTCAGGGCACTTCGTTTAGTGAATCCAATACCTATAAAAAGATGGTGGGGGAAAGAATATTTCATGGATTAATTTCTTCCAATAATGATGTTCGTGCCTGTATCTCGTGTCATACTAAATTTACCGGGGATGAAATAAACTGGAATCCAACATTCGGCGAAGTTGCCTCCATAGCCGATACACTTTCGGCTCAGGACTTCAAGGTTCTGGTGAATAGCCCCGCTGAGGGTTTTATTACCAAAGTTCATCAAGGGTATAATTTAAGCGATGAGCATCTGGCAAGCTTGCAATATTATCTCAAAACCTTCGATAAAAAGGAATTAGAGACTCCGCCTAAAAGTTATCCTAAACTTATTTGGTTTTTAGTGGTTGGTGCGCTTATGGCACTGGCTTTAGTCGATTTATTTTTCACTCATTTTGTTCATTATAAAGTCATACATATTCTTGTTTTGATGGTAGGGGTTTCGGTGCACTTGAAAATGGCTTATACCGAAGGTGCAGACCTGGGAAGAAGTCAGGGGTATAGACCGGATCAGCCTATTAAGTTTTCGCATCAGGTGCATGCTGGTGACAATAAAATAGATTGTAAATATTGTCATTTTAACGCTGAACAAGGTAAGTCAGCTGGTATACCAGGCCCGGGATTATGTATGAATTGTCATATGATCGTCCGTGAAGGAACCCGTTCGGGTAAAACGGAAATTGCCAAATTGGTTAAGCACTTTGAGGAAGGAACGGATATTGAGTGGATTCGCATACATAATCTTCCCGATCATGTTTATTTTAATCATGCGCAACATGTTCAGGCCGGACAGTTGGATTGTGCCGAATGTCACGGTAAGGTTGAAGAAATGCATATTCTCAAACAGGAAAATGACTTATCTATGAAATGGTGTCTGGATTGTCATAAAAAAACCAATGTGCAGTTTATAAACAATGATTATTATGCTATTTATAAAGATTATCATAAAGGATTGGCAGAGGGTATACAGGATTCAATAAAGGCTGTTGACATTGGAGCTAACGACTGTATGAAATGCCATCATTAAACCTTTACTGTGAGCGTTATTGATTACTGACTATTCAAATTATTTAAGATGACTAAATATTGGAAGAGCATAGAAGAATATCATAAGGGGATTAATGATGATTATGCTCATTTACCCGATAAAATGCAGATGCAGGATTCCTTAAAAGCTTCACGAAGAGATTTTTTAAAGCTCTTTGGTTTTGGGGTTGCCTCAGCTGCCGTGTTGGCCAGTTGTGAGCGTCCTGTGAAAAAAGCCATTCCTTTATTAATTCAGCCTGAAGAGGTAAGACCGGGAATTGCCAGTTATTATGCATCTACCTTTTATAACGGTAATGAGGCTGTGCCTATTTTGGTTAAAGTAAGAGATGGAAGGCCCATAAAAATAGAAGGTAATGAGTTGTGTGAACTGACTCATGGCGGAACATCGGCTCAGGTGCAGGCATCCTTACTTAATTTATATGATGAGTCACGACCCCGTCAACCGCTTTCAAAGGGTAATGCAGTGGAGTGGGATCAGATAAACAAGGAAATAGTAGCTAAATTAAAAGCAATTCCTGCTGATAAAGAAATTGTTTTTCTTACTCAAAGTATTATCAGTCCTTCTTTAAAAGAGATTATTGCACAATTAACAAAGCAATATTCAAATTTTAATGTCGTCACCCTTGATAGCTATTCTTACTCAGGAATCAGAGAAGCTTATCTTGAATTTGTAGGAGAAAGCATCATTCCTTTTTTTCAGTTTGACAAGGCTGATGTAATTGTGTCGTTTGGTGCCGATTTTTTAGGAACATGGTTGAGCCCTACTGTTTTTACCAGTCAATATGTGCAAAATAGAAAGTTGGATGATGCGCAGGAAAAGCTTTCAAAGCATATTCAGTATGAGTCTGTCATGTCATTAACAGGTAGTAATGCCGACGACAGGTATGTAATTAAACCATCGGAAGAAGGCAGGTATATTTTGTCTTTGTATAATGCAGTGGCTAAAAAGTTGCATTTAAGCCCTTTGGTGGACGGAGGCTTTGAAACACAGGTGGAGAATACAGCAGTGCAATTGGTTGATGCTAAGTCAAAGGCTTTGGTGGTATCTGGTTCCAGCCAAAAGGAAATTCAGCTTCTTGTGGCAGGTATTAATAAAATGCTTAATAACTTTGGACATACCATTCGGATAGATAAAACTTTTAATACCTTTCAGGGTAATGATCAGGTACTGAGTGCGTTTAAAAATAAATGTATAAACAACCAAGTTGGTGCAGTGATTTGTTATGAGTCAAATCCTGTATATCATCTGGTTTCTGATTCCCCTTTTGGAGAGATACTTAAAGATCTGGAGCTGAGTGTTAATATTACTTCGCAAAAAGATGAAACCTCTGGGTTTTGTCAGTATGTACTGCCTGTTAATCACTTTCTGGAGGCATGGGATGATGCTGAGGCTGTAAATGGACACTTTAGTTTGACCCAACCGGTTATTCAGTCTATCTATAATACCAAAGATATACATCAGATTTTAACTGCATGGCTCGGAGAGGAGCTAGAGACTTATGCGTTTATTAAGCAGTATTGGGAGAATCATATCTTAGAGGAAACATTGCTGGCTAACTCTTTTGTTACTCTTTGGAAAAAGACCTTAAGCGATGGCGTTTACCGCTTGAATAAAAATGTTTTAAGAGTAATGGCTGATCCCGATTTGCAGAGGGCAGCCTCATTTGTTACTAAAATTACTTCTTCTGAAAGTCTTGAGTTTCTGGCGTATCAATCGGTTACCATAGGTGACGGAAAGATGGCAAATAATCCTTGGTTACAGGAATTACCCGATCCAGTTGGTAGAGTGTGTTGGGATAATTATTTTGCTGTTTCGCCTGTCCTGGCAAATCAAAAACAATGGAATCAGGGTGATGTGATTAATGTGGACGGTATTCAGTTGCCTGTTTTTATTCAGCCCGGACAACATGATAAAGTGATTGGTGCAGCTCTGGGGTATGGCAGAACAATGGAAGCGCCTGAAGTGGAGAAGATTGGCGTGGATGTAAAACCCCTCTTTATAAAGAATAAGTTAACAGGATATTATGCATCAGTTGGTCAGGTTTCGGTCACTGGTGCAACCTATGAACTGGCCACAACACAAACGCATCATTCTATGGAAGGGCGTGCACTGGTTAGGGAAACATCATTAAGCGAATATCTGCATAACCCGGCTTCGGGTAATGAGATGCATGAAGAAATAGAGAAGCTGCATACTTCTTTGTATCATAACCATGACTATAAGGGGCATCATTGGGCTTTATTTGTTGATCTGAATTCCTGCACCGGGTGTAATGCTTGTGTGGTGGCCTGCTCTGTCGAAAATAATGTTCCTGTGGTGGGACGAAATGAAGTACGCAGGCTACACGAGATGCACTGGTTGCGTATTGACCGTTATTATACGGGTTCTGTTGATCGCCCCGAGTCATTGCGTGTGGTTAGACAGCCTGTGATGTGTCAGCACTGTGATAATGCCCCTTGCGAAAATGTTTGCCCCGTAGCGGCTACCAATCATAGCTCCGAAGGCATCAACCAGATGGCCTATAACCGTTGTATTGGTACGCGGTATTGTAATAACAACTGCCCTTATAAAGTGAGGCGCTTTAACTGGTACGATTATACAGGTGCAGATTCTATTCCTTTTAACCGCAAGGATGCAGCTGGTATGACTACCGATTTGAAACGTCTGGTGCTTAATCCTGATGTGGTTGTCAGAGCTAAAGGGGTGATAGAAAAATGTTCTTTCTGTATTCAGCGTATTCAGGAAGGTAAACTTGAAGCCAAGAAAAAGGGAAGCCCATTGCAGGATGGAGACATCAAAACTGCCTGTCAGCAGGCATGCCCGGCCAAGGCTATCACCTTTGGCGATATGAATGATGAGCATAGTATCGTAAGCAAAATGATGAAAGACCCGCGCAGGTATCACCTTTTAGAGGAGCTGCATACCCTGCCCAGTGTGGCTTATCTCACCAAAGTGAGAAATATTCAAGAGTCAGTAACTAGTAAGTCAGAACATAAAACGCATAGCTGATGTATGTATCACCAATAAGAGAGCCTTTGGTTACCGGGGCCAAGAGTTATAAACAGGTAACCGATGATATCACAAAACCAATGGAAGGTAAGCCGGGCAAGCTGTGGTTTGTTGGCCTGGGGATGGCTTTGTTGGCTCTTGCTTTTGGAGGATTGGCTATCTTTGTGACCGTTTGGGATGGTATTGGTAGCTGGGGCCTGAACCGAACCATTGGTTGGGGGTGGGGTATCACTAATTTTGTGTGGTGGGTTGGTATTGGACATGCCGGTACTTTTATATCTGCTATCTTATTGCTCTTTCGTCAGAAATGGAGAACCAGTATTAATCGTAGTGCAGAAGCCATGACTATTTTTGCAGTGATGTGTGCCGGACTGTTTCCTCTTTTGCATATGGGGCGTTTGCCATTGGCTTTTTTTGTGTTTCCCTATCCTAATACGCGCGATTTATGGGTGAATTTTAATTCCCCTTTGTTATGGGATGTATTTGCCATCTCTACTTATTTTACCGTTTCTCTGTTATTTTGGTATATGGGTCTGATTCCCGATAT
>JBFHEL010000120.1:0-10242 GCA_041584155.1 Saccharicrinis sp.
ATAAACACTACCTTTGCATCCTCATTTTTATAACGTTATGCAGGATATTAGAAACATTGCAATTATAGCGCACGTTGACCATGGTAAAACTACCCTGGTAGACAAGATGATAATGGCTGGTAAGCTATTTAAAGATCATCAAGAAGTTGGCGAGTTAATCATGGACAGCAACGATTTGGAGAGAGAAAGAGGTATCACCATTCTCTCAAAAAATGTTTCGGTAATGTACAAGAACACTAAAATTAACATTATCGACACACCAGGTCACTCCGATTTTGGAGGAGAAGTTGAACGTGTATTGAACATGGCCGATGGCGTACTTTTATTGGTAGATGCCTTTGAAGGCCCTATGCCACAAACGCGATTTGTATTACAAAAGGCACTTGCATTAGGTTTAAAGCCTATTGTTGTCATCAACAAGGTAGATAAACCAAACTGTCGACCTGAAGAAGTTCATGAATCAGTATTCGACTTGATGTTTAACCTTGAGGCAACAGAAGAACAGCTTGATTTTGTTACTATTTATGGTTCAGCAAAAAATGGTTGGATGAGTACTGACTGGAAAAAACAAACCGATGATATCTCGGCAGTTTTTGACGCTGTAATTGAAAATATTCCTGCTCCAGAATACAATCAGGGAACTCCTCAGATGTTGATTACATCTTTAGATCACTCCCCATATACCGGACGAATTGCCATTGGCCGCGTACATCGCGGCGAACTGAAGACTAACCAACAGGTTTCTTTGGTAAGCAGAGATGGATCAATCACCAAAACAAAAATTAAAGAAATCAATGTCTTTGACGGACTGGGACGTACTAAAGTAGACGTAGTTCAGTGCGGTGAACTTTGCGCCTTAATCGGATTGGAGAGTTTTGATATTGGTGATACAGTTGCCGACATAGAAAATCCGGAGCCTTTGGATCCTATCTCTATCGATGAGCCAACCATGAGTATGTTATTTACCATCAACAACTCACCTTTCTTTGGTCAGGATGGTAAATTTGTTACTTCTCGTCATATTAAAGACCGATTAGATGCTGAATTAGAGAAAAACTTAGCGCTAAGAGTAGAAGATACAAACTCAGCAGATGCCTGGAATGTATACGGACGCGGAGTTCTTCACTTGTCGGTACTAATTGAAACCATGCGCCGCGAAGGTTATGAGCTACAGGTAGGTCAGCCTCGTGTAATTATTAAAGAAATTGGTGCTATCAAACATGAGCCGGTTGAAGAATTAACCATCGATCTTCCTGATGAATATTCAGGCAAGGCTATTGAAATGGTTAGTCAACGCAAGGGTGATATGTTAAGTATGGAACGCAAAGGTGATCGCGTGGTAATTGAATTCCATATTCCTTCAAGAGGAATTATTGGACTACGTAATGCCATGTTAACCGCCACAGCCGGAGAAGCCATTATGGCCCACCGTTTTGTTGAGTTTCAACCATATAAAGGAATCATTAATAAACGCTTAAACGGATCACTGATCTCTATGGAAGATGGCGCAGCCATCCCTTACGCATTAGATAAACTGCAGGATAGAGGTAAGTTTTTTGTTTCTCCTCAGGAAAAAATTTACAGAGGTCAGGTAATTGGTGAAAATAACCGTGAAGGAGATTTAACTATCAACATCACCAAAACAAAAAAACTAACCAACATGCGTACTTCTGGTTCTGATGATAAGGTTAGATTAGCTCCTCCAATCATCTTCTCATTGGAAGAAGCACTAGAATACATTCAGGGTGACGAATATGTAGAGGTTACTCCTAAAGCGATTCGCATCCGTAAAATATATCTTGAAGAACACGAACGTAAACGTTTAGTAAAGCAATAAATAAATGTATTAAAGTTATTTATTGATTTACTGTTTCTCGAGTTAGCAGTAAGCCGCATCTATTCAGGTGCGGCTTTTTACTTTAGCTAGGGTGCCCCGTGACATTTATAATCCGTTTAAAAGATATCAGCACCCTATCAATACCTATTTAACCCGCAATCACGCATCAACACTGATTCAACACTTCATTTCATTGCTTTATCTCAGCTCACCAGATCGACCACATACCTCCTTACGCTAAAGCCTTATCTCATGGCATTTTCAATGCTCATGACGAAGTTCTAACACATAATCCGGGTTTAATTGTATAGAAAACATAAAACTTGCTCTCCGTCATATTATATTTCATTTAATTATTTTAATTTTATGACTTAAAATATACTAGTTCATTTTAATAAACTACTCATGAGCAAAATCGATTGGGCTAATTTGTCGTTCCATTATATGAAGACAGATTACAATGTACGAAGCTATTTCAAGGACGGCCAATGGAGTGAGTTAGAAGAAACAACTTCTGAACAACTCACCATTCATATGGCAGCCACATGCCTTCATTACGGTCAGGAAGCATTTGAAGGGCTTAAGGCTTTTAAAGGAAAAGATGGCAAGATCCGTGTTTTCCGCATGGAGGAAAATGCTAAAAGAATGCAACATTCTGCAGATGGCATCTTAATGGAAAAGGTCCCTACAGAATTATTTACAAAAGCCGTCGTCCGTGCCATTGAGCTCAACAAAGATTATGTTCCCCCTTACGAGTCAGGAGCAGCCTTATACATTCGTCCCCTGCTTATTGGATCGGGTCCAAAGGTAGGTGTATCTCCTGCTGATGAATACACCTTTATTGTATTTGTAACTCCTGTTGGTCCTTATTTTAAGGAAGGTTTTAAACCTACCAAGATGATGATTAATCGCAAATTCGACCGTGCTGCTCCCCAAGGAACAGGAAACCTAAAAGTAGGTGGAAACTATGCTGCCAGTATGGTTGCAGGTCAATTAGCTCACGAACTGGGTTATTCGGCTGTACTGTATCTGGATAGTAAGGAAAAAAAATATATCGACGAATGCGGTCCTGCCAATTTCTTCGGTATTAAAGACAATACCTATATCACCCCCCTATCCAACTCCATATTACCAAGTATTACCAATATGAGTTTAATACAATTAGCTCAGGATATGGGATTGAAGGTAGAACGTCGTAAAATGAAGTTCGAAGAACTGGCCACCCTGGAAGAAGCAGGAGCCTGCGGAACTGCCGCTGTAATCAGCCCGGTAGGACAGATTGATGATATACAAGAAGGTAAATCATTCCATTATGGTAAGCCGGATGTTCCAGGTCCTGTTTGTGATAAATTATACCACAAACTTAGAGCTATCCAATACGGCGATGAGCCGGACACTTATGGATGGATTACTGTGATTGAATAGAGAAATTACATAGGCCACATTGTTTTCAATGTGGCTTTTTTATTTAAGAATGAAAATGTAATTTTGACAGCTGCTAATATTCACACAACAAAATACTTTAACTTTTTTAAATTATAAAAATGGATATCCACATTTTCAACAAGGAAAACTCGCTTTTTAATCAGTTTATTGCAGAAATCAGGGACAAGGAAATTCAGACAGACCCTCTTAGGTTTAGAAGAAATATTGAGCGTATGGGAGAGATTTTAGCTTATGAAATTAGCAAAAAGTTATCCTACGAAAGTATCGATATCCAAACTCCTCTTGGGGTTTCGCACGAATTTGTATATTCAGAAAACGTAGTTATTGCCACTATTTTAAGAGCAGGACTACCTCTACATCAAGGTGTTTTAAATTATTTCGACAGCGCAGAAAACTGTTTTGTATCAGCCTATAGGAAATATAACGAAAAAGGTGATTTCGATATACACATCGAATACATCTCTTCGCCTTCTTTAGATGGGAAAACCGTTATTTTAACTGACCCCATGCTCGCCAGCGGAGCCTCTATGGAACTAGCATACAGAGCCATACTTACAAAAGGAAAACCTAAGCATATTCATATTGCCTCAATTATAGGAAGCACAGAGGGAATTGAATATGTGCAAAAAAATATGGCAAACGAAAACATTACCCTATGGATTGGGGCCGTAGATAAGGAATTAAACGAGAAAAAATATATTATCCCCGGTCTGGGAGATGCAGGTGATTTGGCCTTTGGTACCAAATTATAAACCTGCTTAGTATATTTTTAAGCAAGGCAATTACATATATATATATATATTCTGAAAATATTTAATGCCCATTGGCTATTATAGATGTACATTTAATTCAAGTTTTAGAGGTTTTAAACCCAATACCTTTGGACTTGAATTAAATTTTAGTTCAATAAGCAATAGGCAGGGTTACCACTAACTACCAATACCTAAATAATACCATTTTGATAATAACGTGAGCACTTCGTATTATGCCGATGGATTAATAACAGCATTATTGCCAAACATATACAACGCCAGGGTCCTTAACCCATCGGTATCATATCAATTACTTACCCCATTAGGCCATCACTCTCCTCACCCACCCTTCATCTTTACACTGATCAAGTAATTGGTTCATTCCCTTTTTAAATACCGGATGTATAAAATCGCTCCATTTCTCAACCAATGGCAACATCGTAAACCTTCTCTCATGCATTTTAGGATGTGGAATGACCAGGTTGACTTGATCTATGATCATATCATCATAAAATAAAATATCAATATCCATTGTCCTCCCCTCATAGCCGGCAATGGTCTTTGCCATACGTCCCAGCTCTTTCTCAATATGCTGGCCAATACCAAGAATTTGCTGTGGTGATAAGTCACATTTCAACTCCAACACCTGGTTGATAAAATTTTGCGGATGCATGAATCCCCAGGGTTCACTCTCAAATAAAGAAGATTCAAGAACAACATCACCAAGCCTTTCTTCTATCAAACGCTTGGCTCTTTTTATATTCTCATAACAATCCCCCTCATTTCCTCCTATTAATAAAATAACTCTATGCATATGCCTACGATACTAATATTCTTTAATATATTTGTTAACCTAACATGTAAATTACAAAATAACGCAAAATTATGGCAAAATTTTTCAAATCACTGCTTCTTACTGTAGTTGGGGCTATTGTAACGGCAATATTCTTAGTACTTATCCTGGTGGGAATCATTACTTCAATGGCTTCTTCTGGCGAAAAAGAAATTAAAATCAAGGAAGGAACTTTATTGACAATCAATCTGGACAAAGCCATTGTTGACCGCGGAGTAGAGGATCCTTTTGCAGATTTACTTGGTGAATCACCTTTTTCCTCATCAAGCATAGGTTTGAATGACATCCTGAATAACATCAAAAAAGCCTCCCGCGATAAAAATATAGTAGGTATTTATCTGGAATGCGGAAACCCAATGACCGGCTATGCTACACTAAATGAAATCAGAGAGGCTCTTGTAGCTTTTAAGGATTCGGGTAAGTTTATCTGTAGTTTTGCCAATAATTATTCTCAAAAAGGATACTATTTAGCTTCTGCAGCAACTAAAGTTTACATGCCACCTCAGGGAATGTTGCAGTTGGTAGGTTTAAGCACCGAGAGAATGTATTACAAAAAAGCCCTGGAGAAATTTAACGTTGACTTTTATATTTTTAAACATGGCAAATACAAATCGGCTGTAGAACCATACTTACTCGATGAGATGAGCGAACCGGCCAGGGAGCAGACCTCTGTATTTCTTCATTCAATATGGAATCATGTAAAAAATGATATCGCCAGTTCAAGAGGACTTGACCCTCTTGAAATAAATACAATAGCCAACAATGGAGGCATGTTTACCAACAATGAAACTTATTTGGAGAATCATATTCTTGACGGACTAAAATACAAGGACGAGATTATTGCAGAACTCAAAGAATTAACCTCAACCAGTAAGGATAAAGATATTGAACAGGTTAACTTTGCCGATTACAAATCGGTTTATGTACCAAAGGAAACAAAAGGTTTAATTAAAGATAAGATAGCGGTTATTTATGCCGAAGGTGGCATTGATGACGGAACCAGTAATGGCATCGACTCTGAAGCCTTAAGCAAGACTATCAGAAAAGCTCGCGAAGACTCCTCTATCAAAGCCATTGTATTCAGAGTCAACAGCCCCGGAGGATCTGCTTCTGGTTCAGATATTATTTGGCGCGAAGTTAAGCTTTGTAAAGAAGTAAAGCCTACCATCGTATCAATGGGTGATTATGCTGCCTCTGGTGGTTATTATATTTCTTGCGCCGCTGATACTATTGTTGCTAACCCCGTTACCTTAACCGGATCAATCGGTATTTTTGCCAGAATTCCAAACTTTGAAAGATTAGCCGATAAATATGGCATTCACTTTGATGGTGTAAAAACTAATAAATACTCAGATTTCCCAACCGTTACAAGACAATATACCGAAGATGAAAAGCAACTGGTACAACAATATGTTGAACGTGGTTATCTTGTATTTACAGGCGTTTGTGCAGAAGGCAGAAACACCAGCCCCAAAGCTATTGATGAAATAGGACAAGGTCGGGTATGGACAGGTGAAAACGCCGTTGAGCACAACCTTGTTGATGTGATGGGTGGTTTAAATAAAGCCATTGAGATTGCCAAAGAAAAAGCAGGTCTTGATGTTTACCGAATCAAAGAATTACCTGAAAAATTATCCCCTATTGAAGAACTTCTGAAGAATATGAAAAACGAAGCCAAAGCTTATATGTCAGAGTCTTTATTAGGCATTAATTACAAACAGGTTGAGATGATCAATAATCTAAAAGAGATCGATCCTATTCAGGCTCGTATGCCCTATGATATCACACTTAATTAAAAGTTTTTATTAATTTTGCATAAAAGGCTGCTCTATCCGGAACAGCCTTTTTATGTTATTACATAAACATGATTTTCCTAAAATATATACGACTTTCTTTACTTCCATTTTCTTTGCTTTATGGAATGATTATTCGTTTCCGAAACTTTCTTTTTGATATCGGAAAACTAAAATCACAAAGCTTTGACATACCTATTATTTCTGTTGGAAACATTACCGTAGGAGGTACAGGAAAAACCCCGCTAACCGAATTTATCATTTCTATTTTAAAAGATAATTATCATCTGGCATTACTTAGTCGTGGATACAAGAGAAAAACAAAAGGAGTGGTTATTTCCAATGAAAATAGCACAGCCCAAGACATAGGTGACGAACCCATGCAGGTAAAACAAAAGTTTAGTAACATACAGGTTACCGTAGCCGAAAAACGTGTGGCTGGAATTCAGGCAATGCTCTCTTCTTTACAACCGCCTGAAGTTATCATCATGGACGATGCCTACCAACACCGCTATGTTAAACCAGGACTCAGCATATTGGTGATGGATTTTAACCGCCCTCTTTGGAAAGACTTTATGCTTCCTGCCGGAGAATTAAGGGAACCTATAAACGGAAAAGAACGGGCCAATATTATTTTAATCAGTAAATGCCCCTTTAACCTAAGCCAGCAACAGCAACTTAATATTATTAAAAAGTTAAATATAACGACTGACCAGTCGGTTTATTTCTCAAGTATTGGATATCAAAAACCAATTTCGTTATTTTGCACTCATGCTGAGATAAAGGAAAATGAAATACGTAATTACGATGTTTTATTAGTTACCGGAATAGCCAATCCGGCACCCTTGCTTCACCACATTGAAGATAAGGTTAAAAGTGTGCATAGCATTCAGTTTTCGGATCATCATCATTTTGAAAGCTCAGATATTGAAAAAATTACAGCAGCCTTTGAAAAAATAAAAGGAACAAATAAAATTATTTTCACAACGGAAAAAGATGCTGTCCGTTTGAAACAGATATTACATACCGGTGACAGGATTTCATCGCACATATGGATCATGCCCATAAAAATTGAAATATTAAATAATCAAAATAAAGAGTTTACAGCTAAAATTACCTCATATGTTAAACAAAATAAAGGAAACCGCTGATTTTATCCTACAAAAATCAAACACAAAAGCTAAAATTGGTATTATTTTAGGTACCGGATTAGGAGGCTTGGTACAAGAGATAGAGATTCAATCCACACTGGATTATGATCACATTCCCAATTTCCCTGTTTCAACCGTAGAAGGACATCATGGCAGGTTAATTTTTGGCTTACTTGGCGGAAAAGAAGTAGTAGCCATGCAAGGCCGTTTCCATTTTTACGAAGGTTACCCTATGGATAAAGTAACTTTTCCGGTGCGCGTTATGAAAATGATGGGCATAGAAACTCTTTTGGTAAGCAATGCCAGCGGCGGTTTAAATCCTGATTTTGTAGTAGGCGACGTAATGGTTATTGACGACCATATCAATATGTTTGGAACAAACCCATTAATGGGAAAAAATATTGATGAACTGGGTCCCCGATTTCCTGACATGAGTCAACCTTACGCTAAAGATCTAATCAAAAAGGCCTTTGAAATAGCCGAGCAGAACAACATATCACTAAAAAGAGGTGTTTATGTGGGTACCACAGGCCCAACCTTTGAAACGCCTGCAGAATATAAGATGTTTAGAATTTTAGGGGCTGATGTGGTAGGCATGTCAACCGTACCTGAAGTTATTGTGGCTCGTCACATGAACATGACCTGCTTTGGTGTATCTATTGTTACGGACTCAGGTGTTCCCGGAGAGATTGTAGAAGTATCTCACGAAGAGGTTCAAAAAATAGCCGCCAAAGCAGAACCCATCATGACCTTTGTTATTAAGGAATTGGTTGCATCGCTATGAGATAAATGATTGAGCTGAAAAGATAGCTCCTCTGCTTTTATAAAGAATACACATACGGGTTAACCTGCTATAAACGGGTTAACCTTTTTTTATTTAAAAACTTACCTGATAATGAAGTGTGAGAGAAGAGGTGTATAAATGAAAAAAGGATAGATGAAAACATCTATCCTTTACCCTTAAAATCAGCTTTGTTAACCAAATCTAAATCTATGAAAAAAAATCTACATTACAAATGTAGGTTATTCTTTAGTGAACACGTATAAAAAAAAGTTAAAGCGTGTTAATTGTAAGGTTTACAACGAAAATACACCCGCGAATCGGGCAAATTTTTCTTTTCTCCCATCTGTTTAAATTTATTTTTCAATGGTTCAGGAACGCGCATTAGCTTTTTTAATCACCCTACTGTGTTGTATACTTTATGATTAAAATTTAATGGTCGTTTCATGGCCTTAAAATAAATTGCGCAATTATAAACCAAAGGTTTGTTTGATGGTATCTACATAATCGAGTTTCTCCCAGGTAAAGAATTCTACCTCATCTTCAATGTCCTCTCCATTACGCTTAACCACTATTCGCTTTTTATAAGGAGCCCTACCCACATGACCATAAGCAGCTGTTGGTTCAAAAATCGGATTTTTAAGACCAAAACGTTTAACAATGGCTGCCGGGCGCATATCAAAAATACCAGCTATCTTATCAGCTATTTCTCCATCGGTTAAACCTAAAACAGAAGAGTTATAGGTATTAACAAATAAACCTACGGGCTCAGCCACACCAATAGCATAGGCCACCTGCACCAAAACCTCTTCGGCCACACCAGCCGCAACCATATTTTTTGCAATATGACGGGCAGCATAGGCAGCAGATCTATCTACTTTAGAACTATCTTTACCCGAGAAAGCACCTCCTCCATGGGCACCTTTACCTCCATAGGTATCAACAATAATTTTTCTGCCTGTTAAGCCTGTATCACCATGAGGTCCTCCAATAACGAATTTACCGGTAGGATTCACATGCAAAATATATTTATCATCAATTAAAGATGACTCTTCGGCATTTAATTTACTTTTTACCCTGGGGATAAGGATATCCTTAACATCCTGCTTAATTTTTGCCAACATCAATTCTTCCTCATCAAACTCATCATGCTGTGTAGAAACAACGATAGTATGAACCCTTACCGGTTTATTGTTATCATCGTATTCCATTGTTACCTGCGACTTGGAATCGGGACGCAAATAAGTCATCTCTTTTTGTTCGCGTCTGATAGCAGCAAGTTCGATTAATAATAAATGAGACAAATGAAGTGGGAAAGGCATAAATTCTTTTGTTTCTTTACAGGCATAACCAAACATCATACCCTGATCTCCTGCCCCTTGATTTTCTTCATCCTCACGTTCCACTCCACGGTTAATGTCTTCGCTTTGTTCATGAATAGCAGAGATAACCCCACAGGAACCCGAATCAAACATATAATCTGATTTAGTATAACCTATTCTTTCAATTACCTGACGAGCTATGTTTTGAACAGGAACATAACCATTTGTTTTAACCTCGCCACTTAAAACAACCAATCCTGTTGTTACTAAAGTTTCTGCAGCTACCTTTGATTCGCGGTCCTGACGA
>JBFHEL010000121.1:0-10238 GCA_041584155.1 Saccharicrinis sp.
CGCAATCTGGAGGAATATTATGATAACGACTTACTACTCTCTGTCACTGGTATATTAAATGGTTCTTCAAACTACATTTTATCCAAAATTTTTGATCACAACAAAGACTATGATGAATCGCTTAAGGAAGCTCAGAGACTTGGGTTTGCGGAAGCTGATCCCAGTTTTGACGTAGATGGTTTTGACTCGTTATATAAACTCATTATTCTTACTGCACACAGCTTTGGTACTATTGTTAACCCCAAAGACGTTTTACACTATGGCATTTCTAATATCTCAGATTTTGATATCCGGTACGCCAAAGAAAAAGGTTATAAGATAAAACTGGTAGGACAGGTGGAGAAACTGGAAGAAAATAAAATTTCATTGTTTGTTCTACCACGTCTTGTTCAAAGGGATAAATACATTTACAATGTAGAAGATGAATTTAATGGTGTAGTGATAAAAGGATTGGCCTATGATAAGCAGTTTATGTTTGGTAAAGGAGCTGGCGCTCATCCAACAGGTTCAGCGGTCTTGTCAGATATCACTGCCATTGCGCAGAATTACAAGTACGAGTATAAAAAAATGAATTTCTATAATTCTTTTACCTATGAAAAAGATGTCGTAATTGAAATATACCTGCGTTATAAGCATCCTGAAGACCTAAACCATTTTCTTTTCGAGTCTGTTTCAGAAGAGTACAAGGGTCCTGAGAACAATTATAAGATTGGATTAATAAAAATAAAAAACCTGATGGCCATAAAAGATAAACTATTACATATGGATATTTTTATGGCAGTAACGCGTAAAACACTGAATTACTAATACAACTCTGTCTTAAAAGTTAATAAACTTTTAAGACAGCCTTTGTTGACCCTTAAAACAAACACAGCAACAACTTTAGCTTTTTTTAGAGTGTATATACACAGTCATTAAAATTTATTTACTAAAGAGATCAAGACTCGTATAAAGCTTTACTTACATTAATGGCGTAATTCCCAATCTTTTCACATTCATTAAAAATATTGGCATAAATAACGCCAGTATCAGCCGAATACACTTTCGCCTCCAAGTTTTCTTCATGCTCAGCACTCAGCTTACTACAATATTGATTGATTTCATCTTCCAACTCCTGTGCCTTTTGCAGTTTAATCTTCTTCTCATCCCTGTTAAGATTCTGACGCATGATCATCAGTGACTTATCCACCAGACCAAGCATTATATCGAGTCTTTCGATCATCGAAGATGAGAATTGGATTTTGTTTTTATGCAAACGATTAATGATACGGGACAAGATATAGCAACTATCACCAATACTTTCTAAATCACTAACCAACTTAAGCATTGCACGTATTCTTCTCCTACTTAATTCGCTAAAATTACTTTGGGATACCAAAGCGAGATAATTGGCTATTTCCACCTCCACATCATCGCTTATCCACTCATATTTCTCTACTCTGGCATATAAATGACTAAACTTTTTCTCATTATTTTCATGAAGCAGCTTCATGCTAAATCCCAGCATCTTACTGGTATGCTTGGCATAAGATTGCAATTCCCTCTTTGCCTGTATAATAGAAAGTTCAGAATTTGACGGTAAACCAGTAGTAATATAACGCAATTTAAACTCTTCCCCCTCTTCTCCCTTATCAGGAACAAACTGAATTATAATACGATGGATAAAAGGAACAAAACCTATAAACAATAGTAAGTTCAACACATTAAACGAAGTATGAAACAGGGCTAATGCAAAGGGTATTAAAGCCTGCGGATTTTTAACAGAAACAGCATTGAAATTGGAAATAAACCGTTCTATAAACTGGGTATACGGAGTAAAGACAGCGAGCATCCAGGCCACTCCCAGCAAGTTAAAAATCAGATGTGCCCTGGCCGTACGTTTAGCAGATATATTACCTATGGTAGCCGCAATATTTGGCGTAATAGTGGTACCAATATTCTCTCCCAGTATCATAGCTGCCCCCAGTTCAAAGGGAATCCAACCCTGATTACACATCACAAAGGTAATAGCCATGGTTGCACCACTGGATTGCACTAATACGGTTAACAAACTACCAATACATACAAATATGAGTACAGAAATAAAACCCAGATTAGTATAACCCGATAAAAAGCTCAATAGTTCAGGATTACTATCAATATCAGGAATGGTGGTTTTTATAAAATCGAGACTCATAAACAGTATTGAGAATCCTATAATTGCTTCTCCCCATGATTTATGCCGTTGCACCTTTGAAAATACAAGAGGAAAACCAACAGCCATCAGAGGAAGAGCAAATTCTGTGAAATTAAACCGGAAGCCAAAAAGAGAAATAAGCCAGCCGGTGACGGTAGTTCCAACATTGGCACCCATAATCACACCAATAGATTCCACCAATGAAACCAATCCGGCATTCACAAAACTAACCACCATTAATATGGTGGCACTGGAGGATTGTATAGTGGCAGAAATCAAAAGTCCCGTTAAAACACCGAGAAAACGATTTCGGGTCATCGCAGCGAATATACTCCTCATTTTAGCACCAGCCACTTTCTGAAGTGCCTCACTCATCAGCTTCATTCCATATAAGAACAAACCGATTGCGCCAACTAATTTTAGCAAATCAATTAAGGAATAATCCATTTCGAGACAGATATTTTAAGTTAAATCACTCTACAAAGGTGACGTTAATAAATTCAAGGTATAAAAATAGTAACATTTTTATTGCAAAAACTGAAGCTGCGAAAAAACAACGCATTTTTAATCAATTTTATTCCATATACATACCTGTTTTCAGAAAATACCTATAAAAAAAGAACAGTCCTTTCCTAATTACAGAATTATCTTTATAGATATGACCAATTTCCTTATAAATAAAATGGGATAGAAACTCACTAGCTGCCTGTTCTTCCATACAGTGAAATACAAGTTTGACTCACCCCACAATAAAGACTCCTCTTCAAAGTCATATTACCACATAATTTTGGAAAAGAAAGATTATACACAGATGGCAATAATGAGTTTAAAAACTAAAAAACAAGAGAGAAAAGTTGAAGTGAAAGAGATAAGATATTTGGACTCACTAAACCAAAAAAAGTCATGCGTCTTATCCTGTTAACTATTCCAACCCTTATAAAAAACAAAGTCCTGTGAATGAATATCGACAGGACCATTATTGCGAGAATTTATATGCTTATTTAGCAAGCGCCTCTGCTCCACTTACAATCTCTAGTATTTCGTTAGTAATAGAAGCCTGACGGGCTTTATTATAACTCAATTCCAAATCACCGATTAGATCCGTTGCATTATCTGTCGCCTTATGCATCGAGGTCATACGTGCACCATGTTCCGAGGCAACCGATTCCAATATAGCCTTGAAGAACATAGTCTTTAGCGTCATAGGCACTAACTCATTAATCAGCTCTCTCTGATTAGGTTCATACAAATACTCGGTTGCATAGCTATGATCTGGTTTTGGCAGTTCCAAAGGTAAAAACTGAGATACACTAACATTCTGCACCACAGCATTTACAAATTCATTATACACCAATATAACCTTGTCGTAAGTCTTTGACAAGAAATCATTTATTAAACCCTTAGAAATAGCCTCAACCGACTTAAAATTAACATCATTATAGATATCATTAAACTCCTTAACACACTTAATTCCTGCTGAATTCAACAATTTTTGTCCCTGTGAGCCGATGGATACCACATCAATAAAACCATTTTTAAAATGCGAAGAATAGGTATTCCGTACCAGATTGTTGACTTCTTTTACAATACTAGAATTAAAACCTCCGCACAAACCCCTGTTAGAAGAAATCATAACCACTAATACTCTATCGGCTTCTCTATTCTGTGCCAGTGGGATATGATAACCTTCATCCAAAGAATTAACAATGTTAAAAACAATATCATTAAGTTTATCGGCATAAGGCCTCACCTTTGCAATATTATCCTGGGCCTTTTTCAGCTTGGCTGCCGACACCATTTTCATAGCACTGGTAACCTGTCGTGTAGTCTTAACCGATTCGATACGGGTTTTTATGTCTTTTAAATTGGGCATGCGCTATTTCTTTTATTTCTCAACCTTAGCAAACCTGCGGGCAACATCAGCTGCTACCTTTTCAAGCACTTTTGTTTCAGCATCAGAGATAATTCCTTTAGCTAAACTTGCTATCACATCCTTATGCTGCATTTCCATATCATCAATAAAGCTCTGCTCAAACTCTTTTATATGAATCTCTGCCACATCGCTGAGCAGTCCCTTTGTTCCACAATAGATAAGAGCCACCTGATGTCCAACTTTAACGGGTGCATACTGCGGTTGCTTAAGTAATTCGACATTTTTCCTTCCTTTGTCGAGCACTGATTTTGTAGCCGGATCCAGGTCGGAACTAAATTTCGAGAACGCCTCTAATTCACGATATTGAGCCTGGTCCAGTTTCAAGGTACCGGACACTTTTTTCATCGATTTAATTTGTGCACTACCTCCTACTCTTGAAACTGATATACCCACATTAATAGCCGGCCGTACCCCTGCATTAAACAAATCACCCTCCAGAAAGATCTGTCCGTCGGTAATTGAGATAACATTCGTAGGAATGTATGCTGACACATCACCTGCCTGCGTTTCAATAATAGGTAGGGCAGTTAAGGAACCTCCGCCTTTCACATGACCCTTAATGGAGTCAGGCAAATCATTCATTTTAGCAGCAATCTCATCTGAATTAATAATCTTGGCAGCACGTTCTAATAAACGAGAGTGCAAATAGAATACATCACCCGGATAAGCTTCCCTTCCTGGTGGACGACGCAATAAAAGAGACACTTCGCGGTATGAAACAGCCTGCTTTGATAAGTCATCATAAATAATCAGTGCTGCACGACCTGTATCGCGAAAGTATTCCCCAAGGGCGGTTCCTGTAAATGGTGCATAAAACTGCATAGCTGCAGGATCGGCAGCGGTTGAGCTTACCACCGTAGTATATTGCATAGCACCGTGTTTCTCCAGCGTATTCACAATCTGAGCTACAGTAGAACCCTTTTGTCCTATGGCTACATAAATACAATAAACAGGATTACCGTTTTCAAAACCTTCTTTTTGATTAATGATTGTATCGATAGCGATAGCCGTTTTCCCGGTTTGACGATCACCAATAATCAACTCACGCTGACCTCTTCCAATAGGAATCATAGAGTCCACAGCTTTTAAACCAGTTTGCATAGGTTCTTTAACCGGCTGCCGGAAGATAACACCGGGGGCTTTACGTTCAAGCGGAAACTCAAATAAATCACCCTCAATTTTTCCCTTACCATCAATAGGATCTCCATTGGTATTAATGACCCTACCAAGCATGCCTTCGCCAACATTAACAGAAGCAATTCTTCCTGTTCTTTTAACAATATCACCCTCCTTAATATAATGCGATGCTCCCAATAAAACAACCCCCACATTATCCTGTTCAAGGTTTAAAACAACCCCCTTACACGATTCAAACTCCACAAGCTCATTAGCTCTCACATTATTCAGACCATATACACGGGCAATACCATCACCCACCTGAAGCACTGTACCTACTTCCTCAAGATTAACATTACTGGTAAAACCTTCTATTTGTTTTTTTAATAATTCCGAAACCTCGGCAGGTCTAATATTTTCCATTGGTACAATTTTATAATAGATCATTACCTGCCTGTAAGCAGACAGGAATTGCAGACTTTATAGAACTAATGCTGCTGATATACTCTTGTATCTTAATAAAGACAACGAACAACATATGAACGATTTAATATCTGCAGAACTCAAATGAACTCTGTTTAAATGACTAACTCAATAGTTTATTTTTAAATACTTTTAGTTTATTGAAAATACTGGCATCCATCATTTTCCCATCCACCATCAAAATAAACCCTCCTATCAGATGATCCCGAACACTTACGTGAAGTTCTACTCGAGCATTCAGTTCTTTTTCGAGCAAAATTCTTACTTCGTTAAGGTACTCTTCATCCAACTTTAAAGCAGTATACAGATGGGCTGTCTTCAAACCCTTCTGCTCCTTATACGTGTCAATATAATTACGCGAAATATCAGACAATAGCACTTCACGCCTATTATCCACTACTAGTCCTAAAAACTTTAAACTAATCGGATTCAAATACTTGCCGAAAATAGTATTAAAAGCTTTTTTCTTATCTGCAGGCTTAAAAACAGGACTTTGAAGTAATGCACTAAAGTCCGGGGTATTTTTACATTGCTCAGAGATTATCAACATGTCGTGATACACGTTGTCAACGATCCCCTTTTCCTTACTTAAAAGAAATAATGCCTTAGCATAACGTACGGATATTAAACTATTATCCATGCTGTTTTGTGAAATTAATTAAAATTAACCTTTTCCATGTACTTATCAATAAGTTCTTTTTGTTTGGCGTCCGACTTTAATTCAGATTCCAAAATAAGTCCGGCAATCTCAACAGACAGTTCTGCCACTTGTGTTTTAAGTTCACGTACGGCTGCATTCTTTTCTGCTTCGATTTGTTTACGGGCAGAAACAATAAGTTTATCTGCTTCAGCTTTAGCAATCTGGCGGGCTTCATTAACAATCTGCTCCTTTAATTCTCGTGTTTCTTTTAATAAGTCATCACGTTCATTTTTAGCAGCATCCATTGTTTCCTGGCGTACCTTAGCCAGCGTCTCTATTTCTGCCTTTGCTCTTTCGGCAGACTCTAAAGATAATGCGATGGTCTCTTCCCTTATTTTTAAGGCATTCAAAATAGGTCCCCAGGCATATTTACGCAATACGAAAACCAGGATACCAAAAGTAAGCGTTGACCAAAAAACTAAACCGGGATCTGGTGTTAATAAAAACATGGCATTAATTTTAATTTACCCTAAGGCTTTTATTATAAAATTTCAAGTAAAGCAATTACAATAGCAAACAAAGCAACTCCTTCGATTAGTGCTGCTGCAATAATCATTGTTGCTTGAATTTTCCCACTGATTTCAGGCTGACGAGCCATAGCTTCCAGTGCTCCTTTTGCAAGTTTACCAATTCCCAGTCCGGCTCCTATAACAATTAAACCAAGACCAACAGAAGTAAGAGAAAGTGTCATAATTTTACAATTTAATAAATAATATTCTTAATAATTTAATGTTCATCATCTGCTACAGCCATTCCTATAAACAATGCCGATAGAAGGGTAAATATATAAGCCTGCAAAACCGCAACTAAAAGCTCAAGTATAAACATAACTAAAGATAATAACACCGACACTGGAGAAACATAAACTGTATTTAAAATAAATATAATCGAAATAAGACTTAATATAATAATATGGCCAGCTGTGATATTAGCCAACAAACGAATCATTAATGCAAAGGGTTTGGTAAACAAACTGATTATCTCAACAGGCACCAAAATAAATTTCACGAGCACGGGCACTCCCGGAGCGGTAAATGTATGTTTCCAGTAACTCTTACTTCCGCTAAAACTGGTAATGAGAAGCGTTAAGGCAGAAAGCACCAGTGTTACTGAGATATTTCCTGTGAGGTTACTTCCTCCCGGGAAAAAGGGTACCAGACCAATCAGATTATTAATCCATATAAAGAAAAACACAGTCAGCAGGTAAGGTACATACTTCTCTCCCTTTTTAGCACCAATCTGTTCCTCCACAATATCCTCCTTGACAAAAAGGATAATAGGCTCTAATAATGACTGCATACCACTGGGACTTGATACTTCTCCTTTATATTTTTTAGCTATGGACAAAAACAACCAAATTAAAAAAAGCACAGAAATCCACATGGAAAGAACATTTCTGGTTAAGGAAAGATCCCAGGGTTTAGTATTGGTCATATTTCCCTCGGCATCATGCTCAATATTACCTTCGGCATCAGTATTATATATCTCACCATGATGGTATAAAAAGTAACTCCCATTGCTCTGAGCGATATTTGTATGCGGATCAAATCTTGAGTAAAGGAAGCAATGAATGGCTCCCTTATTGATTAATATAATCGGTAATGGAATTTCTATATTAGTTTTATTTTCACCTTCACCCCATGAAACAATCTCCCATACATGAGCGTCAGAAATATGATGTATAATCAACTCTGCGGCATCAAACCCCTCGTTCTCCTGAGTCTGAATGCTGTCATTTGATTCTTCCATTGCCATAATTGACAACGACAAAGCAAATAACGTGATTAAAAAACTTAAAGTCCTTTTCATAAAAGTAAAAACTCAAATACAATATTTTAATCCTGATTCCAACTAATAATCCTACGCACGGAAAAAAACAGATACCAATAATAATTGACCACAAAAGCGAGAACTATAGTTACTTCATGTTCTTCATGTTTAAGAATTATCATCAGGATATACCCTAATGCCACAAACATTTTCAAGATTACCCCCCCTAGCAAAATTCCGATTTTACTATCCGGGAAATGATGAAATAAACTTTTGGTAGCCCATAATACCAAGAAATACAAGGCAGCCAAAAAAAATTGCATACCTACAATATGCCACAACAATACCCTATGCCAACTAAAACAAACGAGCAAGTTGATAAATAGCACTAATAAAGAAAATAATAAAAAGGATTTTAAGCCAATAAAATTCGGTTTGATTATCACTTTTTAATGTTTATTGTTTACTCTTGACAGAGCCAACCGGATTAGCAGAGTTACCGCCCATTTGGCATGTACCTGTAAAAATAGCTCCTGGTTCAATGGTTAATTTAGCAGTTATGATATCACCCATCAATTTGGAAGTAGCTTTTAACGAAAGCAGTTCGCTCACATTAATTTTACCTTCTAAAACACCTTCTAATTCCGAATTCGCACAATCAATATCTCCTTTAACCTTACCATTAGATCCCACAACTACTTTCCCTTTAGAAAGTATATTTCCTTGAACCTCCCCATCGATTCTGATACCATCTTTGGTTTCAATATTTCCAATAATTTTGGTACCTGGACCAATCATATTGTGCGATCTATTGTCGTGCTCTGTTGATTTACTCATCTTTTTCAAGTTAATTCTATTACGTTTTTAAATATTTGAAGTTTCAAAGAAAACAAAAAATAATAAACAAAATTCATTTCCTCTCACATAAGTTAGCGCTATATTTTTTAACGAATCACGCTAATTTAGCTTAAAATAATCAATAAAACAACGCCTAAAACTACCTTAAGAACTCTTTAATTTTCTTTAACTGAATTTCTTTATTAACCTGGCGCAACGCCTTGGCAGTTTGGGTATAATATACATGCTGAGAGATAAACTCATACTGTTTTTTATTCCATTCATTTTGCGACATTTTACCATTGAAGTGACACACTTCTTCCCACAATTTCTCTGACAAGGGAATAAAATCAGCTCTACCTAAATAATCAAGATCAGCGTCCTTAATTATTTTTTCCATTAACATTTTAGGCTGCGTTTCTTTTTCTGTCACCATAATTAATTGGCTAATCGCTTCAATTTCGCTCTTTGTGTAGTCGAATTCAGGAAGAATTTCTCTGGCAAACCTAACACTCTGCACCTCATGCTTTACCGGATTAATCATATAACCGGTATCATGAAAAAGAGCTGCGGTTTTCACCAATAATAGTTCTTTACTATTTAAACCTTCTGCACGACCCAAAACCTCTACCTGAGTACAAACATCAATAGTATGTTTTGCGCTATGATACTTAAGCGTTGATGGCAGCTCATTTCTTAACTGATTCAACACCATCTCTTCCATATCATTATATCTTATCCACTGCAACTTGACCTGAAAATCATCATTGGGCAAAATCCCTTCATTATTGATGGACAAATGAGGTACTATTCCTTTTACAAAATACATATCGGTTTCACCTTTATATTTAACAGGCATTTTACCCCTGTATTCGCAAACAAAGAAATCCTTGATCAGCTCATAGGTCACACCCGAAATATTAATCTTACCGGCTACACCTGAAGACTCCATTCTACTGGCAATATTAACGGTATCGCCCCAAATATCAAACGAAAGTTTCTTACTGCCAACAACTCCCGAAATAAGGGGTCCGGTATGAATCCCTATTCTCAACTCCCAAAATTCTCTGGCATTTCTTTGTGCCACATTTTTTGACCTGAGCATATATCTTTGCATTTCTAAGGCTGCCAAAACCACCTCAACAGGATTAGTGCTATTTTTTTTAGGCAAGCCTCCTGCACACATATAGGCATCTCCTATTGTTTTTATCTTTTCAATCTTA
>JBFHEL010000122.1:0-10234 GCA_041584155.1 Saccharicrinis sp.
ACAATAAGAGTATACCATAAAGTAAATTTTTCATTAGAATGATTTTTTGTATTTGTTACTAAGATAACATTAAATATAGTTTGATGTTATCGCCATGCCTACATATCGCCAAATAATAAAAAGTACCTTCGGGTATTTAATGTGTACGATTGCGTACATGTGATTGTTTGAAATTGAACATGATTTGGTGGGTATAAAAGATTGGTTTGATTGTAAGTGTCATTGATATAGGGGAATATGGTTTTTGGTATGCCTATTGTTATAGGTTGTGCACAGAATATTATTGCAGTGAAAACTATAAAAAAACTATAAAAAATTAAATGCCATGAAAACTTTAAAAGTAAATTTATTTTCAATTTTAGTATTAGCTTTATTATTAATGACAAGTTCTTCTTTTGCTTCGGGACTTGATAAAATGGAATCAAAATCTGTTCCTTTATTGGTTCCTTCAAATCTTGATTTTATGATTAATTATAATGCCGAATCCGTTTATGAGGAAAATATTGAAATTGAAGATTGGATGTTAAACTCTGCCGCTTTTTTAGAAGAGACCATTGAGCCTGAATTAGAATTGGAAGAATGGATGTTTGATGTTGATACATTTTTTTCAGAAGATGCAGAAGAGGAGTTGGCTGTGCAGGACTGGATGCTGGATGTAAATTCGTTTATTGGAGAAAGTAATTTTTTAGTATTAGAGAAATAAGGCTATTGAACGAAATGGTGAAACATGCCCATTGAGACTTTAATAAGTTACATTACAGAGTGCCAACATATTGACAAAAAGCAGTAAATGAATACATCTCATTTGCTGCTTTTTTGTTTATAGTTGGTTTAATTTTTTCCCTTTGTCGGAACCAAATAAAAAGTTTTTGGGGCTTCCTATTATTTGTTCGCCATATATTCCGGTATGACCAGAAAATAAGTAGGCGGTAACGCAAGCAATGCCTATAAATACACCTCCTTCTGCACCAAAGAGTTCAATACCCATCAGTGTGCAGGCAATAGGGGTATTGGTGGCACCTGAAAATACTGCAACAAATCCCATGCCTGCCAATAAAGCTACTGGTAGGGGTATAAATAGTGATAAGGCACTGCCTAATGTTGCTCCGGTAAAAAATAAGGGGGTGACTTCTCCTCCCTTAAAACCTGCGCCCAGAGTGAAGGATGTAAAGAGTATTTTTAATAGGAAATCAGTGAAAGGAAGTTGTTGTTCAAATGATTCGGAGATAACAGGTACTCCCAGTCCAATCCAACGTGTGGTTCCGATCAACCATACCGTAACTGCGATAACAATACCTCCAATGACCGGGCGAAGGGGTGGGTATTTGATTATTTTCTTAAAAAAGTTACCCCAGAAATGAGTGGCATTTGAAAATAACATGCCTGCTAAGCCAAAAAAGATACCTGCCAATACTGCCCACATTAATTCGGGAGCCCACAGGTCAGGAACGGTGGGTATGAGATAATGGGTATGATGGATAGGCCAAAGTTGAGCAGCCTCGTTGGCGAAAATGGCAGCCAAAAAACTGGGGACAATAGCATCGTAGCGCATACGTCCTACTACAAAAACTTCCAGAGCAAAAATAGCACCCGCCAATGGTGTTCCAAAAATGGAAGCAAATCCAGCACTTACTCCTGTAATTAATAGGATTTTTCGATCTGCGGTTTTTAAGTTAAATATTTTGGTGAACTGATCAGCAATGGCTCCGCCCATTTGTATGGCGGTTCCCTCCCTACCTGCAGAACCTCCAAATAAGTGGGTCACTACTGTACTCAAAAGTACCAGGGGAGCCATTTTTAAAGGAATGATTTTTTTGGGGCTATGAAACTCTTCGAGTATTTGGTTATTTCCTTTGACTACTGACTGACCAAAATAATGATAGGTTAAACCAATTATTAGTCCTCCGACAGGAAGAAGTGTAATGATCCATAGGTTTGTTTCGCGCAGGTTTGTAGCCCATTCCAATAGTATTAAAAAGACAGCAGATGCTGACCCGGCAAGCAAACCAACCACCCCGCAAAGAGCAATCCATTTGAGCAGATATAAAAGAGAAGGAAGGATGCCTTCCGGAATATTTTGTTTTAATTCTTTCTTTAAATTCATGTTATAACTCGTAAAAGGCTTCAACTCCAGGATAATGATATTTTTCCTTGGCAATCTGTTGAGGGAAAATAAAGTAGGTAATGGTTCCTTCAGAACATATCTTACCCATATGGTTTTCTATTGATGCATGTATATAGGCCAGGCGTTTATTGACATTCTCAATATGTGCTTTTACAATGATTTCATTGTTGGTAATCTCCAGGGGATTTCTGTATCTTATATCAATGTTCGAGGTTACTCCCGCTGTTTCGCATTTGGTGTAAACAGTCCAGCTGGCTATCTCGTCCAGAATTAAAGCCTGAATGCCCCCATGCAGTATATTTGAATAGCCTTCCAGACGTTTCTGAGGAATCCACTTGCATATGATTTGGTCGCCGGCATCCCAAAACTCAAGTTTTAAACCGGTATCATTGATGGGGGAACAACCAAAGCACTTATGATTGTGTTTTTCGCTGTGAACAAAAGGGTTAATAATCTTTTTCATGAATATGTAGTTTGTTAAATAGTTTCAGGGAAGTATGATTACTTGCTCTGGAGCTTGATTAAGATGGGCAAAAATAATTCTTTTAAAATAAAAAAATAAGCTGGTGTAATTTCATTTAGATTACATCAGCTTATTTTATCAGTTTAGTTTGTTACTTTGATATGGGTGACAATTAAAATATGAAGTGATAATGTTTAATTGCCTGTTTTTTATCCAACAGAATGATATTTTGCTTATTCTATGTGCTTTTATAATAGTGTAATTATAGAATGCACCTGTTGTGTTTAATGCTAAAACTCTTCGTTGGTTTAGTTATATACTACCAATGTACATTAGCTAAATACCTTGGTTGATATAATTGTATTTAATTTAAACGCTTAAAGATTCACTACCTTACTGTTGGCTAGCAGGTACTTCTCCACGCATACCCATTATGTCTCTATCGAACATGTAAAGATTTTTTCCATCTAATAATTTCAGTCTGTCAATAATGGCACAAACAGAGGCTTCTTCTTCAATTTGTTCTGTAACAAACCATTGTATCCAGTTATGAGTGGAAAAGTCCTTTTGGTCTAAACAAACGCCCACGATATCATTGATGCTTTCGGTGATAAATTGTTCGTGTTCAAGTGTTTGCTCAAAAACTTCCTGGATATTGGCAAATTCAGCAGGAGGCTCAGCAATAGCAGGAATGATTGCTTTTCCACCTCTCTCGTTAATAAATTTAATAAACTTAAGCAGATGTGTTTTTTCCTCATCAGCTTGTGCGTACATCCATTCAGCAACACCGCCTAAGCCATTTGTCTCAGCCCAAGAAGCCATTGCCAGATATAAGTTGGCCGAGTATGCTTCTCTTTCAACTTGCCTTACTAAAATCTTTTCTACTTCTTTTTTCATCATGACTATTATGTATTTTAGTTGTTTACTTTTAAAACTCAAATTTAAAGTATTTAAAGCAAAAAAATAGGGCTTATTGGGCTGAGACTATTATTTAGAATGGTTTTATGTAAATGAATTAATTGTAATGTTTAGGAATTAAATCTGAAAATAAGTTCATATATTATAGAGTGGTTAAAAGATTCTCTATGATAAAAAAAATTTTAATTGCGAACAGAGGTGAAATAGCCGTGCGTATAATGCGTTCCTGCAGGGAGATGGGAATTGTTTCCGTGGCTGTTTTTTCGGAGGCTGATCGATCATCGATGCATGTGCGCTATGCCGACCAGGCCTATTTTATTGGCCCTTCCCCTTCGAATGAAAGTTATCTGAATATGAATAAAATTATTGAGATAGCCCTTCTTTCTGAGGCCGATGCCATTCATCCGGGATATGGCTTTTTATCAGAAAATGCAACTTTTGCCGAAAGGGTTAAAAGTAACGGAATCATTTTTATTGGTCCTTCCTCAGAAGCTATTTCTTCTATGGGTGATAAAGTAACAGCTCGTAGACTGATGGAAGATTCTGGTGTTCCTGTAGTTCCTGGAACAAATATACTGTCGGACTCCAAGGAGGAATTGCACAGCGTAGCTGAAGAAATTGGTTATCCCTTAATGGTGAAAGCTTCTGCCGGGGGTGGTGGAAAAGGAATGCGGCTGGTAAAGAAGAAAGAAGAACTGGAAACAGCTTACCAAATGGCTAAATCAGAAGCAAAGTCTGCTTTTGGTGATGATACTATCTACATAGAAAAATATATTGAGTCGCCTCATCATATTGAATTTCAGGTATTGGCCGATCAGTATGGTCATACCGTACACCTGTTTGAGCGCGAATGTTCAGTCCAACGACGTCATCAAAAGGTGGTTGAGGAAACTCCATCGCCGCATATGACTCCATCGTTAAGAGAAAAAATGGGACTTTATGCCATTAAGGCCGCACGGTCGGTAAATTATGTAGGGGCAGGAACCATCGAGTTTTTGGTGGACGATGCGCATAATTTTTATTTTCTGGAAATGAATACTCGCTTGCAGGTGGAGCATCCTATAACAGAGCGAATTACTGGCATTGACCTGGTGAAAGAGCAGATTCGGGTCGCTGCAGGTGAAAATTTAGGTTATGAGCAAAAAGAAATAAGCATGCATGGACATGCCATTGAATGCAGGATTTATGCCGAAGATCCGAAAAATAATTTTCGACCTAATCCCGGAATGGTGCGTCATATAAGTGAGCCGCTGGGACTAGGGGTGCGTACTGATGGATATGTGTATGAAGGGTATGAGATTCCTATCTATTATGATCCCATGATATCAAAGCTTATCATCTGGGCAAAAACAAGAGCAGAAGCTATTGAGCGTATGAAAAGGGCTTTGTATGAATATAAAATAACAGGAGTGAAGACCTCCATCCCTTTTCTGGAGAAGATTATGGAAACACCTGATTTTGTAAATGGGGTTTATAATACTCATTTTATCGAAAATAATACAAAGTACTTGAATGTGGATGAACCATGTGAGATGGAGTGTCAGGATATTGCCATGTTTGTTACTTATCTTGATTTTATCAAAAAACAGGAAGTAATGGTGCAGGATAATGTCAGTAATAAGCCATCGCCATGGAAAGAGTTTGGTAAGAAAAGAAATTTGTTACGCCTTTAAATGTTATTGTTATGCCTCTGGAATTAAAAATTAAAGATCGAATTGCTAAAATCCAAGTGCTTAGTCATGATCAGCGCTCTTATCGGGTATTGATTGACGGCAAGGAGTATAGCCTGGATGTTCTTCAGGTTGAAAAAGCGGTTTATTCTGTCTTATATAAAGGTAAATCGATTAACCTGGAGATGGTTGAAGGATCTTCTCCCAATTATTATGAGGTAAATACCCGCAGAGATCATTTTCAGGTAGAAGTAATTGATCCGGTAACCCGCTATAAAAGTTCTGCAGTATCGCAGAGTAAAGACAATGATTTAATCATAGAAGTACCTATGCCTGGCCGTATTGTTAGAGTTTTGGTAAAAGAAGGAGATCAGATACAGGAAGGAGAAACTGCCGTAATCGTTTCTGCTATGAAAATGGAGAGTGAGTATAAGGCGGCTGTTACAGGCGTGGTTAAAAATGTATTTGTAAAAGAAGGAGATACCGTTGATGGAGGTATGATATTAATAGAATTAAGTCCCTTAAAAGAGTAATCATTAAATCACTTATATATGCGATCCTTAGAAGATAAATACCGGCAATTCATAGCTAAAAATGCGGATTCGGAGATGGGGGGTGGGCAAAAAAGAATTGACAAACAGCATGATGCAGGAAAGCTTACTGCCCGTGAAAGAATACATTTATTTTTAGATGCCGGAACTTTTGTTGAGCTGGATAAGCTTATCGTTCATTCCTGTAAAAACTTTAATATGGACCAACATGTTATCCCTGGTGATGGGGTGATTACAGGCTATGGAAAAGTGGATGGTCGACTGGTGTATATTTTTGCACAGGACTTTACTGTATTTGGAGGCTCCTTGGGGCGTGCAAATGCCGATAAAATCATAAAAGTTCATCAGTTGGCATTAAAAATGGGAGCTCCTGTGATAGGACTAAACGATTCCGGAGGTGCCCGAATTCAGGAAGGGGTCAAAAGCTTAGCGGGTTATGGTGATATTTTTTATCTCAATGTGAAAGCATCCGGTGTTATACCTCAGATATCTGCTATTATGGGTCCTTGTGCCGGTGGAGCAGTCTATTCGCCTGCGCTTACTGATTTTATTTTTATGGTTAAAAATACCAGTTATATGTTTGTAACCGGACCTGAGGTGATTAAAACGGTTACACATGAGGAAGTAACTAAAGAAGAATTGGGAGGTGCATTTACCCATAATAGTAAAAGTGGAGTGGCGCATTTTTTAGCCGATAATGATGAGCATGTTTTAATGATGATTCGTGAGTTGCTCAGCTTTTTGCCATCTAATAATATGGAGGAAACGCCAATTATTCCTTCTGGGGATAAAATAGACAGAGAAGATGAAGCGCTGCAGAATATTGTTCCGGCAGACCCTAATAAACCTTATGATATGCTCGAGATTATTCATACTGTGGTTGATGGTAAACACTTTATGGAGGTGATGCCTCAATATGCCAGGAATATTATAACCGGTTTTGCCCGGTTTAATGGCCGCTCTGTGGGTATCGTTGCCAACCAACCGGCGTTTTTAGCCGGGGTATTGGATATTAATTCAAGCATTAAAGCTGCCCGTTTCGTTCGTTTCTGTGATTCTTTTAATATTCCGTTGGTTACTTTTGTTGATGTACCCGGATTTTTACCGGGCACTACCCAGGAATATGGCGGGATTATTAAACATGGAGCCAAATTATTATATGCTTTTGCTGAGGCCACAGTACCAAAGATTACTGTTATTACCCGCAAGGCTTATGGAGGAGCCTATGATGTGATGGCGAGTAAGCATGTTAAGGCTGATGTTAATTTTGCCTATCCTACTGCTGAGATTGCTGTGATGGGACCTGAAGGGGCTGTAAATATAATCTTCAGAGAGGAAGTGGATGATGAAAGCAGAGCCAAACGTGTTGAGGATTATCGCGAAAATTTTGCAAATCCTTATGGCGCTGCAGAATTGGGTTATGTAGATGAGGTGATTATGCCCCGACAAACAAGAATAAAAGTTATACAGGCTTTGGATATGACACAGAATAAAAGTGAAACTAATCCGCCTAAAAAACATGGAAATATGCCTTTGTAGTTTGGTGTTTTGTGGCTAAATGGCAAGGGAGGTATTATTATTTATCTTGCTTTGACCATAGGGTTTAAAAAGTTGATTTATTGGAAGTGCCCTAAATAATTGAAACAGTATGAATAACGGTTCGTAAGTATAATCAGTAGGAATGTAAACCGTTTTTTATATGAACAAATTACTGTATTTGAGTATCTTACTGTCGGTTGTTTTTGCATCGTGTGTAGATGAACTTGTTGATAAAGTGGATATGGTTGAGGAAATAACTTATCAGCCTACCCTTGCATTTCCTTTGGTGAACGGAGATTATAATATTGCTGAATTGGCAGAGGATTTATCGGGAGAGAATTTTCAAATAGGTACTGCAGAGGATGGAACATCAACTTTTATTTATAAGCAGCCGTCTGTTCTCTCGCAAAAGGCGGGTGAATATTTTTCTATCAACAATCAGAGTTATGCGATGGAGCTGAATGCCGGCTATGATATTCCTCCGGGAGGAGCTGATCAAACCATAGAGGTGACCAGAGAATACGTTAAGCAGTTTGAGAGTGCCGAAGAAGATAAGATTTATCAAATGAGTTTAAAAAGGGGTGCCTTGCAGCTTTCCATGTCGGGGAACATCCCTTCTTCAGGTGAAGTTGTTATTGAATTTCCATCCGTTGAGAAAAATAACGAAACAGTTTCAGTAAGTTATTCATGGACCTCTTCGGGTCGTCAGAGTTATGCCGAAAATATAGATCTGGCAGGCACAATAGTTGATTTGAGTTCCGGGTCTAATGGGTTTAATGAACTTCCTTTTAATGCAGATTTGGTACTCTACTATGATGGAAATGGTATTTCTTCTACCGATGGTTTATCGGTAGATATTTATTTGGTTAATCTTGAATTTGATTTGCTGAAGGCCTCTTTTGGAAGCCGCGAAATACCATCAGCTCCGGGATCTTTTGATCTTAACTTTATTGATGAAATTTTTGGCGGAGCTTTTTTTCTTGAAGAGTCAACTATGGACTTTGATATAACCAATTCTATAGGTGCTCCCATTGCCGTGGATTTCAGTAGCCTTAAAGGGGTGAGCTCATCGGGTGAGGATATTTATTTAAAGGGTTCGTTTTTCGACACTCCATTGTTTGTTAATTATCCTACAGAGGTAGGAGGAATGGAATCTACAGAGGTGTTTGTTGATGATTCAAATTCAAATATTAACGAAATATTTTCGAGTCAACCTAATACAATAGAATATGCTTTTGTTGGTCATGTAAATCCGGATAATAACAACGATGTTCATTTTGTAGCAGATACTTCCATATTGGGTGCAAGTGTGTTGATAGAGATTCCAATGTTTGGATATGTTGAAAACCTTGTTGTTTATGAATCTTATGATTTTGACGGTGATATATTTCAAGATCTGGATAATGCACTAATTTATATCGCTGCAGAAAATGGTTTGCCCCTGGATGCTAGTATTCAGGCTTACTTTCTGGATAGTGATCATAACCTGTTGGATAGCTTATTCTACGACAATAATCATGTTTTTGTGTCTGCTGAGGTTGATGAGGATGGCTTTGTGAATAGTTCTTCAATATCTTCGGTTGAGGTTATGGTAGAAGAAGAACGTTTGGATAATATCTCATTGGCAGAATCAGTAGAGTTAAGGATGTTGTTAAATACATCCAATAGCCCGGGGCAATCGGTTCACTTTACAAACGATGATAGGTTAATCATTCAAATTTCGGGACAAACAACAATGGACTTGTAAGTCTATGCTTTTCTTTTTATTCTTTGATTTATAACCAATGCGGAACTTTATATTATTGCTTTTATTGATTACTGTGGGCGTAGGAGGTAATTTATTGGCACAGGGTGAGTTAACTTTGTATAACATGAATAGGAGTTTGCCACAGGCCAATGAGTTAAATCCTGCTTTTTATTCGGACCAGGTTGTGGTAGTGGGCTTACCAGCCGTGTCCTCTATTCATATGCAGTATGATGGAGGTCCGTTTTCGTTTGCTAATATGTTCACAAAAAATACAGATGGAACTTATGAAATGGATTACGATAAGATATCCGATAAGCTAAATTTAAGAAATACCATGAGCTTAAATGGTGATATTAGTTTGTTCTATCTTGGTATGAATTTTAACAGAAATCATTTTTCATTGGGAGTGCGTCAGAAAGTAATCTCTTCTCTTTCTTTTGATGAAGATGTAGCTAATTTGCTCATTTATGGAAATGGCCATGAGGATTTATTAGGCGAAAAGATATCCTTTAACGAAACAAGTCTGATTGAGAATGCTTATCTGGAATTTGGACTGGGATATGCCCGTGATATCAATGATAAATTAACAGTTGGGTTAAAGTTTAAATACTTGTTGGGCTTTGCAAATGTGCAGTTTCAGGATGTGGACGCTTATGCAATGGTGGGCTTGGATAGTATCCGGTTGGTGCATAATGGTTTTGATGCTTATACAGCAGGGGAAAGTTATTTCGAAGACGATGGCCATGTGATGGACTTTATGGAAGATAAAAATACGGGTTGGGCGATGGATTTTGGAGTTAATTATCATCTGACTGATCAATTGAGTTTTTCGGCTGCCATAACCGATCTGGGGCAAATTGTTTGGAATAAGGGTACCCGGCAGTATCATTTTAATCCTGTGGATTATACCTTTACAGGATTTGAAATAGAGGATGTGTTTGAAGAAGATGATACGGATGATACCTTTCAGAGTGAGCTTGATTCGTTAGAGGTATTGTTTACAGCCAATGAGTTAAAAGATGTTTCTTATAAAACAGAGTTAGTAGCAAATGCCTGTGCAGGAGCTAACCTTGAAATAATACCGGGGCATGATATAGGTGCTACTGTAAATATGTATTTAAATAAAGATGATGCAAAAACATCCTTTGGTGTTTATTACAATTATCATCGGGGGCATTTCTTTAATGGAGTCATTAATTTTCAGTGTAGGGATGGCTATAC
>JBFHEL010000123.1:0-10217 GCA_041584155.1 Saccharicrinis sp.
ACTACTCAGATGCTAATGATACAACTTAAGGTAATGGATAATTACAACGATTCGGAAATGAATACGACAAAAGGTTGTGTTTCCGTTCTTTTTGGTATAGAAAAAGACAAATGATGATGTACTTAAGAAAAAGGGAATAGGGCTAATTTATTCCCTTTGTACTTGTAAGGCTATCTCTTTTTATTTACTTCTATTGATATACCTAACCTCAATTAGGAACCAATATATGGTTTTAAATATTTTCCTGTATAAGAATTATCCTGTTGTATTAAATCCTCCGGCTTACCTTCAAAAACCAGATAACCACCATTATCTCCTCCCTCGGGTCCTAAATCAATGAGCCAGTCGGCAGACTTAATCACCTCCATATTATGCTCAATAATCACCAGTGAATGTCCTTTAACAATTAAAGCATCAAAGGCTTTTAATAATTTTTTTATATCATTAAAATGCAATCCTGTTGTTGGCTCATCAAAAATAAATAAGGTAGGATCACTATTTTCCTTTGCCAGAAAAGAAGCTAATTTCACTCTTTGACTTTCTCCACCGGATAGCGTACTTGATGATTGCCCCATTTTCACATAGCCTAAGCCCACATCGGCAAGAGGTCTTAATTTATTAACAATTCTTTTCTCGGTGTTCTTATCTACCTCACTAAAAAACTCTATGGCCTGCACGATTGTCATTTCCAATATATCGTGAATATTCTTACCCCGATACCTAACATCCAGTATATCATTCTTAAACCTTTTGCCCTGACAACTTTCACAAGTAAGCACAATATCGGCCATAAATTGCATTTCAACCTTTATTGTTCCTTCTCCCTGACACTCCTCACATCTGCCTCCATCAATATTAAAGGAGAAATGAGAAGCCTTGTAACCATTTATTTTTGAGGCCTGCTGATCGGCCATTAATTTCCGTATTTCATCGTAGGCCTTTAAATAAGTTGCCGGATTAGAACGTGAAGATTTACCTATGGGATTTTGATCTACAAACTCTACTTCTTTAATTGCATCAACATGGCCTTTTAACAGGTCAAAGGCACCCGTTTTATCGGCATAACCACCCAGTCTTTTTTTGATGGAAGGGTACAGTATGGATTTTATTAAAGTCGATTTACCCGAACCACTAACACCTGTAATCACGTTCATGACATTTAAAGGTATTTTTACATCGATAGACTTTAAATTATTCTCACGTGCCCCAATCACTTCGATAAAATTATTCCAGCTACGACGCGAAGTGGGCAAAGCTATTTTCTCATCGCCAAAAAGATACTTATAAGTTAAGCTATCATTTGCCTTAGCTCCCTTTTCAAGTTTCCCTTTAAAAACTACTTCTCCGCCTAACCTGCCTGCTCCAGGACCTATATCCACAATTTCATCGGCCGCACGCATAATATCTTCATCATGTTCAACCACAATTACAGTATTACCCATTTGCTGCAATTGCCTTAATACCTTAATCAACAAGGCAGTATCACGCGAATGCAACCCAATACTGGGTTCATCTAAAATATACAGAGATCCTACCAGGGTACTTCCCAGTGATGTTGCCAGATTAATACGCTGACTCTCTCCCCCTGATAAGGTTGAAGACAAACGATTCAGAGTTAAATATCCTAAACCCACTTCATATAAAAAGGTTAATCGGGTAGTTATTTCCTTTAAAATCCTTCGGGCCACATTTTGGTCATGTTCATCCAAATGCAGCTGATCGAAAAAAGCCATCAGGTCAGTAATAGACATCAACACCAGATCAGAGACACTCTTTCCTCCCACTCTAACCCATGAAGCCTCCTTTTTCAGTCGTGTACCCCGACACTCAGGACAAGTTGTTTTTCCCCGATAGCGGGAAAGCATTACTCTGAATTGTATTTTATACTGTTGCTCCTCTACATGCTTAAAAAAGGTATTGATACCATCAAAATAACGATTACCCTTCCATAACAATTCTCGCTGCTGCTGTGTCAATTCAAAATATGGACGATGTACTGGAAAATCAAAATAATGGGCTGCCCCTATTAGTTGTTTTTTATAATTCCCCATTTTCTCACCACGCCAGCAGGCAACGGCATCTTCAAAAACCGATAGTGACTTGTTAGGAATAACCAAATCTTCATCAATACCTATAACACTACCAAAACCTTCGCATTTAGTACAAGCTCCTACCGGATTGTTAAAGGTAAACATATGCTCACTGGGTTCTTCAAACTCTATTCCATCCAGCTCAAAACGATTAGAAAAGCGATAGCTATTTACTTTATCTTTTTCGAAGACTTTAACCAAACAGTCCCCTTTCCCTTCGAAAAAGGCTGTTTCAATAGAATCAGCCAATCGAGATAGGTTATCTTCATCTTTGGCAGCTGTGGCTCTGTCTACAACAAGGTTATATGACTTACAATTCAAATCATTTTCCTCTTCTTTAAGCAGATCTTCAATCTTAAAGAATTCACCCTCATTTTCCACCCTGATAAATCCCTGTTTCAATAAAATCTCCAGATGGGCCATACAGCTTCTATCTTCCGGAACATGAATTTCAGAAAGAATAGTTAATTTCACATTATCATCAAAAGAAGTTATTTGATTTACCACATCACTTACGTAATGACGTTTCACCTCCTGACCAGAAACAGGTGAAATAGTTTTTCCCACTCTGGCAAACAACAACTTCACATAATCATAAATTTCGGTAGATGTTCCCACTGTAGATCGTGGATTACGGGTATTTACCTTCTGTTCAATAGCAATTGCAGGAGGAATTCCCTTGATAAAATCCACTTCAGGTTTATCGATACGCCCCAAAAACTGGCGAGCATATGAGCTCAAACTCTCTACATATCTTCTCTGTCCTTCGGCATAAAGGGTATCAAAAGCCAGAGATGACTTACCTGATCCTGAAACTCCGGTGATAACAATAAATTTATTTCGAGGGAGGTCAAGGTCTATTCCTTTTAAATTATGAACCCTTGCCCCTTTTATTTGAATGCTTCTTGATGGAATATCTGCCATAAATCCTTTAACTATTAAGAGGACAAAGATATTGAATTAGGCTAATAAAAAACCGGAACAACCATTAATTTTCAAAGGAAGTCCCGGTTTTAATCTATTGAGTTACTTATTTAATATTTCCATTTATTGGCAATAGCCACCAAGGACAACATAACAGGCACTTCCACCAGTACACCTACCACAGTTACTAAAGCAGCAGGCGATTCTAATCCGAAAAGTGCAATTGCCACTGCCACTGCCAGTTCAAAAAAGTTACTGGCACCAATCATGGCAGCAGGAGAACAGATGGCATGTGGTAATTTTAACTTACGCCCACCAAACCAGGTGATAAAAAATATAAAATAGGTTTGTATGATTAAAGGAATAGCCACCAACAAAATGATAAAGGGATTTTCGGTGATAGTATTTCCTTGAAAGGCAAATAACAATACCAATGTTAACAAGAGTGCAATAACAGATACAGGTTTAAATCTTGGTAAAAAATGAAGTTTAAACCACTCCTCACCTTTCTTCTTAATCACGTATTTATTTGTTAAATAACCTGCCAACAAAGGTATAACCACAAATATTACCACACTCGAAACCAACGTATCATAAGGAACCTGTACATTCGTTAATCCTAACAACAATCCAACAATAGGAACAAAAGCCACCAAAATAATTAAATCATTAACAGACACCTGCACTAAGGTATAATTTGGATCTCCATCGGTAAGATAGCTCCAAACAAAAACCATAGCCGTACAAGGAGCTGCTCCTAATAAAATTGCACCTGCTATATATTCTCCTGCAAGCTCTGGTGATATGAATGCTGCATATAATTTTGAAAAGAAAATCCATGCAAAAAAAGCCATGGTGAATGGCTTAATCAACCAATTAATAACCAGTGTTAACACCAAGCCTTTCGGTTTCTTACCTACATTTTTAATGCTTGAAAAATCAATCTGAAGCATCATAGGGTAAATCATAAACCACACCAATACGGCTACAGGTATATTCACATTAAACACACTCAGTTTGCTTAGTTCCTGAATAGTATCACCCCATATATTCCCAAGTAGAATACCTCCTGCAATACAAATAGCCACCCAAAGGCTTAAATATTTCTCGAAGAAACCTATTTGTTTTTTATTCTTGCTCATCGTTTACTTTAATTGTGGTTTCACTTCTTTGGTATAAAAATCATAAAAAGCCTCTTTGATCTGATCACGAACCCGAATAAACTCACTCCAGATAAACTCCTCGCTTCCCTGCACGTGAGATGGGTCATCGAAGCCAAGATGCAAACGTGTTTTTACTTTTCCTGTAAATGTAGGACAGGATTCATTGGCGCCTCCACAAACAGTAATAACATAATCCCACTCCTCACCCAGATAGTTCTCAACCGAATCGGACGTATGTGCGCTAATATCAATTCCTATTTCCTTCATTGCTTTTACTGCTTTCTGGTTTAATTTTCCTGACGCTTCTGTTCCTGCTGAACAAACACTAATACGCTTATCAAAGGACTGTAAAAACCCATGTGCCATTTGACTACGACAACTATTTCCAGTACATAAAACTAAAATTTTCATAATCTGTTTTTATTAAATTATATATTAATTACATGAATTTGATTTGCAAGCACCAACCACCAGAGTATTATAAAAATCATCGAACAGGTGTTTCAATTCCTCTATCCTGTCAGAATTAAGGCAATATTTGGTTCTCACTCCCTCAATGGTTCCCTGAATCAACCCAATTTCCTTAAGCTCCTTAATGTGTTGATTAACAGTAGTTCTACTCAATGGCAATTCATCTGAAATATCACCTGTTATACATGACTGTGAAGCAGCCAGATACTGAAGTATTTGCAAACGCGCCGGGTGAGCCAAAGCTTTAAAAAAGGCTGCACTTTCTGTTAAATTCGATTCAAATAAATCTGATTTTGCTTTTACCATAATAACTTATTTGACGCAAATATACGTTATAATTTATTGTGACGTATAAATACGTTGTTAAATATTTGTTAAATCTATTACCTACCTTCATAAAGACAAGAAGTTATATAAACAAATACATGTTCATCACACATTGAACTATATAGACTAATGAAGTAAAACACTAATTGAGGTTTAATAAAATATTTAAAGAGAAAACACATATGATATCTACCATATTTTTAACTTATATTTGCTAACCAAATCTGTATAAAACAACTATAGTTTGAACTTAAATTTATATATCGCCAATAAAATACGTAAGGGAGAAATTACCGGTAAAAAACTGGCCGGTCCTGTGATTAAGGTTGCCACTCTTGGCATAGCCATTGGTATGGTAGTAATGATATTATCCTTAGCTATAGGAACAGGATTTAAGCGAGAAATAAGAAATAAGATCGTTGGTTTTGGCTCTCATATACAAATTATTAATTACGACTTCAATTCTTCGTTTGAAACTAATCCGATCAAACGCGACAGTACCTTTGTTAATGAGATTAAAGAAATACCCGGGATCAAAAAAATTCAGGAATTTTCTACCAAACCAGGTCTGATAAAAACAAAAGATAACATTCACGGAATTATTGTAAAAGGCATAGGACAAGATTTCGATTGGGAATATTTGAACCATATTATTACTAAAGGAGACAGACCTGATTATTTACAAAAAGAGACTTCTAACAATATCATTATCTCCTCCACTCTGGCTCAATTATTAAAATTAGAGGTAGGTGATAAGGTCGCTACTTATTTTTTTCAGGATAAAATACGGCCCAGGAACTTTAAAATTTCAGCCATATACGATTCCCATCTACCTGAATTTGATAAGTTATTTATATTTGCGGATATCAGACAAATTATAAAGCTTAACAACTGGGAAGAAGATCAAATTACAGGATACGAGATTACTCTTGATAATTTTGACCAAACCATTCCTCTGGCACAACAAATAGATATACTTGCAGCTTCCCACATTGCTCCCGATGGAGGCTTATTACGCACTACTACTATTGCAGAGCAACAACCTCAAATATTTGGATGGCTTGATCTTTTGGATATGAATATAGCTGTTATCCTTATTCTGATTATTATTGTCGCGGGATTTAACATGGTTTCAGGTCTACTTATTATCATACTGGAGCGAACAGCTATGATTGGCATATTAAAAGCACTTGGAAAACAAAACTGGAACATTAGAAAAGTCTTCCTCTATCTTTCATCCTTTATTATCTTCAAGGGAATTATATGGGGTAATATCATTGGGATTGCAATTTGTTTCATCCAACAATATTTTGGCATTATTTCTCTTGATCCTGAAAACTATTATTTAGACAAGGTACCTATTTATATAAATGTTCTGCATCTTATTTTTTTAAATATTGCTACCATTATAATGTCCTATTTTATGATGATAGGACCATCTTATCTGGTTACTAAAATTACTCCCGTGGAAGCAATCAGATTTGATTGAGAAAAATAATTTACGCATAAATATCCATATTTAATTTTACTCAATACTTTTGTCCCATTACGTACAGTGATTGCACGATAGCGAACGAAACCGCATCACGTCTTTTATCCGTAACTTTTAGAACCTATATTTATTTTTAATTTATTCTAACTTACGCTCAACAACTTACATACAAAAGATCAATTTATATTTTATATTTATACAATATGGCATAATTTTTAGGCATAAGTTAAATGTATTTATACAAAAGGTTTAAATTAAAGACAAGACAATGAAAGAAATGCCGGAAACGTCCGGCATTTTTTTTTTAAAATCCACTCAATATATTGCAATATTGAAGTGCATTATTCATCTTTATTTATTACTTTAAAGCCAAGAAACAAAGACAAGGCCATGTATACAAAACTAATCAATACACTTCAAAAAGAATTGCAAAAAGAATTACCTGGTATAGAAGCACAAAATATAATGGCTCCCAATATCAGGCACACAAATGATATTCATCCCAATAAAAATAAGTCAAAAGAAAGCGGAGTACTCATCTTACTATACCCAAAGGACAATGCAATTTACATCCCCTTTATTCAAAGACCAAGGTACAATGGTTTTCATAGTGGACAAATAAGTTTGCCGGGGGGTAAAATGGAGCCTTTTGATATTGATTTAAGACAAACCGCTCTTAGAGAAACCTATGAGGAAATAGGAGTAGATAGTAATAGTATTGAGATAATAGGGCGGCTAAGTTCCTTATTTATCCCCAATAGTAATTTTAATGTATCTCCGTTTGTGGGCTATGTAAAACACACTCCTTTTTTCTCGCCCGATCCAATAGAAGTAGAATCTATTATTGAAGCTCCACTACAACAAATCCTATCTAACAAGTATATTCATTATTTTGAAAGACATATTAACAAGCACCAAATAAAAGCCCCCTACTTTAATATTAACAATCATAAAATATGGGGCGCTACAGCTATGATATTAAGCGAATTAAAACAGATTGTATTATCGTCATTCAACCCGTCTACTGCATCAGATTTTTATAATGCTCATAACGCTCAAGGATCTCACTAACATACAAATAGGGCTCTTCGCCTCGGCAATAACCAAACTCTACAACCGGGTCATTATAATACAAAGGCTTTGATTTATTGAGCAAATAATAATCCACATTATCATCCCATATTTTAGGATTTTTACCGTTTTTTTCGGCTAATTTCATTGCGTCCAGCACATGACCTATTCCTACATTATAGGATGCCAATACAAACTTCAAACGTTCTTCAGGGGCATCAATACGTAATGCCATTCTTTTATCGAGCCATTTTAAGAATTTGATTCCTCCCCTTATATTTTCTTCCGGAGAAGTAATATTATCTACCCCAAAAGCCTTGGCTGTTTCGGGCATAAGCTGCATCAGTCCTTGCGCTCCTGCCCAACTTTTAATCTCTGGTAAAAATCGTGATTCCTGATAAATTAAAGCGGCTATTAATCTCCAATCCCAATCGGTATTTTCACTCTCCTTTTTAATAATCTCATCATAAGGAGAAACAAATCCACCTTTGAGAGAGTTATAACCTACATCCACAATATGCGTAGAACGGCGATTAAGGAAATACTTCCTGTAAATCATATCATACTTATTCGACTTACGGAAGCGTATTAACCAGTTATTCACTACCTGAAGTAAATCTGGAGAAGATTTTCGCACTCCCCAGGCTATTTTCTGAGGAAAACTGATAGGTGTTTTAATATCAATATTATCGTAGTAATTCAAATTCACACGTGCCAAAATCTCATCGCAAATGGTATATGATATCTCACCTTCAGCTACCAGACCAATCAATTGCTCAGCCTCATAATCAGGTATTTCTACCACATTTATACTATCTCCGATTTCATCCGAAAGATTATTCAAACGAGTGACATAAGAAGAACCTTTTTGAACATAAATAGTTTTACCTGCCAACTCAAGCTGATTACGTATTAAATCATTAAAACGGGAGTTATCACTCTTCAAATCACCCTTTTCGTCATTACGCTGCACTAACACCTGGCGAGAATAAGTATGAGGTTCGGTAAACTGAATCAGTTTACTTCTATCCCGAGTTACAGCAAGATTTTGGGCAATTATATCAACCGAACCATTCCTTAGATTCCTAATATTATTTTCAACATCGTTACTAACAATAACCTCGAGTCTGATACCCAAATTATCACATAAATCGTTGAGCAATTCCAACTGGTAGCCCATTGGCCTACCCTTATAAATAAAGTAATTAGTTGAATTATAATCAGTAACTACAACTAACTTACCCCTCTTTTGAATTTCATTCAAATCAAGAGTTACTTCCTGCTCAACTTGACTGCTTTGTTCTTTTTGCTTTGGGTTACTGCATGCAGTTGCAAACAACAAACAAAACAACATGATCTTTCCTATACTTCTCATAAGTAAAACTTTATGAATAGGGTACAAAGATATATCAAATTAATTCAATCACAAATGTCATTTGATCAGGAGCATTTTTAGCACTCCTAATATCAATCATAAAAATTCCATGAAACACCCCATTTAAAACGCATAGGAGCATACGGATAAGCCTTGGTAAGGAAATAATTTCTGTCAAGCAGCGTTTGATTAAAATGATCCAGTTTCACAAAAATTCTGGCTCTTTTTAGCTGGAAGTTAAAAAAAGCATCCATAAAGGGATAGTTACCAACCTTTTGATCATTTTGCTGATAAAACTGTCCGGTAGCCGGCATATAAGCAGGAGTATAGTACTCTGTATGATATCTCACATCCAGACCTGCCTGAACCTGCAATACCTTTTTAGCCAAATAAAAATTGAAATAATTGGAGCTATAGGCAGTAAAATCGGGTAGAGAATATATTTCCTGATTAGTACTATTTTGGTAGGCTAATTTGTTATCGCTATGAAAGGCACCTAAAATAAAGTCTTTTTGCAAGGTTAGCTGAAAAGCATTGATTACCTCTGATGACTGTTCTGGTTCTGCGTCGTAATTCCAGTAAATATGGTCGGTAAACACTTTATTTTCCCATGATAATTTTAAGCGTCGGGTAGGAATATTTAATCCAACCTCAATATTCACTGTTTTTTCCTGACGGAAATTATTTTCCCAAATAAAATGATTCGAATAATATTTTTCCTCCAGAAAATTAGCTGTACGCAGACGTAATCTGGTTCTTGCATATATTCCGGCGGTATCATTAAAAACTTTATACAATGAATTTATATTACCATAAAGGTCAATATCACCTAATTTATAACCCTGAACACATATTTTGCCCCCTATATTCCACCAAAAATTCTTACCTAAGTTTTTAAATACCTGACCACCAATGTACGTAGTAACAAAAGTAGAGTCGTTATGACGATATACTGCGGTATCATTTTCATACGCTGTAGTCAGCTGATACTTATAATGTTCTATTTCATTTGACACAAAAGCTCTTAACCCAAATTTCAATAAGGAATTTGCTTCTTCATTAAATTTAATTTGAAAAGTATTATTAACAAAATAATAACTAGTCGTATCTTTTGTCTCCAGCGAATCTGCATAAATATTATCGTACAGAGGAATCTCGTAATCATCATCGGCATAATCATCTAAATCATTTACGATATATTTATGACTGTAGGTTCCCAGATGAAGGGTATGATAAATAGTACTTACCGGCAATTGTTCATCTTCAACAATAGCATTTTCAGAGCCTTGCTGCTGCTGATGAAT
>JBFHEL010000124.1:0-10150 GCA_041584155.1 Saccharicrinis sp.
AAATGAAAACACTAAAAAATTTAGAATTATGATGAAAAAACTTTTAAGTCTGTTTGTGCTTGTGTTTTTTGCTTCTGTAGCTATGGTTGCACAACATCAAGTTACAGGAAAGGTAGTAGATGAAACAGGACAATCTGTTCCGGGAGTAAATGTTGTTGAGAAAGAAAACAGCATGAATGGTACTATTACTAATATAGATGGTATTTATACTTTATCTGTAGCAAGTGATCAGTCAATATTAACATTTTCTTTTATTGGGTATAAACCATTGGAGGTTGCTATTAATGGACGAGCCGAAGTAAATGTAACTTTAACAGCGGATGTTACCGGACTGGATGAAGTTGTGGTGACAGCGCTGGGTATTAAAAGGGAGAAAAAAGCCCTGGGTTATGCTGCGCAGGATGTTAAATCGGAAGATATACTTACAACAGGAGATCCGAATATTACTTCAGCTTTAAATGGTAAAATTGCAGGTGTTCAAATCTCTGAAACATCAGGTGGTGCCGGATCAAATAGTCGTGTTGAAATTCGGGGTACAAGTTCGCTTACGGGTGGAGATGGTCCTCTGTGGGTTGTAGATGGCGTGCCTTTTGATAATGGAAATGGCTCTGATGCGGGTATATGGAGTGGAACTTCTCGTGCGGGTGGGTCATTTGATTTGAACCCGGAAGATATTGAATCGATAAGTGTGTTGAAAGGCCCTAACGCTGCTGCCCTTTATGGTGAGCGTGGAGGAAATGGCGTTGTGATGGTTACTACTAAAAAAGGGACTCGTAATAAAGGCCTGGGAATCTCTTATAGCGGAAATGTAACTCTTTCAAAGGCAGCTTATTTATTAGACTTGCAAAATAAATACGGACAAGGGAATGACAATGTCTATAGCAGTTCAGCAACAGATTCCTGGGGACCTCTTATGGAAGGTCAGCTTTTGGAGGCGTGGACAGGAGAAACTATCGCTTACGAAGCACAAGAGGATAGAATTGAGGATTTTGCCCGTACCGGAGTGAGTCAGAATCATAATATCTCTCTTTATGGTGGTAATGAAGAAGGTTCGTTCAGGGCTTCTATTGGAAAAAATACGACACAGGGTATTTATGAAGAAAACAAAGTGGAAAAATTAACTTTCGACTTAAAGGCTGACTATGATATTAATAAGTGGTTAACTGTTGATACAAAGATTTCGTATCTGCGAACAGATGGAAACGAAAGACCTCAGTTAGGGCAGTATAGTATATTGTATTATTATTACAATATGCCAAGGAATATTAGAAATAAGGATTTGTCTCCTGGGTATGAGATTGTTGATGGTGAGCATGAGGAAATACTTTATACTACAGCGAATGCTAATTACCGTAACCCATATTTTTTACAGGGGCAAAGGACAAATGAAGATGAAAAAGACAGGTTGTTTGGGTATTTGTCGGCAAATATCAAATTAACAGATCATCTTAGTGCCAAATTAAAATATGGTGTAGATACCTATAGGTTTGGAAGTACCAGCGGTTATTTGTGGGCTGATAATGTAAACAGTTCTAATCCAAGTTATAATACGAGTGAAAAATATTTCATAGAGGAAAATTACGAATATTTAATTTCTTATAACAAGCAAATAAATAGTGATTGGAGTCTGGGTGCTAATTTTGGCGGTAGTAAAATGAATAATTACTGGGAAGAACTTTCTGCATCGTCTGGTGAATTAGCATCTGAGGATGGTTATTTCCTTGGTTATGGTACAGATATTAGCGCTACAGAAGATATGGAAGAGTATGAAATAAGATCTGTTTACGGGTTTGCAAATGTGGCCTATAAAAATATGTTATTCCTTGATGTCACCGGACGTAACGACTGGTCTTCAACATTAACGTCTTCTTCCGGCGATTATGATAATAGTTACTTCTACCCATCTGTAGGGCTGAGTGGTATTGTAAGCGAAATGGTAGAACTACCCGATTGGGTTGCTTTTGCAAAAGTACGTGCTTCTGTTGCCAAGCTTGGTAAGTCGGCAAACCCATACGAAACAAGTACAGACTATACCGTGTCAAGTGGTAATTATGATTTGTTGGTTTCTGAAGTTCCTGATGCCTTAGTGCTTGAGGATTTAAAGCCGGAAATGTCAACCTCCTATGAGGTAGGTATGGATGTTAGATTCTTTAATGGTCGTATTGGATTAGATGCTACGTATTATTATGAAGAAACTAAAAATCAGATCCTGGAAGTTGATGTGGCAGAGAGTTCTGGTTATACGTCTAAATATGTAAATGCTGGTTTAATTACCAATCAGGGTGTTGAAGTGTTGTTAACCACTATTCCGGTAAAAACTACCAATTTCCAGTTGGGTGTTGATGTTAATATTGCCGCTAATAAGGGGGTAATGGAAGAGTTGACCGATGATATGTTGGAATATGAATTTGGTAATTTTAATGGAGGCACAGAGGTTGTTAGTATTGTAGGTAGAAAAATGGGAATTATTCGCGGTTCAGAATATGTACGTGATGACAATGGAAATATTGTTGTTGGGTCAGATGGTCTGCCGACTTATCAGGAATCCCAGGAATTAGGTAATGTACAGGCAGATCTTACCGGATCTATTGGTTTGAATGCTAAATATAAAGGCCTATATATGTCAGCTTTGTTTTCAGGACAAATAGGAGGTGATATTGTATCGGTTACTGAAGAATTTGCCACTAGTTCAGGAAGCGCAAAACGTACCGCAGAAATGGGACGTGATGACCTAACTGTTGATGGGGTAACTTCAGATGGCAGTACTAATTCTACATCGGTTTCTGCACAGGAATATTGGGGAACTGTTTCTAATGTGGATGAAGAATTTGTTTATGATGCATCCTATCTGAAATTGAAAGAATTAGCCTTTGGTTATAATGTGCCTAAGCAGCTGATCAATAAGATACCCGGAGATGCAGTTTCTTCAGTGAAAATTTCATTAGTTGGTCGTAACTTGGCTTACTTGTATAAGAATACACCAGGAACAGCTCCTGATGCAGGAGCCTATAGTTCAGGTTATTTAGCTAAAGCGTTCGACTTTTCGTCCATGCCTTCTACAAGGACTTTTGGATTCTCGTTAAATGTTAAATTTTAACTTAAAATTTCGACAATTATGAAAAAAATAAATATTTTATTGCTTGCGTTCGGGTTTCTGTTTACTAGTTATAGTTGTTCAGATGACTTTGGAGATATGAACACCCCGTCAGATGCGGTTGAAGAGGTAGATGCGGCTTATTTTTTCAATAATATGGTACAGGGGGTATATCAAAATTACCAACGTAATATCAATCTCTATCCTGATCTTTATTGTCAATACTGGGCCAATACGGTTTCTAGTTTCGAATCACCTCGTTATGAATATGTGGATGGATGGATTGGTAATCAGTGGACTGAGTTTTATACCGATCACTTAACTGAAGCTTTGGCTATTGTTGATCAAAATTCGGATGATGAATATGCTACTAATGAAGTTTATTGTGCTGAAATTTGGATTTGTTATATGTGGTCGAGAATGACTGATACCTATGGAGATATTCCATATTTTGGTGCTGGTTACGGTGAGTCGGTAGAATATAATTCTCAGGAAGAGATCTATTATGATCTTTTTGAAAGACTAGAGACTGCTGTTGATGCCTTGTCTGATGACGATTCGCAATACGATTACGGAGAGTACGATTTGGTATATAGTGGAGATATTGACAAATGGCGTAAGTTTGGAAATTCTTTACGTTTGCGTTTAGCTATGCGTTTGGCGAACGTTGACCCTACTAAAGCAGCAGCCGAAGCAGCAGCAGCTATAAGTGGTACAGGAGGTATAATGACCAGTAACGACGATGTGGCTAAGGTTGGCTTTGATGCTGATTCTTGGTATGATTATATTGATAAAATGGCCTGGAACTGGGATAATATACGTGTATCGCAAACCATAACTAACTATTGTTATAGTGAGTCTTCAGTAGGTGAAGATCCTCGTACTCCTATCTGGTTTGCCTATAAGGTTGATGGAGAAAGTATTACCAAGGAAGAGGCCGGGTTTGATGAGTATACTGGCGTGCTTAACGGTTATAATACAGTTCCTTCAGATGCGAATACCAATGGTTGTACTATTAACTTAGAAGGAGGGTATGTAGACTTTGAGGGTGATGATGAAAGCGGAATGTTCTTTCCTGTTATGTTTTATTCTGAAGTATTGTTTTTACAGGCAGAAGCAGCTATGCGTGGTTACATAAGCGGGGATGCTGATGCACTTTATAAAGCCGGTATACAGGCATCAATGGATTATGTAGGTGTAGATGAAGATGATGCTACTGATTACATTGCTGGTGTTTCTTCTATTACAGGTGCCGACGAAAGTAGTTTGAAATCATTAATTACACAGAAGTGGTTGGCTAACTTTCCTAACGGAGTTGAATCATGGGCTGATTTTCGTAGAACAGACTACCCGGATATCACACTGCCTGTGGATGGTGTGAGTAGTAATGCCTCGGTTGAATCGGGTACGTGGGTAAAACGTATTATGTATTCAGACAATGCGCATGAGACCGAAGAAGAGTATATGCCCGATGATATGAATACTACTGAAACAGACCGTATGGATATTAAAGTATGGTGGGATACTGCCAATACAAAAGATAAGTCATCAGATGGTTTAATGAGTAGTAACTTTTAGTGCTATTTAATTAGGAGCTAGTCCCGCATTGCCGGGACTAGTTTTTTATAAAGAAAGCTTGTTTAAGCCTGATAGTAATTTATAATAAAGAATAAAATGCTCAGAGATAAAGGTGTGATTAAAAAACTTTATGATTAATTTCTCTGAATTTATTTGGCGTCATGCCATTATGTTTTTTAAAAATTTTATAAAAGTGTCCAATGGCATTAAAGCCGCAGTTGTAGCATATGGTTTTAATAGGAACATTGGTCATGGTAAGCCGCTGAGCAGCATAATTCATCTTAATTTTGGTAACTGTTTCTGTAAGTGTTTGGTTAAGATGTAGTTTTATGGTTTTGTTCACGTGGTCGGTAGACCGGTTGGTTAAACCAACAAAACCAGATACTCCCTCCCTGAATAGCTGAGGAGTGCTATACTGTTTTAACGCTAACGAAAGCCAGTGAGGCATGTCGTTTTTGTTCTCTTCTAATGTGTCAGTTAATAATCTGAAAATATGTAGTGCCATAATATCCAGGCGTATGTAATCTCTTGGTTTGGATAAAATATAATCAGTAATGGCAGATACTTCATTTAGCTGGTCGATATTTAGATTTACCGTGTAAGGTAACGGATCTTCTGTCCAAAATAATGTTTGTGAATTAGGAAAGTACCTCTCTTTGAATAAATTAAGGCTTTCGAGGTAGAAGGCAATATTAGTTACTACAAGACCGGTATTGTTGCCTGTTGATACAAATGTATGGGTGTCGTGAGGGCGAATCAAACATAAGGTGCCTTTCGAAATAGGCAACTTTTCTCCATTAATGATGTGTATACCAGAACCTTCCTTAATCCATAGGATTTCAGCATAATCATGGTCGTGATAATCCAGATTCTCGTCAGCTGTAATAGTTCTCCTTACGATATGGAAAACATCATTCGGCTCAATTAAAAAGGAGGGTAGGCTGATTCTGGTTTTATCTTCAGTTTTCATCTTAACAGGTGTTTTTTTAAGAGTGTGAAGAAGACCTAAATATCTTCAGTTCATTCAAAAGTATTAAAAAAAAACCAATGAAATACAAAAATGATGAGTCGCTGCTGTGGTTTTGTGGTGTGTATTTGTGCATTGGATTGTATAAATAACTGTAGTGTAATTATATAGGTCTCAAAAATAACTTTTTAAAATAATTAAATAACTAAACTGATTATCTCGTTATAGCGCAATAAATGGCAGCCGTGCAACAATATATCTTTTTGCAGAGCTTAGACTTTAATTTTAACTTTAAATATTAGAATTCATACGTGAATAGGTTTGCAAGATGCAGAGTGTTAAGTAAATAAATAAGAGGTGTTGTGAGCTGGTTGTTGTGTTGTTAGTTTGTTTGAATAAATCAATTACGTTGAGCAAATAATAAAATATGTTTATAAAAATAAATTATATATTAATAGTATGTCTGTTTTTGTTTACAGCTTGCATACCATACTCCGGATCCTCACAAAAAGAGGAAGCAAAAGATTTTACTTCGTATGTCAATCCCTTAATGGGAACGGATTCTGATTTTTCCTTATCCAATGGGAATACTTATCCAGCCATTGCGCGTCCCTGGGGAATGAATTTCTGGACGCCCATGACAGCAAATTTTGGTGATGGATGGACTTATAAATATGACGATTACAAAATAAAAGGGTTTAAACAAACACATCAGCCAAGCCCATGGATCAATGATTATGCTGCTTTTTCTTTAATGGCTGTAACAGGTGATTTAGAATTTCAGGAAGAGAAGAGAGCTTCGTGGTTTTCGCATAAGGCTGAAGTTGTAAAGCCTCATTATTACAGTGTGTATTTAGCTGATTATGATACAAAGGTTGAAATTGCCCCAACCGAAAGGGCTGCTGCGTTTAAATTTACTTTCCCCAAAAGTGATCAGTCTTATATTTTGTTGGATGCATTTAAAGGTGGTTCCATGGTAAAAGTTCTACCTGAGGAAAGAAAAATTATAGGCTACTGCAAAAATAATCATGGAGGCGTACCTGATAATTTTCATAATTACTTTGTGGCTGAGTTTGATAAGGATTTTGCGATTATACATACCTGGAATGATACTATCTTAAATCCAGGAATTAAAACGGCCGAGGCTGATCAGGTGGGCGCAGTCATTGGTTTTAAAACAACAAGCGGTGAAGAAGTAAATGTTAAAGTGGCTTCTTCATTTATCAGTCCCGAACAAGCTGAGCTGAATTTAAGGCGAGAAATAGGCGATAAAACTTTTGCTCAGATTAAAGAAGAAGGACATAAAGAATGGAACAAAGAACTGGGAAGAATTAACGTGGAAGGTGATAATATCGATCATATTCGTACTTTTTATTCCACTTTATACCGAGTGTTGTTGTTTCCTCGTAAGTTTTACGAGATAAATGCAGAAAATCAAATAGTTCATTATAGCCCTTATAATGGGGAGGTATTGCCGGGTTATATGTTTACAGATAATGGCTTCTGGGATACCTTCAGAGCTGTTTTCCCATTCTTTACCTTAATGTATCCTGAGTTGAACGGACATATAATGGAGGGTCTGGTGAATACCTATAACGAAAGCGGTTGGCTTCCGGAATGGGCCAGTCCGGGTCACCGGGGCTGCATGATAGGCTCTAATTCGGCTTCTATCATTGCTGATGCTTATTTAAAAGGTATCAGAGGGTATGATATAGAAAAACTCTATGAGGCTATTCTTAAAAACAGTAACCAGGTGTATAAGGAAATTTCCTCGGTAGGCAGATTGGGACATGAGTATTATAATCAACTTGGATATATTCCTTATGATGTGAATATCAATGAAAATACGGCCAGAACATTGGAATATGCCTATGCTGATTATTGTGTTTGGAAACTGGCTATGGCTTTGAACCGTCCTCAGGAAGAAATTGACTTATTTAAAAGTCGTGCCCAGAATTATAAAAAAGTATTTGATAAAGAATCAGGGTGGATGAGAGGACGTAATGAAGATGGATCTTTTCAAACACCTTTTAATCCCTTTAAATGGGGGGATGCTTTTACCGAAGGGAATAGTGTGCATTATACCTGGAGTGTTTTTCAGGATATTGAAGGATTGATTGATTTAATGGGTGGAGATGAGCAGTTTGTTAGTAAGCTGGATACTGTTTTTAATCTTCCTCCAATTTTTGATAACTCTTATTACGGGTTTACTATTCACGAAATCAGAGAGATGCAGATTGTGAATATGGGTAATTATGCACATGGTAATCAGCCTATTCAGCATATGCTGTATTTGTATAATTATGCAGGAAAACCATGGAAAACCCAGTCTAAAGTACGTGAGGTCATGAATAAATTGTATACGCCTAACCCTGATGGATATTGTGGGGATGAGGATAATGGGCAAACCTCAGCATGGTATGTTTTTAGTAGCTTAGGCTTTTATCCTGTCTGTCCCGGAACTAACCAATATGTTTTGGGTGCTCCTTTGTTCGATTCAGTAACCATTACAATGGAAAATGGTACTGAGCTGGTGATTGAAGCCCCTAATAACAGCAAAGAAAATTGTTATGTGAATAGTATCACCTTTAATGGCAAATTAATTGACCGGAATTATTATACGCATGAGGAATTACAAAAAGGAGGAAAGATTGTTGTTGAAATGAATGACGTTCCAAATGCTACAAGGGGAAGTTCAAAAGAGGCTGCTCCCTATTCAATGAGTAAATAATGAAAATAAAAAATTTGTGAATAAGGTAGGTTAGGTTGGTAAGGAATGGCCTTTTTATGTTCTTAGGAACAAAGGCCATTCCTATTTTAAGTGAAAAAGAATGAATAATATAAACAGATCTAGGATTAAAATTGGTTTTGTATGCCTGCTGGCTATGATTGCTTTGCTATCGTGTAATAAAGAGCTGAAACATCCCATCGATTACGTCGACCCGATGATTGGTACAGATGGAGCAGGACATACTTTTCCCGGAGCAACCCTTCCTTTTGGGATGGTTCAGTTAAGTCCATCCAATGATTTTAAAGCCTGGGATTGGTGTTCGGGGTATCATTACTCAGATAGTATTTTAAAAGGATTTGCACATACGCATATTAGTGGTGCAGGCCTGGCTGCTTTGGGCGATATATTGCTGATGCCTACAACGGGCAAGGTGCAGCTGAACCCCGGAACTGACGAAAATCCGGATTCGGGTTACCGATCCAGATTCTCCCATAATCAGGAAGTAGCTTCGCCGGGTTACTACTCTGTTTTACTTCATGACTATGATGTAAAAGTTGAGTTAACTACAACTGAAAGAGTGGGAGTTCATCGCTATACTTCTGTCAAAGGAGGGCTCTTAAATGTTATCATCGATCCAACTCATCATATTATGGAAAAGGTGATACAAACGGAAGTTGAGTATCTCTCGGAAACAGAGATGCAGGGTTATAAAAAGAGTGAAGGAGAAGGAGGAGAACGAACAGTGTATTTTTATGCCAGATTTTCTAAACCTTTTACGAATTATGGAATTGCCAGGAATGAAGATATTAATAATGAAGCTAAAAAATTAAAAGGCGGGAATATTAAAGGCTTTGCACAGATAAGTCTTTTGCCAGAGGAGCAGCTGGAGGTAAAAGTGGCTTTGTCGTTTGTGAGTTACAAGGGCGCAAAAGCCAATTACGAAGCTGAAGGAGCCGATAAATCATTTGATGATATTTATGCCAAAGCTGTTCAGAAGTGGACTTCGCAACTTAATAAAATTCAGGTCAAGGGAAAATCTATTGAGGATAAAAGAATTTTTTATACCGCTATTTACCATTCTGCTATCTCTCCAAATTTAATTTCTGATGTGGATGGAAAATATTGGTTGGAGGGAAAAGTATATCAGTCTGAAATTCCTCAATATTCTAATTTTTCTACCTGGGATACATATCGTGCTCTAAATCCATTGTTAACCATTGTAGATCAGCAGAAGACAGCCGATTTTGTTAATTCTCTGGCAAGTCGTCATGCCGATGCCGGAGTTGGTTTGCCCGTTTGGGAATGTATGGGTCACGATAATGTTTGTATGATTGGGTATAATGCTGTTTCTCCTATGGTAGATGCAGTTTTAAAAGATATTAAAGGTATCGACAATGAAAAGGTTTATCAGGCAGTTCGTGCAGCAGCTATGTCGTTAGATAAACATTCGCCTAACTACGATAACAATGGAATGGAAGAATATATTCAGTTGGGCTATGTTCCTGCAGAATTAAATTGTGCTGTATCAAAAACGACTGAACAAAATTATTACGACTGGTGTATCTCTCAGTTAGCCAGCAAAATGAACATGCCTGATGACGCTGCTTTATTTGCTCAAAGAAGCGTGGGGTATAGAAATCTTTATCGCCCGGATAAGAAATTTTTATATTCTAAGTACCTGACCGGCGAATGGCGCGAAATGGATCTTACTGTCTGGGACGATTTAATCGGTAATTATGTTTCGGGTAATATGTGGGGTTATTCAGCCTATGTGCCTCAC
>JBFHEL010000125.1:0-10145 GCA_041584155.1 Saccharicrinis sp.
AATATTGGCTACCATCTCTTCAATAGAGGTTGAAACTTCTTCTGCGGAAGCTGCCTGATCGGCTGAACCCTTTGATAATTGCAGAGAACTGCTTTTTACATTTTGACCACTCGACACTAAATCATTGGCGTTCTCTTTAATTGAAACAACAATCTGTTTTAAATTTAATGCCATGTTCTTCAGCGCATCGGCTAATAAACCTATTTCATCATCCTGATTAATTTCCAGTTCAGCCGTTAAATCACCTTCTCCAATGGTTTGAGCAAAAGTAACCCCTTTATTTAATGGTACAATAATACTATTATATAATAAATAAGCAATAAATACCGATATCAGCACTAACACCACTATCATTATTAAAACAAAATTATTAAACCCCCTAAAGGAGCTATCCATCTCGGAGAGTGCTTCACTGTTTAAAGCAACAAACTTATCTCCAATCACATCTAAATCCTGAAGAATCTCATCACTTAAATTGATAATATCACCATCCTCCTGAACCATTGGTTCCACTTCAAAAATAACCATCACATCGTCATAAGCATCAAACGAATTTAAACTTGACATGACATAGCTTTGTTTCTGCAGCAAAGAATCAGTTTTATGTACAATTTTATCAAAGGCCTCCTGATCAGCCTTACTCCAGTTTTTTTTAATTTCATCCAACTCTTTCACAAGAGCAGGATAATCTTCCTTATGCAATTTCTCCAGTCTTTTTTTATCAACTGTTCCCGGTTGACGATCCACAAACACCCAGCTCTTAATTAAGGATTGTGAGGAAATTATCATATCCTTAAATTGCCTGATATCAGTTTCTGAAGGACCATATACCGTGGTAATATCATTACTCAGGTTTCTACTATATTGCAGGGTCACAAAAGTTGAAACTCCGTTTATGATAATGGCTAATAAAATCAAACCAAAGCCACCAATAAGCTTTTGCGCTATATTTAACTTAATTTTCATCTTTTTTATTTTACATTCTAATGGCAGCGCCCATATTAGACAATTTCGAACTTATACTTAAACCAGTGGATTGCGCATTGGCTTCACTTACCTCAAATTTTAATATATCGTCACGTACGACAAAATTAATCACCGAACCTTTTTTGATAGCACCTTCCGATTCTGTAATAAGCAAAGAATACTTTCCTAAAACAGATTTAATTTGCTCGGCATACCTAAAGAAATTATAGGATGAACCAACATAAAGGACCTGACAATCAACGAGCTCATCAACAGACTTAAACTCTTTAATAACCACATCCTGATTTCCAAATTTTTTCCCCAGAGATTGTTTATTCAACCAATCAGCAACACCCGGGCTTTTTAGCACACCAATAACAAAATCTCCTTGTTTGGCCTCTTCCGCCCATCCTATGTAACGGATAAAATTTAATGTAAATACTGATTTATACTTTTCCACCTGACTGAAGCCAAATTTTGGCACCATCAAAAGAAAAAATAAAAATAAAAATATTTTTTTCATATAATAACCCAATAATAGTTAAAAGTTTTCCTTCAACTGTTACGATCATTATAATTATAAGTTACTTTTTTTGTTAATAAATACTTTAAAAAAGCATAACACCACAAAATTAACACCTCGTTAATTCCACTAAACCAATAAAAGACCTAAATTTGTGGCAATTTTAACACATGGTTTAGTAATGAGAGGAATAAGATTATATAAGCTACTTGAGGGGAGTCTCTTTGAAACAAGAGTTAGTGATACGCTAAATGAAATCAACAAAAAAACACAGGATAGTAAGATTGTTAAATTCAATTTTTATATCAACTCTAACAATGCGGATGATTTTAATAATTGCTGCGAAGCAATCCAAACAATAGTAAAGGACATCTATAAACATAAGGTACCTGCACTCACTTTTATTTCGTTAGAGTCTGTTGACCATAAAGAATTAATGATTGAGTGTCAATCCATTAAAGATCCGGAATGCACCATCAATTACAAGAGTATATTAAAGCACAACTATGTTACCATATCTCACCCCAAGGGCGTTGAACTAATATCAGGAGGCATTCAGTTTGATGAAGACTCCTTTTTAATGAGCGTACAACGTTCTTTTGATTTTGCAGAACAGCTACTTATGGCAGAGGATATGAATTTCGGCCACATCTACCGACAATGGAATTTCATACCCAACATTCTTAAGCAGACTACCTTTGAAGGCAATAAAGAATCATACTATGACCTTTTTAATGAGATAAAACAATTCTTTTTTGACGAACCATTATTAAAAAACGGACATCCGTCACATACGATAGCAGGTAGTACGTATGGAAACACAACCCTGGATTTTAATGCTTTTAACAACTACGAAAGCGTAGTGTCTTTTAACAAACCAGAGCAATCAATCGCACAAGGAAAATTATTAAACCTCACTGATCAGGAAATTTGGTTTAACTCCACATCAAACACGGTTCAGAATATTAAAGAACAAACCCTACAGTCATTAAGGGACATAACTGCACTTATAGAAAAAATCACCCTTGAACAGAAGAATTTAGTGCCTCAGGAAATTCAGCTTTTAAAGATTTATATTAAAAACACGAAGGATAATGCACAAGTGAAGGAGATTTTAAAGACCCAACTTCCCCACACCACTTTACTCCTGTTTAATACCGATATTTATAAGGATGACCTACTTATTGAAATGGAAGGAATGACAAGTAACACCATGAAATAAGTGTTTTTACACTGATAAAAGGTATTTATTTAAAGTTGTAATTAATTATATATTCGCAACTTGTTTTAATTGCTAATTAGAAAAAAATATGTGGATTTTCATTGCGCGCACTATATTAAAAAACAGATTACCAATCATCTTCATTTTACTGGCTATCACTACTTTTATGGCTTACAAGGCCGCAGATGTACAAATGTCATATCAATATGCACCTTTATTACCAGAGGACGATCCCGCTTATTTAGAATATGAGGAATTTAACCAACAATATGGCAACGAAGGAAACCTGATGGTGATTGGAGTTACAGATAAAGACTTTTTCTCTCTGCAACATTACAAAATATGGATTCAGCTAATCGATAACCTGTCATCGTTAAATGGGGTAAGTTCAGTCCTTTCTGCCACAGAAACCTATAACCTGGTAAAAAACAAAGATAAAAAGCAGTTTGAAACACAGACCCTTTTCAATAGAAATATTTCATCACAATACGAACTGGATTCTATTCAAAGAGAATTTTTCGACTTGCCTTTTTATGAGGGGAATTTATACAATAAAAAATCAAATAGTTATTTAATTGCTATCACCCTTGATCCCGCCATTCTGCAGAGTCCTGAAAGGGTTCAACTAATAAAGGATGTTATCAAGGCTGGAGAACAATACACCCTATCATCAAACAATGAAGTACATTATTCAGGGCTTCCCTATATCAGAGTAACAACAGCTGAAATGGTTAAAAAGGAACTGAATATGTTTATATATATGGCTCTTGGTATTACAGCCATCATCATATTTATGTTCTTCCGCTCCTTTAAGGTGGTCATATTCTCTTTGCTTGTGGTTGGGATAGCAGTAATTTGGGCTTTGGGAACCCAATCCTTGTTTGGCTTTAAAATAACCATTTTAACAGGGATGATACCCCCTCTGATTATAGTAATCGGAATACCTAACTCCGTTTTTCTACTGAACAAATATCATCAGGAATACAAGAAACATGGCAATAAAATCAAGGCACTCCAAAGAGTGATTCGCAAGATCGGTAACGCCACTTTCTTAACTAATCTGACAACAGCATCTGGCTTTGCTACATTTATATTTACGAGCAGTAAGATACTGGTAGAATTTGGAATTATTGCAGCCATTAATATTATTGGCGTCTTCATCCTTTCACTCCTATTGATCCCAATTATATTCAGCTTTTTATCAGAACCCAAGGAGAGACACCTAAACCATTTAGAAAATAAAAGTGTAAATAAAATAATTACTAAGCTGGTTCATTTTTCACTAAACAAGCGTAAAATTATTTACATTATAACGGGCATCATATTAATTTTAGGTTTCATAGGCATTAGTATGATTAAAACCACAGGCTATATGCTCGACGACATCCCACACGATGATCCTCTTTATGTGGATTTAAAATATTTTGAAGAAAATTTTGATGGTCTAATGCCCCTGGAAATTACTATTGACACTAAAAAAGCCAATGGTGTATTAAAAACCAGCAACCTGAAAAAAATAGATCAGTTTAGCAAACATCTTGCAGCCAATCCCGATGTCTCAAAAGCTGTCTCCATATCTGAGGTTGTTAAATTTGCACGTCAGGCTTTTTATAATGGCAATAAAAAATACTATGGTATTCCAAGTAATCAGGAACGCAACTTCATACTTTCGTATGTATCGAACAGTAAGGGGGATCATACAAAAATAGTTAATTCATTTTTAGATTCTCTTCGTACAAAAACCCGGTTAAGCTTCCGATTAAAAGATATTGGAACTACTAAAATGACAGAGCTCAACAATCAGGTATTGGAGGACCTTCAAGAAATGTTTCCCGAAGATACCTACGACACAACGGTTACAGGCACCAGTGTTTTATTTTTTAAGGGCACTCGATATTTAATTCATAACTTATTTATCAGTCTGTTACTGGCCATTTTATTAATTGCCTCATTTATGGCATGGATGTTTTCATCAAAACGAATGGTATTAGTTTCTCTGATACCCAACCTTATTCCGCTAATCACCACCGCCGCCTTAATGGGTTATTTTTCCATACCCATCAAGCCCTCAACAATACTAATTTTTAGTATAGCATTTGGTATATCGGTTGATGATACGATCCATTACCTGGCAAAATACCGTCAGGAACTGAGTGAAACCAATTGGAGTATTAAAGCAGCCGTGGTTTTAGCTCTTAAAGAAACAGGCACCAGCATGATCTACACTTCAATAATTTTATTTTTTGGATTTGGAATCTTCGGATTCTCTGAATTCGGAGGCACTGTAGCTTTGGGTATTTTGGTAGCAGTAACCTTATTGATTGCTCTTTTTTCCAATCTCATTTTATTACCTTCGTTATTGCTTACTCTGGAAAAACAAATTACGAATAAATCATTTAAAGAACCTTTGTTACATATTTATAATGAAGATGAAGATATTGAATTAGAAGATCTGAGAATTGAAACCCTAAAAAAAGAGAAAGAGTAAATGTTAAGCTTACAACAAGTCCAAGAACTTATCAGTAATGAATTAAAGCAGACTGACTTTATTAAGAAACCGATAAATTTATACGAACCCATAGACTACACAATGGATATGGGTGGTAAACGAATAAGACCCGCCTTGTGCCTGATGGCCACACAGTTGTTTAACGGTGACATTCAACACGCCCTTAAACCAGCACTTGGACTGGAAATTTTCCATAATTTCACCTTATTACACGATGACATTATGGACAATGCTGAGGTAAGACGTAACAAACCCACGGTACATAAAAAGTGGAATGATAATGTTGGTATTCTTTCAGGTGATGCTATGCTCATTAATGCCTATCAGTATATAGCCCAATGTAAAACCCAACAATTACAACAAGTACTTAATCTCTTTAACCAAGTAGCTCTGGGTGTTTGTGAAGGCCAGCAATACGATATGGATTTTGAGAACAGAGAGGATGTTACTGTGGAAGAGTATTTGGAAATGATACGCCTTAAAACGGCTATTTTATTGGCCGGAAGCCTAAAAATAGGAGCCTTAATAGCCAATGCATCAGAAAAACAGGCTGATCTTATTTATCAATTTGGAATAAATATGGGTATGGCTTTTCAATTACAAGACGATTTTTTAGATACCTTTGGAAATCAGGAAACTTTTGGCAAGCGTATTGGAGGAGATATTATAGCTAACAAAAAAACATTTTTACTCATCACTGCTTTAAATACTGCAACCCAAAACGAATTAATTACGTTAAAAGGGTGGATTAAAGCCTCCAATTTTAATGAAGAAGAGAAAATAAATGAAGTAAAAAACATTTATAAGAACAATGCGGTAGATAAAAAATCGCAACTATTAATGGACGAATATTTTAACAAAGCCGTTCTAAATATCAGCCAAATAGAAGGTAATGAGAAGGTTAAAAAAGAACTCCTTGAGTTTTCGTCGAAACTTATGCAACGAAATCATTAGTTCTTTCAATTAATTTGTAACTTATTGCCCCAAATAAATAACATTTTCAATAGCTCATGAAAAAACTAACAGGCAAAATAATACAGGTTGTAGGACCTGTTATTGATGTAAGTTTTGATTTAAATGATCAAGAACTACCAAGTATATTAGATGCACTTGAAATTATACGTGAAAACGGAGAAAAAATAACCATCGAGTGTCAGCAACACATTGGAGAAAGCACAATACGATGTATCTCAATGGATACTACGGATGGTTTGGTTCGCGGGATGGAAGTGATTGCTACAGGCCAACCCATTATGATGCCTCAGGGCAATACCGTTAAAGGTCGGTTATTAAGTGTAACCGGCGCAGCTATTGATGGCATTGGAGATATTGATAAAACAAACGGAGTACCCATACACAGGGATCCTCCAAGATTTGAAGACCTATCTACAGAATCAGAAATTCTTTTTACCGGAATAAAAGTAGTTGACTTAATTGAGCCCTATGCCAAAGGAGGTAAAATTGGTTTATTTGGAGGTGCCGGTGTAGGAAAAACAGTCCTTATTCAGGAACTTATTAATAATATCGCCAAAGGATATGACGGACTTTCAGTATTTGCCGGTGTAGGTGAACGTACCCGTGAAGGAAACGATCTGCTTCGTGAAATGATTGAAGCAGGCATTGTAGATTACGGTGAGGAATTTAAAAAAAGCATGGAAGAGGGAAGTTGGGATTTATCTAAGGTCGACAAAAAAGCCCTGGACAAATCACAAGTTACAATGGTTTTTGGTCAAATGAACGAACCCCCTGGGGCACGTGCCAGAGTAGCTCTTTCGGGTTTAAGTATTGCCGAAAGTTTTCGTGATGGCGATGGCACTGGTGAAGGCAAGGATATCTTATTATTTGTTGATAATATCTTTCGTTTCACTCAGGCCGGATCTGAAGTATCTGCATTATTAGGTCGTATGCCTTCGGCTGTAGGATACCAACCAACACTAGCCTCTGAAATGGGGGAGCTACAGGAAAGAATTACCTCCACAAAAAATGGTTCTATCACCTCAGTACAAGCAGTATATGTACCTGCAGATGATTTAACAGATCCAGCTCCTGCCACCACCTTTACCCATCTGGATGCCACCACCGTTTTAAGCCGTAAAATAGCAGAACTAGGTATCTACCCTGCTGTAGATCCTTTGGATTCAACTTCACGCATGCTTACCCCCGACATTGTGGGTAAGGAACATTACAATACAGCCCAAAAAGTAAAAGAAATTTTACAACGATATAAAGAACTACTGGATATTATAGCTATCCTGGGTATGGAAGAATTGTCTGAAGAAGACAAGTTGGTTGTTCACCGTGCCAGAAGAGTACAAAGATTCTTATCTCAACCCTTCCATGTAGCAGAGCAATTTACGGGATTAAAAGGAACTTTTGTTAAAATAGAAGACACCATTAAAGGTTTTAATATGATTATTAACGGAGAAGTGGATAAATATCCTGAGGCAGCTTTTAACCTTGTTGGTACGATAGAGGAAGCTATTGAAAAAGGAGAAAAAATACTTGCTGAAGCTAAATAGAAATGGATTTAAATTTAGAAATAATCACTCCCGATAAAACCCTTTATTCCGACGATATAGGTCTGGTTCAGCTGCCAGGAATAAATGGCAGCTTTACTGTACTTAAAAACCATGCCCCTATTGTATCAAAATTAACAACAGGTAAAATACGCGTAATCGGTAAGAATGGTAAGGAACATATTTTTGAGTGTGACGGAGGAATCTTTGAGTGTAAAGACAACAAAGCCTCGGTTTTAATGGGCTCACTGCACGACTGATAACCCCAAATAGAATAGAAACACATTTTAAAGCAACTATTATTATTTTAATGGTTCCGATCTCTTCTGAATCTTTGCTTTATAAAAAAAAGGAAGTTTGAAAAAAATACTAATCATTCGTCTGAGTTCAATTGGAGATATCATCCAATGTATGTCGGTAACAGCTGGCTTTAAAAACCACCATCCCAGTTGTGAAATACATTGGATCGTTCGTAAGGACTTAGCCTCTTTATTAGAGATAGATCCCAGAATCAATCGTTTAATAGCTTTTGACCGTAAACAAGGCTTTGCTGGACTAATAAAAATGGCCTTTCAATTAAAAAAAGAAGGCTATACTCATATTTACGACGCACATAGTAATATCCGCTCAAATATATTAAAGACCATTCTTTGTCCCTTAGGAAACAAAAGCAAACTTATTACGCGCAGAAAAAACCGCCTCAAAAGAATGCTTCTGTTTAACTTTCGGATTAACCTTTTACCTAAACCATTCAGGGCTTTTGAATCGTTTCGTAACCCCTTAAAAAAATGGGGGATACATCAATTTTTCACTCCTCAGGATAACTGGGTATTTCCAGCACAAACCCATCAAAAATGCGTTGAATTACTCCAAAAACAACCGCACAAAACCATAACCCTGGTCCCATCGGCTGCCTGGGAATTAAAACGCTGGCCTGTTGAATACTGGAAAAAACTGGTTACCCTGCTGCCCGATTTTCACTTTACCATATTGGCTGGACCGACAGATGATTTTTGTACAGAGATTGAACAAGTTGATCCTCAAAGGGTACTCAATCTGGCAGGAAAAACCTCTTTACTGGAGAGCTTTTGTGTAACTTCGATGGCTAAATATGTAGTTAGTGGCGATACTGGCTTTTTACATGCCGCCGACCTGTTTAATGTACCCGGTTGCGCCATCATTGGGCCCACAGCATTTGGATATCCTACGGGCGAGAAGATGAAAATATTTGAACGTAAACTACCCTGCCAACCCTGTAGCAAACACGGCAATACAAAATGTAAACTTAAAGAAATCAAAAAATGTTTGATAGACATTACACCCCAACAAATAGCTGCAGAAATAAATAGTAAATTTTCCAAATCAGATACATAAATGAGGATAAAACTGGAAAAATTATTCGACCTCAGGTATAAAAAAATCAATCTTATATACTATCCACAACAGTATATAAAATTATTTTTAAGCCCCCGCTATACTGCTAAAGCCTTAGAAAAAACCCTGATAAGACTACAAAGCAAATACGACACTACCTATATAAACAAGAGAGTTGATTATTACAATAAGTTAAACTCCGATTGTATATTACCTGATACCGTTCTGCCTTTAAAGGAATTTACCCTACAAAGTAAATGCAAAACCTATTATTTTGATTCCCTTCCCTTTAAAAGATTTTTTAACCCTGATTTTAAATTCAGCTATTTATTTGGTGACATAACTGAAATACCTGTTATTCCTACTATCGTAAAAAGCAGACCAATAAGTAACCAAAACACAAATTCTGTTCTTCTAAATTTAAATAAAATCAGACATTTTATTTTTGTTAAAGACAGTAAATCCTTTTTACAGAAGCAGAATAAGCTGCTATGGAGAGGGAACTTATGGGATTATCAGCCTCAACGGGTAAAATTTTTCGAGAAACATTTTACTAATCCCCTATGTAATATCGGACAGGTAAATGCTAACAATGTGAATTCAGATTGGGTTAAAGAAAAGCTAAGCATATACAATCAGCTTGATTACAAATTTATTTTATCGCTCGAAGGAAACGATGTGGCCTCCAATTTAAAATGGATTATGTCTTCTAATTCTATAGCAGTGATGCCAAAACCAAAATACGAAACCTGGTTTATGGAAGGAACATTAATACCAGATTATCACTACATAGAGATACACAATGACTATTCCAATGTAAACGAAAAGATAAGTTATTACCTTACTAATCCGGATAAAGCACAGGCAATAATTAAAAATGCAAACGCCTATTGCCATCAGTTTCAGGATAAAAAGAGAGAGAAGTTAATTTCTCTTTTAGTACTAAAGAAATATTTTGAACGTACCAATAAGCATTAAAAACAAAATAGAATGAATACCCCACAGTTTTCGGATATTGAAGATGCATTTATACGC
>JBFHEL010000126.1:0-10055 GCA_041584155.1 Saccharicrinis sp.
AATAAGAGACGAAGCTTTTAATGCAGTTTTTAAAACAATTTCAGGAACCATATCTATGCTTAGTGTTTCTGAATCGCCAGAGTTATCTTCCTCTTCGCCTTTCCAATTATAGATTTGCCAATGGCCCTTCGACATATAATACTTACAAGCAAAAATGGGATTATTATCCATCACACCAATGCGCCAATCAAAGTCAGAATATAAAAATTCCTGACAAACAATCATATCTGATTTTTTAAACAGCTTATTCAAGGCCAGGAGCGCTTCCTCCTCATCTTCAACCTTTGTAATTCCTAAAGAAAAAGCACTATCGGGTTGTTTAAGCACCAGCGGATACTTTAATTGCTTTAATATTTTTTTATCGAATAAGTTCTTGGTAAAAATGGTTGTTTCAGGTGTTAGCAGTTTATGTATTTTAAATATCTCATTCTGATAAATTTTATTTGAACAACGCAAAATAGACCACGGGTCGTCGATAACAACCAATCCCTCGGCATAGGCCATTCTTGAAAATTCATAGGTGTGGTTATTCACACTGGTTGTTTCTCTAATAAAGAGCGCATCAAATTCATTGATCCTGTTAAAATCGGATTTAGTAATAAACTCAACATATAAACCTTTGTTATTTGCTGCCGTTTTAAACTTTTGCAAGGCAAGAGGGCAAGAGGGAGGAGTGCTTTCGTTGGGGTCTACCAGAATAGCTAAATCATATTTGTAATTGATTAATTTAGTATGATTAAACCTTTTTTTATTAAAATATCGTTTGGCAAATTCTGATACATAAACAAACTCTGCTTCTGGAATTTTATTTAAGGTTAAAACCTCTAATTTACGGATGATCCACTTCTCACTCTTAGCAAATACTACTTTAAATAAGGGAGCTTCAAATAATTGATAAAGCTTTTTAGCCAGGGTAGAATACCCTTTTTCACTGGTTTGCCCGAAATAAATATTAAGCGTAAACTCATTCGCATCTGCTTTACTCAGCAATTGATTAATCTGTTCTTCAATTTCGTAAGAAAAAGATTGAATAACATTTACCATGCGAAAATCGCGCATGGTAATGGTACTGGGAATAATACGTTGACCACGGGCAGAAGCCAACAATGAAACATAGTAGCCATAGCTCTGATATTTATAGGAGCTACATAAATTAAATATCCTAAAATCAGTATTTGTTTGATAGATAGGGTTGTTAATATATTCTTTTACTGTAATAACTTTGGCATTAATATCAGTAAATTCCCATTTAAATGGCTGATTAATAACAACAACATTACTTGTTTTATGGTTTATCTTTTTATATTCCATTTTAATGGCATCTTCATCTTTCATATAATAATCTTGTACACTTCCTTTGGATGTAAAACCACGTTGCTGATACCAGTGAATTAATTTTGTATTCTTTGCCCTTACTTCAATGGATATTTTCTCATAATGAAGTTTATTGGCCAAGTCAATCACATGATTCAGCAAATCATCGCCAAAGCCTCTATTTTGGAATTGGGGTAAAACTGCAATTGAATAAATTCGCAAACACTTACGGTACTTAAAAAGGATCAGAGAACCAATGCGTTCTTTGTTTTTACCTTTAGTTTCTGCAATCAGAATTTCCTGAAATTCACTTTGAATACCATGTTTAATACTTTGCTTTGTTCCTTGTTGAAAAGATGGAAATGATTCCTTCTCCAGGTGCATTAAAAACTCAATATCATCGATACCAGCTTTCCGAATATTCAAGTTCATATATGAATATTAGTCTCTTTTTTAAAAAATTTATTACCAATAAAATCGAGGGCCTCCAGCATAAATTCATCAGATTTTACCTGCAATGCATTTCCCCCTGCCTTTAAAATAGGATTTATATCCTTATCCATTCGATCTCCAATCATAAGAATATGATGCATATGAATATGATAGCGCCTGCATAGTTCAGGATATATAATTGTAGTAGGTGCTAATTTTCGCTGGTTCTCTTCAACCCCTATAATTTCATCAAATATACCCAGTAGATTAACTGCTTCAAGCGTTCTGTCAATTTGCTTGTGGTAACTATCTGTATATAAAACAAAAATAAAAGAGGATGACAGCGCTTGTAATTTTGCTCTCAATAATGGATTAGGGGTATGAATGCTTTCAAATTTAAAAGCAGGATCATGATCTCTCTTCTTATAATAAGCATACTTATCGAGCATAGGAAACTGTTCAAAGGCCTCGTCTGTAGTTAACTGTATGGTTATAGGCTCTGTGGCACCGGTTTCCTTTTCGATATATTTATTGCGATAACTTATATGGTACGGATGAATAGATGTCCGGTTTGTAATGGAACCATGTAAGTCGAATACAATTAACTTAATGTCTGACGACTGAATAAAAGGCTGAATATTACACATTTATGTAGCCTAAAATATATTTTAAACTGTTTACTTTCAATTAAATATACATGAGAAGACAGTAACAAAAAAGCGATAAAAAAAATATTTTAACGGCTTTTGCAACCTAAATTAACTCGATGATTAATTGTGCTAAATGCACGTATTAAAACACTACATAATCACCAAATGGAACTATTCCTTAAAAAACAACGTTTCCATAGCTATCCTATAGTCTCCTACACACACTGTGTAACATTCCTATTCAACTAACAAATAAAAAAATTATTCGCCATCATCATAATTGTCGTTTTCCGACAGATAATCAACATCAGAATGATCCTCTTCATATTTCTCACGGATATCGTCTCTTAAATTACCATCATCATCGTAATCCTCATCGTCTTCGATTAATTGAATCGCTTTTCTAACACTCATTCGAACCATATACATTTTTTCATCTGTTTCAAAAGGCAAAGCGTATACTGTTTCGTTGTTTTTGTTTTTGAACTCAATTAAATGCTGACTAAATCCATTAGGATATACCAATTTAATTTGTTCCTGAATATCAGAATTTAGTTTTTCAAAATCCTGAATCACTCTTACTTTATTTGTTTTCATTACACACAATTAAAACTTGATTTATACCATACAAATAAAATAATAAAAGAGAATAGTTGTTCATCATATCCAAAAAAAATAGAGTAATACATCATTTTTTTTTTGACAGTCAATATTGTTTCATTATCAATGGCTACTCACACTGGCAGAATGATTAGTAAAGGGTTCCGAAGAATCGGTTTATTAAACTGCCTTAATGATTGTTAGCTGTATTTACCACTTAAAAGTAACGCTTACTACCCTCCTTTTTAAGCGCTGTTTCCTATAAAAAAATGTATTTGTTCCTCCCCTATAATACTTCATTTTACCCAAAAATTTTACAGTCATTCGTTATAATTCCACATTTAACTCTTTTGATGGACTAATTAGGAGACATTTTGGCCTAATATGTTTCTCAGTAGGAACACCAAATTAACATTCAGCCCCTATAAATTTTAATGCTTATCCTTTTTATTTAATTTATCAATTAAATTATATTTCGCTTGCCTCAACTTCCACCTATCCCTTGCATATTTTTGCATATCAACGATGGTATCTGTTTCGTCTATTATTTCCAGGCCCAGCAATGTTTCAATTATATCTTCCATTGTTACAATTCCATCTATACCTCCATATTCATCAACAATTAATGCCATATGCTCTTTTTGGGCCAATAATATTTCCCACACTTTAAATAACATGCTATTATTAGGTACCGCCACTATCTCACGTTTAACATCTCTCAATTTTAACTGATGCTGGTCTTCTGCCAGTTTTTCCAGAACAGTATGCCTAAACACATATCCGGTTACATTTTCATAATCCTCAGTGTAAATGGGTATTCTGGAGAATTTTAAATAGTCTTTGTTTTTCAGAAACTCTTCTAATGTCAGATTTTCGTCAGCCACCACCACCACCACTCTTGGTGTCATAATATCTGTTACTTTTACATTTTTAAGTCTAAGTAAGTTCTGAATTATTTTATGTTCTTTTTCCGTAAAGATACCTTCATCGGTACCCATACTGGCCAATGCTGCTATTTCTTCCCTACTTGTTGTTTGCTCTTGGCCATTTCTTGAAATAAGCTTAGTAATTAGCGCAGAAAGAACAACCAAAGGATAAGTAATAATAATCATAAACTGCATGATATGGGAAGAAACCATAGCCAGATTTCTCCAATACCGGGCACCTATTGTTTTGGGAATTATTTCTGTAATAATCAAAATTAATATGGTTAATATAGCAGACACCACCCCAAAGGAAGCTTCGCCAAATAATTTAACAGCCTGAGCACCCACTCCTGCTGCCCCAATGGTATGTGCTACGGTATTTAAGGATAAAATGGCAGAAAGAGGCTTATCTATATTGATTTTTAAATCTACAAAGGATTTTGCCCAGGCATTTCCTTTTTCTTGTTTAACAATCAAAAAGGATTGAGGTGTTGAAAGAAGTACCGCCTCCATTATTGAGCATAGAAATGAAACAAATAGAGCCAGAAAAAGATAGAAAAATAGTAATGTCATGGGTTTTATTTCAAATTTACAGCACAATAAGATAATTCAGGGATAATATTTGGTAAATATTCTAACAGTACAATATACTTTTATCTGTTTAAATTTATTTTTCAAAGGCCATATAGTCTGTCCCACAAAATGCAGGAGAACTCGCCGAAATTAATCATACCCGTCCCGCTTAAGCGGGACGGGTTGTGTGAGAAATACTTAATCATGGTTCATTTTATAAGCATTTTTGAAGCTTGCTACTTCCTATCATTTTCAATAAAATAACCTTCATTAGACACCACCTCATCACTTACATATATACTTGCATCCTTAAACCAAACCTCGGCATAGTTACCATCTGCATATTGTTTTTGAATATTACCGCCATGAGTTTCAGCACCTGAGCACCAGTTTTTATTCACTTCAGGCGATTTTCCATTTGTTTGATTATAACAACCCAGCTTAAAAAATATACCCTCATCTGAATATGCATTTTCACGCTCTACACCATCCTGACCAATTGGTACAAATAAATCCTGAGTTTGCTTAGGAATATCAGCTGTGGTAGAATATTCTGATACGATTAAATTTTTTGTGAACGTTTTTGTCTCATGGCCTTGGCTTGTAAATTTCAAGTACATAACTCCATCCTTCACTTCAATTTCATAACTAAACTCTTCGCCCAATGCGATACCGTCAGCAGGTTCTTCCGGGTAGGTATTGGCTTCTTCACCCACAACCGAAAAATCATAACCCCAAACAGCAGTTGAATAATCCCATCTTCCGGTATTGTCATCTCCTGCAGTATTAATTTCGTAATGCCAAAAAACGGAACCTTTGGTATGACCCGGAAATTTCTTGTAAAATATCTTTAAAGGCTCGTTCTCATGCCCATCGGCACTATGAATTTGACCAACAACAACAGCATATGAAGCGGCTACCCGTGCATCACCCGTAGCTGACACATTCATTACTTTAAGTGTAGCGGCTAATTTAGCATCAGTCATAGGAGACCACTTTTTCTTTTGAGCCAATTCGGTACGTGTATTATTGGATGTTCCATGAGTATTTCCTGCATTGGGAGATTTAAAAACAACCCAATTTTCCCCATCATTAGCTGTATAAAAGAAATCCTTATTTTCATAATTAATTGCTGTGCCAGCATTTGATCCATCTCCTAAAATCAAATTCCAATGATTGAAAAACGGAATAACGTCGCTCGCAAAAACAGTTGCTGTTTCCTTAGCTTCTTTTTTACTGGGTTCTTTAGCTGCACTATTACAACTAATTAGCGTTATAACCATACTAAGGCTTAAAAGCGCAGATAATAATGTGATAGATTTTTTTTTCATTTTTTAATTATTTGGTTTAAAAAAATTCATGTTTTAAAGTTAACAAGACCTAATTAAAGAATGCTTACCCGGGTAATAAAAAAACAGAATTATTTTATGGTTGTTTTTTTTAAAACTTTAAATAAAACTGTTCGCTGGTAAATCCTCCTTTTAACTGATTTAAATTTTTAATTGCTCTGCATATTTATTGATACTAGCTATTGCTGCCTTATGCCCCATTTCTATTAATTGATCTGCCTTATAAAAATCATATACATTACAGCTGTGTCGGGACGTTTCTATTAAAATATCAGGAGGGTAGTTTGCAAGAGAGAACTTAACCATTTGATCCCTCATGATTTCATAGGATACATTAATAATATCAAAATAACTTAACTCTTTATGTTTATGCTTAGTGGCTGAGAATGATTCACTCAGATGCTTATTAAATTTATTTACTGCCTTTAAATAGAGGGAGTGACGTTCGTTTTTCTTCATATTATTTGTAGGAATAGGAATGTCTGAATTTACATTAACGGCAACCAACAGATCATGATCAATACGATAGGCATGATTAATCGGTATATTATTAATCACCCCTCCATCCACCAGAATAGAATCTTCTGTATTTACAGGTGTTAAAACATTTGGAATAGCAATGGAAGCGCGCATAGCTTTATACAAACTTCCTTCTGTGAAAAGAACTTCTTTTTTAGCTATTAAATCAGTGGCTGTTGCTGAAAATTTAATTGGTAGATCCTGGATTTGATTATCAGGTATAAAGGTGGATAATTCTTCAAAAACTTTATCTCCTTTAATAAAACCTTTATTAAACAGAGTAAAATCTACTAGTTTAAAAATATTTATTTTATTGATATCCAGAATCCATTTTTTAAACTCCTTTAATTTACCGGCAGCATAAATTCCTCCGACCACAGCTCCCATAGAAGTTCCTGCTATGGCATGAATCTCATAACCTTGCTTTTCCAACTCTTCCAAAACTCCTATATGAGCTATCCCTCTTGCCCCTCCTCCAGATAAAACTAATGATACCTTTTTCTTGCTATTAGTATCTGTTCTGTTAAACAAATTGTTCAACATCGCTTGTCCTGTTTTATTCATATTGTATAAATATTTAAACTCTTCTGAATGCTATTTTAGTTTTTATGAAACCTCCTGTTGGGTGAAGAATTTGAGTAAACAAACCCCATATTATTCATATTTATAGTCAATAGCTTCTGGGTTGATTAATCGCTCAAATTTTCAAGCTTAGCTTTGCATGTAAGCTTTCTCTTCAGCTATCATAAATGTAGGCAAATTCTCAATAAAGTCTTCGTACACGATGATTTGCTTGTAAGAAAAATATTTACGCATAAAGTTTATTACTTATCACAACAAAATTCAACGACAGCTACACATGAATCAAACAGCCTACAGCCTTTTAATATACAACAATATCGCTTTTTTTGTATATACATCTATAGTTTTTATGTTATTTATATATTTTGGTTCAGTGTATTAGTTAATACACTATCATTAGAATAAACCAAATACTAAATCAATTATACAATGAATTGCTCAATCAACAGTACATAGGCATAGTATACCAAAATTCGATAAAGTTTATTTCTATTTTACAAAAAGAAAAATTTCATTCAGCCAGTAAAAACCTTATTGTTTTTTCCCTTATTCAAATCTTTAACGCTTATCAAAACCCACAATAAAGATGAGTATCTGCACAATAATCTAAAGATCATGTTATATAAAGCATGAAATATTGAGAATTCTTATTTAATGATGTACACTAAAAATTTAAATACCTAATTTATAGCTCATATAGAACTATATAAGAAACACTTAAGATTATAACAACCAATAAAAAATTGACTAAAACAGCATTACGAATAGGTAACATATAGATACTAAATATAGCTATTCTTATATATAAAGGAACAAATACGTACTAATTCTATCTTATTTATAAAGAGACTTAAACTAATAATCGCTCGTCTATATTTTTCCAAAAAATTGAGGTGCTTATATTTCCTTGGAATATAATGCTGAATATATTTCACGAAGAAGGATCATATTCCGGGAATTGACAATAACTATTAAAAACCATCAGCTAAAATGATGAACTTATCAATTAAAACTCATTAGCTCATGATATTTATTCGAGCTTTAATAAACCTTTTTTGCCCATTACTGTTTAACTTGTGTGACTTTTTATTAAACAATATTAAATAATCTTGCGTCAAATCAGGTGTTTATTGATATTTTGCAATTCTTCACAAAACACTAAGTCATTGGAAATAAATGAATTTATTAATTAACACGACTGTAAGCGATTAAGTTATACCTGCAAATGAACCCAGGGATATTTGTAAGAGATGGATAAAAGTCAAACCCAACAAAATATTAAAAAACTTAAAACTATAAATAGCCAATTGATATGGGATTTTATCAGTACAAAAGAGAACAAAAAATCAATGCCCCATTAGCTGAGATTTGGGATTTTATTTCTTCTCCAAAAAACCTAAAGAAAATTACACCCGAATATATGGGTTTCGAAATCACCTCTAAAGATTTACCCGAGAAGATGTATCCCGGGATGATGATTAGTTATATGGTTACCCCTTTACCGGGTTTAAGAACCACATGGGTCACAGAGATCACCCATGTAAAACACCTGTCTTATTTTGTTGACGAACAACGAATGGGTCCATATACCATTTGGCATCACGAGCATTTTATTGAACCAATTGAGGGCGGTGTATTGATGAAAGATATCATCAGTTACAAACCACCGATGGGTTTGTTGGGAAATATCGCCAATAGTTTGATCATCAAAAAGAAACTTAAGGAGATATTTGAATACAGGATGAAAGCCATTGAAAAAAGATATGGTAAATGCCAACCTGGCACAAACATTTAGCATACACCTTGTTAAACTTAACTTTCGTAAAAACAATATCTCTGATTTTTATAACTATGGTAAAAGGTAAAACAATCATCTTCGACTTTAATACGGCAGTAACATCCGGTATTTGGTATACTGTCAACGACGAGGTAATGGGTGGTATTTCTACAAGTCAAATGAAGCTTAATGACAATGGCACCTCCACTTTCAAAGGAGAAGTATCTCTGGATAACAACGGAGGTTTTGCTTCAATCAGGGCAAGCATCGATTATTCTTTGCAAAGTGACTTCAAGGGGGTAATTTTACGTGCCAGGGGTGATGGAAAAAAATATAACATAAGATTCAGAACCAATAGGAATTCTGATAACTATGCCTATCAGGCAAAAATTCATACAGAAAAAAACGAATGGATGGAATTTAAATTACCATTCAAAGACTTCGTACCCACATTCAGAGGAAATATCTTACAAAACAAGCCTGCATTGTTATCCAAAGATATCTGCCAAATAGGCATTTTGATTGCTGATAAGCAACCCGGAAATTTTGAATTGACATTGGATTGGATTGGATTTTACGAGTAAACACAAACCAAACTACTGACAATAGGTGCAAAACATGCATATTAATCCTAAAAAAATAAGTTATTGATCCTCTTGTTCTAAGTACACTTTCGTTGGTAGAAAAACACGACTTTAAATCCAACCACTCAATAACCTTACTTTTCTGCACCAATGAGATTTAATTTTTCTTTAGCTAAAGGGATGATAATACAATAAATAAACAACAAAGAATCAATTACTATAATCCACACATTAACAAAAGCTTTTAAAGGATAGACTCCTTATCTTTTCTTAATATTTTACAGACCCGTTTATATATAATATCCGATAAACTCCAATTATACCCATCAAAATCTGTTGTATTGGTAAATTGGATAACCACCGCATCAATGTCCTGGTGATAGTTGGCTATACTTTGGTATCCCGGGATTAAACCTGTGTGATTATACACATAAATAGAAGAATAGATTTCTCTTTCTCCTTCTCTTAATAAGGTTCCATCATTTAAGGCCCGTATGAAAATGCCAATATCCTCTGCCGTCGCTATCATAGAACCATAGTCCGTTGTCTTGATATCATGATCGACTCCAACATAATAACCACTCATCAAATCATCCATATTAATATCATGAATTGAACCATAAGTATTCTTCAAGTCCAGGGGTATTAATATTGCTTCCTTGATGTATTGAAAATGGCTCATTCCCGTTACCTTTGAAATGATCTCAGATATCAAGAGATAATTGGTATTTGAATATTCATAATCTTCA
>JBFHEL010000127.1:0-10045 GCA_041584155.1 Saccharicrinis sp.
CATAAGGCCTCTGGTCTGTATATAAAACAACAAAGCCGCACTTTAAAGTGCGGCTTCTGTTAGTCTCATCTAATGGTATTAAATGGCATAAGTTTGTTTAGCCTTATTGTCCTAGAAATTTTATTAATGGTGTAATAAAGCTTTTAAATTTTTCGATGTGTGGTAAATGTCCAATGTTTTCTATTTCTACTAATTTCGCATTGGGTATCTTTTTTTGTGTTTTTTTACCTAATTCGGCATATAAGCCCATGGTTTTCCTTACTTCTTCACTAACCAAAGGTTTACCAAGAGCTGTACGATCTCTGGTTCCAATGATCAGCAAGGTGGGCACTTTGATGTTTTCAAATTCATATACTACAGGTTGAGTAAAAATCATATCGTAGGTTAATGCGGCATTCCATGCCACTACAGGATAATCAGCGTTCAGAGTCCATCCTGCCAATAAATTTACCCATTGGTCGTAGCTGGATTTCCATTGGTTATCATAATAGTTTTTTAGCTGGTAGTTTTTTATGCTTTGATATGATTTTTTTAATTCATTTTTATACCACCATTCAATAGATTGATAAGGGACTTTTAGTTTCCAGTCTTCCAAACCAATAGGGTTCTCCAGAATTAGTTTTTCTGTTTGTTGAGGATACATTAAAGCAAAACGAGTAGCTAACATACCGCCCATTGAATGACCTAATACTGAAGTTTTATCTATATGTAAAGAATCTAACAGTGTTTTGGTGTTTTGCGCTAGTTGTTGAAAAGTGTATTGGAAGTGTGCTGGTTTTGAGGATTTTCCAAACCCAATTTGATCAGGTACTATAACCCGGTAGCCTTCCTTATTTAGTGCTTTGATTGTTGTTTCCCAATAAGCACCATTGAAATTTTTACCATGAAGAAGCATAATGTTTTTACCATTGTAATTAGACGGCTTAACATCCATAAACCCCATCCTCAATTCCTGATTTTGAATGTGTAATGTTAAATACGAAACAGGAAATGGATAATCGTAATTTGCTAATTCTAAATCCAAAAGCTTTAATTTGTCTTCTTGTGCTGAAGTAAGCTGTAGGTTAAAATATAAGACACAAAGGATACATAAGTATTTGATCATTTTAACTAAATTTAATGTCAGTATTTCTATTAAAATAAATATGATTATACTAAAACCATTAACTTAAATAATGGTTTAGTATATCTCTAAAAATTTAATAATATCTTATACTAATCCGCGCATCCATTTGGTAGCTTCCCACAGGACAATACCTGCACTAACGCTGATGTTTAAAGAGTGTTTGGTGCCAAACTGAGGTATTTCAATGCATCCATCCGCGATATCGACTACTTTTTGTTGTACCCCTTTTACCTCATTACCAAAAACAAGTGCAATGGCCTGGTTATTCCCTGGCTTAAAGTCTATAAGCGAAGTACTTCCTTCGGCTTGTTCTACACAGTATACTTTATAGCCCTTTTCCTGAAGGTTTTTAATAGCGGAGCTGGTGTCCTCATGGTAACTCCATTTCATAGAATCTTCAGCACCCAAAGCTGTTTTATGGATGTCGTTATGGGGAGGAGTTGGAGTAATGCCGCATAAATAAATCTCCTGTAAGCAAAGGGCGTCAGATGTACGAAATACTGAACCTACATTGTTCAGACTTCTTACATTGTCCAGGATAGCTATAATAGGTGTTTTTTCAATTTGTTTGAACTCTTCTACACTTAATCTGTTTAATTCTTTGTTTCGTAATTTTCTCATGAAAAATATTTTGCATCAAAAATAAGCATTTCTATCTTTTTATTTTAAAAGCAAAGTAGTACATTACGGATATAGTTAAGTTAATTGAAAATCTATTAATTAATCTACCATGAATATACACGAATACCAGGGACAGGAAATCCTGAAAAGTTTTGGCGTACGCGTATCAGAAGGTATTGTTGCTGATACCCCCGATGATGCGGTGAGTGCTGCAAAAGAACTGCAACGTTTAACAGGGACAGATAAATGGGTGGTGAAAGCCCAGATTCATGCCGGAGGTAGAGGGAAAGGTGGTGGAGTAAAAGTGGCCAAATCATTAGATGAGGTAAAAGCTGTTGCCAAACAAATTTTAGGGATGCAACTGGTTACCCATCAAACAGGCCCCGAAGGAAAAAGGGTGAATAAAGTATTGGTTGCGCAAAATGTATTTTACCAAGGGCCTTCAGAGCCTAAAGAATATTATATGAGTGTGCTGTTAAATCGTAATACCGGTCGCAATATCATTATGTACTCAACAGAAGGAGGAATGGATATAGAAACGGTAGCTGAGCAAACACCACATTTAATTTATAAGGAAGAGATTGATCCTGCAACAGGTGTTTTGCCTTTTCAGGCCCGTAGGGTGGCATTCAACCTGGGCTTATCGGGTACGGCATTTAAGGAGATGGTAAAGTTTGTTCCTGCACTCTATAAGGCCTATGAAGGATCGGATGCCTCACTGGTTGAGATAAACCCCGTTTTAAAAACTTCGGATGATTTAATTATGGCTATCGATGCCAAGTTAAACCTCGACGACAATGCCTTATACCGTCATCGTGATTATATGGAGATGCGCGATTTAGATGAGGAAGATCCTGCTGAGATTGAGGCATCTAAGCACAACCTGAACTTTGTTAAGCTGGATGGTAATGTGGGCTGTATGGTTAATGGAGCCGGCCTGGCTATGGCTACCATGGACATTATAAAGCTATCAGGAGGAGAGCCAGCTAACTTTCTTGATGTAGGGGGTGGGGCCAATGCGCAAACCGTGGAAGCCGGATTGAAAATTATATTGGAAGATCCTAATGTAAAAGCTATTTTGATTAATATTTTTGGCGGAATTGTTCGTTGCGACAGGGTGGCCAATGGTGTGGTAGAGGCCTATAAAAAAATTGGTGAGATTAACATACCAATCATTGTGCGTTTACAAGGAACCAATGCCGAAGGAGGTAAAAAGATTATTGATGAATCGGGTTTAAAAGTATATTCGGCCATCACCCTCAAAGAAGCGTCTGATCTGGTTCAGGAGTTGGTTGGTTAATTAATGCATACTATAGGTTTTTAATGGTTTTGATTTCAATAGGCTGATTATTTTGATTCTAAAAATGCAATGTAAAGAAAGGCTACTTCTCTTAACCTGAAAAATAAAATACAGGAGGTAGTTTCTGGAAATAATATCGTGGTAAAAATGATTGAGCCTTTCTGTTAAAGAGCAGGAAAGGCTCATTTTTTATGCAAACGGTATAAAAGAGAGTTTTTATGCATTTAGTGGATAATGGCCGTTATTTTCCAAAATAATTATTGTTTCACACTTTGTTAGTTACTGACAATAATTAGTGAGTGTGTTCTGTCTTACATCTACTATTGATTGTTAAAAAAAATGGCCTATTGTTGAGTCAAGTACCAATCAACAAAAGCTTTTAATCCATTTTTTAGTGATGTTTTAGGTTGATATCCGATCAGGCTTTGTGCTTTACTAATATCGGCATAGGTTATGTTTACATCACCGGGTTGCATAGGTAGTTGTTCAATATTGGCTTTTTGGCCGGTAACTTCCGAAATTGTTTCTATTAAATGCAGGAGTTTCACAGGGGTGTGATTACCCAGATTCATAGTTTCAAATACTCCTTCGTTTTTCCCTAAATAAGCTATGGATTGAATGATTCCTGATACAATATCCTGTATAAAGGTATAATCACGGGCTGTTGATCCATCGCCAAACATAGGGATTGATTTTCCCTGGTATAAGAGCCGGGTGAATTTATTAATGGCTAAATCGGGCCGTTGACGTGGACCGTAAACAGTGAAAAATCTGACATTGATAATATCTAATTTATACAAATGGTGGTAGGTATGATTGAGTAATTCGCAGGCTTTTTTTGAAAAAGCATAGGGAGAGATGGGCTTGGATACGTCTAAATCTTCATTCCAGGGTGTTTGTGGCAGGTTGCCGTACACGGATGATGAGCTGGCAAAAACCATTTTTCCAGTATTGGTTTTTCTCATTAAATCCAGTAAGTTACGGGTGGCACTTATATTATATTCTATATAACTTTGAGGGTCTTCTATAGAGGGTCTTACGCCTGCCTTGGCTGCTAAATGTACTATGCAGTCATAGGTTTCAGATAGGTTTTCCTGTACATCTTTTTCATTACAGAGGTTTAGTTCAAAAAATGTGAAGTTAGGATGCTTAATAAATGCATTCAGGTTGTTTTCTTTAATCTCTCTTTTGTAAAAAGGATCAAAATTATCGACTCCTGTAACAGTGTAATTTTGTGCCAGCAGGGCTTCTGTCAGATGTGAACCTATAAATCCTGCACAGCCGGTAACCAATATCTTACTCATAATAGACTAATTTGGGGTAAATATAGCTATATCTGCCCACTGCTGATCTGTTTTTTATGCATAATTACAGTAAAGTTTATGTTGAAGTGTTTAAATTAGGTAAGATCTTAAAATATTACAATGAATTGAATATCTTTGCAGATTCGGAAAGGGGTGTTTAAGGTGCACCCCAATGTTGATATTATCTATTTTGAACGCTTGATGTAGATTATGAAGAATATAAGGAATTTTTGTATTATAGCACATATTGACCATGGAAAGAGTACGCTGGCTGACAGGTTGTTGGAGTTTACTTCTACGGTGTCAGAAAGGGATGCTCAGGCGCAGATACTCGACAATATGGATATTGAGCGGGAGCGGGGAATTACCATTAAAAGTCATGCCATACAGATGGATTATGTGCTGAATGGCGAAAAATATGTACTCAACCTGATTGATACCCCGGGGCATGTTGATTTTTCCTATGAAGTTTCACGATCTATTGCAGCCTGTGAAGGTGCTTTGTTGATTGTGGATTCTACGCAGGGTATACAGGCTCAAACAATTTCGAATCTGTATCAGGCCATTGAGCATGATTTACAAATTATTCCAGTGATGAATAAGATGGACCTGCCTAATGCAATGCCCGATGAGGTAGAAGATCAGATTCTGGATTTAATAGGAGGCGAACGCGAAGATATTATTAGAGCCAGCGGTAAAACAGGTCAGGGGGTCGAAGATATTTTAAAAGCTATTGTAGAAAAAGTTCCTGCTCCTGTTGGGGATTCTAATAAGCCTCTGCAATGTTTGATTTTTGATTCTGTGTTTAACTCATTCAGAGGTATTATTGCCTATTTTAAAGTAGTGAATGGAGAAATACATAAGGGTGACCTGGTTAAGTTTATGGCTACCGGAAAAGAGTATTATGCCGATGAAATAGGCGTGCTGCGATTGGATATGGAACCCAGAAAGATGCTTGGTACCGGTGATGTTGGTTATATTATATCCGGCATTAAAACCAGTAAAGAAGTTAAGGTAGGAGATACCATTACACATGTTAAAGGTGCTTGTAAGGAAAGAATAGACGGATTTGAAGAGGTGAAACCCATGGTATTTGCCGGAGTATATCCTATAGAAAGTGATGATTATGAGGATTTAAGGGCTTCGATGGAAAAGCTTCAGCTGAATGATGCCTCACTTACCTTTGAACCGGAATCTTCAGCTGCTTTGGGCTTTGGCTTTAGATGTGGATTCCTGGGTATGCTGCATATGGAGATAATTCAGGAGCGTTTGGATAGAGAGTTTGATATGAATGTGATCACTACTGTTCCTAACGTGCCATATATTGTGCATACTAAAAAAGGAGAAGAGATGGAAGTACATAACCCTTCCGGATTGCCTGAACCTACAGTTGTTGATCGTATTGATGAACCTTATATTCATGCTCAAATTATTACTAAGTCTGAATATATTGGACCTGTGATGACGCTTTGTTTGAATAAACGTGGCGAATTATTAAAGCAACATTATTTAACTGCCGACAGGGTAGAGTTGAGTTATAATATGCCTCTGGCAGAGATTGTATTTGACTTTTATGATAAGCTAAAAAGTATATCAAAAGGATATGCTTCATTTGATTATTATCCTACCGGATTTAAGGCCGCTAAACTTATTAAATTGGATATTTTATTGAATGGAGAAAGTGTGGATGCTTTATCAACACTTATTCATTTTGATAATGCTTATACCTTAGGTAGAAGGATGTGTGAAAAACTCCAGGAGTTAATCCCTCGTCAGCAGTTTGATATTGCTATTCAGGCTGCTATTGGAGCAAAGATTATTGCACGAGAAACAGTTAAGGCAGTGCGTAAGGATGTGACTGCCAAGTGTTATGGTGGTGACATCAGCCGTAAGCGTAAGTTGTTAGAAAAGCAGAAGAAGGGTAAGAAACGGATGAAGCAGGTAGGAAATGTACAAGTACCTCAAAAAGCCTTTTTAGCCGTATTAAAATTGGATTAAGAGATTGTTATACTATATAAAAAACGCCCGGTTCATCTGAATCGGGCGTTTTTTAGTATGTTTTTTTATTGCTTACTTCATATGGGTACATATGAATTGTAAATTTCCGGATTACATCACCAGTTTATAACCTTTTCCATGAACATTGATGATTTCAACAGAAGTTTCTTGCTTAAGGTGCTTTCTTAATTTGGTGATATATACATCCATGCTTCGGGCATTAAAGTAATTATCATCCACCCAGATAGTTTTAAGGGCAAAATTACGCTCTAAAACCTTATTGGCATTGTTACAAAGCAACTTTAATAGTTCCGATTCTTTTGTAGTTAGTTTTACAATATTGTCACCGTCAATTAACTGTTGTTTTTGTGTGTCAAATTTAAACTTCCCTAATTGGTATATGTCCTGAACAATATTAGTCCCTTTTGTTCTGCGTATGATAGCTTCCAACCTGAAGAGCAGCTCTTCCATGCTGAAAGGTTTAGTGATGTAATCATCTGCTCCAATCTTAAATCCCTGAAAAACATCTTCCTTCATTGATTTTGCAGTAAGGAAAATAATAGGAATTTCAGTATTGATTAAGCGGATATCCTTAGCCAGGGTAAATCCGTCTTTTTTTGGCATCATCACATCAAGCACACAAAGATCATAAGTGTTGCTTGTAAAAGCTTTGTACGCCTCTTCTCCATCGGGGAAAAGATCTGTTTCATAGCCTTTTGCTTCTAAATATTCCCTTAAAAGCATTCCTAGATTTTCATCATCTTCGGCTAAAAGAAGTTTGTATTCTTTTTCCATTCCTTAGTACTTTTTATCGGTAGAAAGATTTTAAATTTTGTTCCAACATTCACTTCGCTTTCAGCAGTTATGGTACCTCCATGGTCATCTACAATTTTTTTTACGTAAGCCAGGCCTAAACCAAAACCCTTTACGTTATGTACATTTCCTGTGGGGACACGATAAAATTTTTCGAAGATACGGTTTAGGCTTTCTTTTGATATTCCCATTCCGTTATCTTTTACAGAAATCATTACCCCATTGTCCTGATTCCAGGTTTTTATTTGTAGAATAGGTGTCCCTTTTCTGTATTTAAAAGCGTTATCAAATAAGTTATATATTACATTGGTAAAATGTACCTCGTCAACATAAACCATAGGGTTTTTAGCATTCAGACTTTCAATAATCTTACCTTTTTTGTTCTCAACTTTCAGCTTAAAGTTAGTAGAAACATTGTGAATTAACAGATTTATATCTAATTTTTTTATTTTCAATCCAGCTTTTCCCTTTTCAAAGATAGCCATTTGAAGTACTTTTTCAACCTGAAAGCTTAGTCTTTTACTTTCATCCTGAATAACTCCTGAAATATGCTGCATGGTTTTAGGTGTTTTTGCTACACTGGGATCCTTTAGCATCTGTGAAGCCAAAGAAATAGTTGAAATAGGTGTTTTGAACTCATGCGTCATATTATTAATAAAATCATTTTTGATTTCATCCAATCGTTTTTGTCTGAATATAATGATGATAGTAATAATAGAGGTGAGTACCATCATCAGTGTTAATATAGCGGAAGGTATGATTATACCAATGGATTGCAGTATAAAATTAGGGCGTTCAGGAAAATAAAGGTTAATGTTATGTGCCTTAGGGTGTAAGTCGTTAGGGAAGAGGTATTTTTGATATACTGTTTTAGAACCATTGTGTTTGTATCCGGGTGTAGCCATGGCCATTTTCCCTTTTTCATCAAAAACAGCAAACTCAAACTGCAAAGTAATTCCCTTTTCTGCCAGATGATTCATTAACATCACATCCACATTTTCCCTTTCTATTCTTTCTGAAATAGAGCGCTTAGGAAAGAGTGCATTTAATATCATTTCACTTTTATTCTCCGCTTTTGTTTTAAGCTCATCCTGTATGGTTAATAAGGCACTGGTTAAAGGACCAAATTTACTTGCACGGTTAGAAATAGGAGATCTTTTATCACTACTAAATATCAATGAGTCTTCATTAATAGTGAGCATAGTGGTGTTGATAAACTGATCTTCTACTTTAAACTTAAAAGAAATATCGATACTTTCTTCATCAAAAACATCACTGCTATCCTTTGTCTTGTCGTTAAAGTACTTTGGGGCGCGTTGTAAATTTTTGGGAAGTTTTTTGGCGCTCTGGTTTTGATATTGTTGTTTTATAAGAGAGATTTGTTCTTTGTTTTCGATGCGTTCGAGTTTGTAAATCACCTCGCTCATTGCATCTTTTACCAGCTTATCAAACTCAACCTCTTTTCGGTCGCTTGCATTTTGCATCCAGAGTGTTTGGATATAGATAATACCACCTAAGCTGGCTGCAATGATAATGGATAAAAAGTAAATGAATTTTTTGTTCATATGCTGTTGCTTCTCAAAAAATAATTCCCTACCAAGAATGTGTGTGTTACCCCTTCAGTAAGAATGTGGCAATATAGTAATAAAGTATAAAATAATATAATTGTACTGGTTATAAGTTAACCGCGATGTAAAAGTACTTTAAAAACAATGATGTGCTACTTTTTTAACGCAACTTAACCATTCTGGTTTAGGATGCAGCTTCATTAGGCTTACTGTAGTTCTTTTTTACGAATAGATACGTTTTGAAGTGCTTCCATGGCAGCATGTTGTTGGGCTTCTTTTTTAGATGTTCCTTCTCCTCTGCCAAAAACTATATGATTTACTTCTACTGAGGATACAAAAACAGGAGCATGATCATATGTACTAGGTATTTCGTCGGTTACAAACTCTATGTCGTGTTTGTATTTTTGTCCCCATTCAATTAACATAGATTTGAAATTGGTATCATGCTTGGTGATTTCGTTAAGGTTAACAAAGGGAACCAATATTTTTTTCAGGATAAAATGTTGACAAGCAGCATATCCTTTATCTACAAAAATAGCTCCTATTAAGGCCTCTAGAGCATCGCCCATTATATTTGTTTTTTCCAGTGCTATTTTTGACTGGGAGCTGATCAGCTCCTTTAATCCTAACTTGAGTGCTGTTTCATTTAAAAAAGCACGATTCACAATCTTTGATCGGGTCTTTGTTAAAAAGCCTTCGTTTACATCAGGATATCTAAGATAGAGCTCTTGGGCGACAATAGCCCCCAGAATGGCATCGCCTAAAAATTCAAGGCGTTCATTGTTTTTTATTTTGCCATTCTTTTTTTTAATCATCGCTGATTTATGAATAAATGATAGTTCATAAACCTTTAGATTTTCGGGAAAAGAACCCGTAATCGATTTAACTAAAAAATAAAGCTTTCTTCTGTGTGAAGAAAGCTTTATTATTTGAAATAATATTTTTAACACAATTCAGATTAAATTGCTTTAAATATAACTGAAGCATTATGACCTCCAAAGCCAAAGGTATTAGAAAGAGCAGCTTTGATCTCTCTTTTTTGAGCTTTATTGTAAGTCATATTTAATTTTGGATCAATTTCAGGATCATCTTCAAAGTGGTTGATGGTTGGAGGTACAACCCCATCTCTAATGGCCAGAATACAGGCAATAGATTCAACAGCACCAGCAGCTCCTAAGAGGTGACCAGTCATTGATTTTGTTGAGCTGATGTTTAGTTTATAAGCATGCTCTCCAAAAACATCTTTAATGGCTAATGTTTCGGCAATGTCACCACGAGGAGTGGATGTTCCATGAACATTGATATAATCAATATC
>JBFHEL010000128.1:0-9990 GCA_041584155.1 Saccharicrinis sp.
ATTAACATCAGAGCAACCTATGGCTATGGTTTTAAGGCTCCAACTCTAAAGGAGCTTTATTACGATTACGAAAAAAGCGGAACGGTATATATGGGTAATGATGATCTGGATCCACAGAAATCGCAATACTATTCAGCAGGATTTGACTACCATCTTAGCAACTTCAATATCAGTGTAAATGGATATATCAATAAGGTAGATGATTTAATTGATTATCAAACAATTGACCTGTATGACGATGATGAAGAAAATGGAATTTCAAAACGTAGACAGCATTATAATGTTGAAGAATCATCTTCCAAAGGAATAGATGTGTTACTTCATGCCAATTTGGGTGCAGGATTTACCCTTGGTGGAGGATATAGTTATGTGGATGCCCAAAACATAAGCGATGATGAGCCTTTGGAAGGAGTCGCTAATAATTATGGCAATGTAAGTATGTCCTATGATTACAATTGGAAATCCTATCATATCAATGCTAATATTTTAGGTCGTATACAAGGTGAAAAATACTATGATGACGGTAATGCGAAGGCCTATAACTTATGGAAATTAACAACCAATCATCGTTTTACCAAGCTGGGGTCTTTTGCGCTTGAGGTGCAGATGGGTATAGATAATATCTTTGATTATGTAGATGACAGCCCTTATGGATCTAATTACGGAACTATAAATCCGGGGCGTACCTATTTTGCAGGGCTAATCGTTAATTTCTTAAAATAAATGAACTTAAAAAAGTTTTATCTGCCAATAATTCAAATGCACAAACTATCAGGCTCTTTGTTGAGCCTGATGTTTGTTGTTTGGTTTATTTCTGGCATTGTGCTTATTTTTGAGGGCTTTCCACATGCATCACGTGAAGAACGATTTTTAAATCTGTCGGCATTTAAACCGGATCAATTTCAAAATATTCAGGCTCCTTCTCCAGATTTTAAAGGAAGCTTAGCTCTTGAATTATACAATGGGAAACCCGTTTATAGGGTGTATAAAGGTAAAAAGGCGCAAAAAGTTTATGATGCTCAAAGCCTTAAACAAATAGATTATTTTTCAGTAGAAGATGCAAAAGAGCTGAGTGTTTCTTTTAGAGGTTTTTCTGTAAAAAGGGTTGAGAAAGAAAATGAAACAGACCAATGGGTGCCCTGGAGCTATTATAAACCATTATTACCTTTTTACAAATGTTATCTCTCCGATCCTGCCCACACAGTACTTTATGTTTCAGAAAAGTCGGGTGAGATTATCCAGGAAACCAATAGGAAATCAAGATGGATAGGACGTATTGGTGCGATACCACATTGGATTTATTTTAAGCAACTACGTTCACAGATAAGCAACTGGCGTATAGTAATGATCATTTTATCTTCCCTTGGGATAGTGATCTCCTTAAGTGGTATATACGCCGGAGTAATAAGAAAAAAGGCAGCTAAGCGGAAGCGACTAACGCCCTACAAAAAATTTTGGTATAAGTGGCATCATCTTATTGGCTTCTTTTTTGGTTTGTTTGTATTTACATTTGTATTAAGTGGTTTAATATCTGTGACTTCTGTTCCTGATTGGATGGTGAGCGTTAAGTCTTCTGAAAAAAAGCAACTTAAATGGAATCAGCAATTAGATATTACACAGTTTAAAAATTCCACTCCTCAGGAAATTTACCTTGCCTTGGATAAAAAGGAAGGTATTCGAAAAATAGAATGGCATACCGTTTTAAATCAGCCACAATTTTGGGTGTTTTATGAAAATTACCAGCTGCCTGAGGTTTATGTTTTATACAATAACGGAATCGCCCCTCTTCAGCCATATTCTATGGAGGAGATTAAACTACAGGCGGAACAAATAATAGGGGAAGTACCATTTACCATTAACAAGCAAGAAGGCTTTGATTACTACTATTCAGGCTCGGGCATGTATTATATGCCACTGCCGGCTTATAAAATAAAGGTGGGTGATGAATCAGGTACCTGGTTATATATCAATCCTGCCAATGGCCATTTAGTAAAAACAATGACCAAAAACGCACGACTGCGCCGATGGTTATACCGCTTTTTGCACACCTTTGATAGCCCGTTTTTAAAAAAGCATGAAAATTTACGAAAGCTTATACTGCTCATCCTCTCAGTTGCAGGATTGGGTGTAAGCATAAGCGGACTGGTTCTTTCGGTAAAATGGTTTAAACGAAAATTAAAAAAGGGACAAAGGGATTTAAAGCAAGGGGTATGTGGAAGTACTCACTAAAAGTAAAATTTAAATACATGAGGAAATTATTTATTACAATGCTGTTGTTTTCTTTTTTTATGAGCCAAAGTGAGTCATCCTTTGCCTATGGAAAACAACAAGATAAAAAGGGAATTCTGCTGGTAACCTTCGGTACAAGCTATCCCGAGGCGCGTAAAGCCTTCACTAATATTGAAGAAAAGGTGAAGACTGAATTTCCAGATGTGGATATACGTTGGGCTTATACTTCAAAAATTATACGCCGCATTTTAAAAAAGAGAGGGGAATCTATTGATTCCCCAGCTGAGGCACTGGCAAAAATGGGAGAAGATGGATTTACACATGTGGCTGTGCAATCATTGCATATCATTCCGGGTGAAGAATATGAAAATCTGTGTGCAACAGTACAGGCTTTTAATAATATGCCTAAAGGAATACAGGTCGCCATAACGGGACATCCACTGCTCTATAGTCATCCTGATAACGAAAGATTAGCTGCCTTTGTTGATCATACCTTTGGTGGATTGGTTGATAAAAAAAATGCACTCGTCTTTATGGGGCATGGTACCCATCATCAATCAAACATCTACTATCCCGGGTTTCAATATTATCTTAAGCAATATTCAAATGCTTTTTTGATGGCTACTGTTGAAGGTTATCCTTCATTCAATCAGGTTATTGCTCAACTAAAGGAACAAGGGATAAAAAAAATAACCTTAACCCCTTTTATGTCGGTTGCCGGAGATCATGCGCGAAATGATATGGCTGGAGAAGACGAAGATAGCTGGAAATCAATATTTGAAAAAGAAGGTTTTGAAGTAGATATTATTTTAAAAGGCTTAGCTGAATATGATGAGGTGGTAGATGTGTGGGTGGATCATTTAAAAGAAGTGTATAGTGCCTTATAATAATATAAAATATTTCGGGTAGATCAATTATAAAAAAAATCTGAGTAAATATGAATGGTTATCGAATAATTCTTTGGGGGAGTGCACTGTTTGTTTTTACTAACTGCATCACTAAGTCACCTAAATCATCAGATGGTAGTTTAGGTACTCAAAAAACAGAGCAGATAGTATTAAAGCATGCTAAAGAATTTAAAATTGAGCAATCACCAAATGCCAGTATACTAAGTATTCACCGAAAAGGAGAAGAGAATACATATGATACTTTTCATTTGGTGAAGTCCCCAGATGAGATCAAGGATTCTCAAACCGATATTCAGGTTCCTTGTAAAAGAATAATATGTCTGTCTTCTACGCAATTAAGTTATTTTTTTGCAATGGATGATATTGATGATATCGTAGCCATTAACAGTAGTCGTTATTTGCATCATGAAGGAATGAAGGCAAGAGTAAAGGCCGGAGAAGTTACAAAGGTTGGAAAGGAAGGTCATTTTAACCTGGAATCAATAGCCGCACTCGATCCTGATGTGATTTTTGTTTCTCCTTTTAAAGCGGGAGGATACGATGCGCTTCGTAGTTTGGGTATTCCATTGGTTCCCATGGCTGCCTATAACGAAGAGACTCCTTTGGGAAGAGCCGAGTGGGTAAAGATGTTGGCCTTGTTTATTCAGCACGAAAAGCAGGCCGATAGTATTTTCAATTCCATTGAAGATCGCTATAGAAATCTGAAGTCTCTAGCTGCTAATGTGCAAAACCGACCCACTGTGTTTTCAGGTAAAATGCAGTCTGGTAACTGGTATGTGCCGGGAGGAAATAGTTTTTATGCCCATTATTTTCGTGATGCAGGTGCTGATTATATTATCAAAGATAATAAGCAAGGGGCTTATCCTCTTAATTTTGAAACCTTATACAGACAGGCTAACGAATGTGATTTCTGGCGAATTATTTATCCTGAGACAGATGATTTTACATTAAAAGGCCTGGCAGGACAAGATATTCGTTATGCCGATTTTAAAGCTTTTAAGGATAAAAATGTATTGCTGTGTAATATTCGTAAGAAGCCTTATTATGAGCAGGCTGGCATGAAACCGGATGTTCTATTGGCAGATTATATTTCCTTTTTTCACCCGGAACTGTTACCTGATTATCAGCCTTATTTTTATGAACGGCTTCAATAATAAATCAGATGATCAGCTTATTGCAATGCAGAAGATAATTAAAGTCTTTAAATAGCTTGTGGCAAAGTTGTGATAATTATATGCAACGATCAAGACAAGTGTTTCTCATACAACCTGTCCGGCTTAGGCAGAGGAGGATGATTAATCCAGCGAGTTCTCCCGACAAATGCGGGAAAGGTAATTGAGAGACAAATTATAAACATAAGAATGGCATGAAAGAAAAATTTGGTAGAATAACATTTGTTTTGATACTGGCTGTTTTATTGTTGGTGGTATTGGGTACACTTAATCTCATACTGGGATCTACCCATATCCCTCTTCATGAAATAAAGGCCATTCTATTTACTCGCGATCATGTAAATCATGTATTTGAAAATATCCTTTTAAAAACGCGTTTACCACAAACCATTGTAGCAATGGGGGCGGGGATGGCTTTGGGGGTTGCCGGTTTATTGATGCAAACCCTATTTCGAAATCCCCTTGCCGGGCCATCGGTGCTGGGTATCTCTTCCGGAGCAAGTCTGGGCGTAGCTTTTGTGATGCTTTTTACGGGAAATATATTAGGTTTTACATTTACCAGCCTCGGTGTATGGGGCGATTTTGCCGTGGTAGGATCTTCTCTTATAGGCGCCGGAGCTGTACTGGCACTTATACTTTTTATCTCTCACCGTATAGGAGGAACATTAAGTGTACTGATTATTGGTGTCATGGTAGGTTATTTGAGTAGCTCAATGGTGAGCCTGCTTAAATTTTACAGCCCAGAGGAGGATGTGCATAATTATGTGATCTGGGGTTTGGGCAGTTTTAGCCGACTATCGCGTGAACGAGCTATCTTATTTGGCCTTATAACGGTCATTCCATCCCTTTTGGCTATTTATCTCAGCAAACCTTTAAATCTGCTGGCGCTGGGTAATCGCTATGCGGCTAATCTGGGTTTACCTATTAAAAGATCACGCTTTTTGATCATTGCATGCGCCGGATTTTTAACCGCTGTAGTTACCTCTTTTTGCGGTCCCATAATCTTTATCGGGGTAGCGGTTCCACATTTGGCTAAATTATTGTCAAAAACCTCTAATCATGTTTTTTTAATATTAAATGCCAGTTTACTGGGAGCTGTAACTACTTTGTTATGTAATCTGTTGGCACGTATTCCGGGTATGGAACAGGAGTGGCCCATTAATTCGGTTACCGCATTTATTGGTGCTCCGGTTGTTATTTGGGTTATTTGGAATAGAAAGAAAGAGAATAGTGTTGAATAAAGTGGAGGATGATAATTTGCACTGGTTATTATGGTTTTATGAAATCTAAAAACATAAATAATTAAATATGATGGGAGAGGTAAACAGACTGAAGAAAGAGCTTTTGTATTCAAAAATTAAAATAAAACAGGTTGAATAAGGCAGTATTACATATCAATAAGTTAAGCATTGGCTACGGTAAGCGAAAGCGAAGAAAAGTGGTTCATGCTGATTTGCAAGCCAGTATGTATAAAGGAGAGTTGGTTTGTTTACTGGGTGAGAATGGTACTGGTAAAAGCACCTTAATACGCACTTTATGCGGCTTTCAGCCTCCTTTGGGGGGTGAGGCTACCATGATGGGGAAAAACCTTTTAAAGCTTACTGAAAAGGATCTGTCCGTGATGGCTGCAGTGGTGTTAACCGATCGTGTAGTGGTGCCCAATGCAACTGTTGAAGAGCTGGTGGGCTTAGGTCGAAGTCCGTATACAGGGACCATGGGTATTTTAAGTAAAAAGGATAAGGATATTGTGCTGTCTGCCATTGAACAATGTGGTATCCTGCATAAAAGAAAAGAGAGTTTATCTAACCTGAGCGATGGAGAAAAACAGAAGGCTTTTATTGCTAAGGCGCTGGCACAAGATACCCCCATCATTATTCTCGATGAGCCAACTGCTTTTCTAGATATGCCTGCCCGGGTTGAAATTATTCAGTTATTACGTCATATTGCCAGTAAGTCCGGAAAATCAGTATTAATGTCGACTCATGATTTGGATTTGGCCTTACAAATGGCAGATCGCTTATGGTTGTTGGCTCCTGATAAACCCTTGATGGAGGGTAGTCCTGAGGATTTACTTCTCAATAACGAATTTCAATCTTTATTTGAAAAAAGAGGCATTGAATTTGACCATCGTACAGGATTATTTCGCGTTGGTTATCAGTTTAATGCAATGCTTCCTGTCAAAGGGCATGGTTTTGAGTATGTTTTGCTTCGCAGAGCTTTTGCCCGAAAAGGTGTGAATATAATCCGAAAGGACAATGAGCATAATAGCTGGTTACAGATTGAAAAAGAGGGAGATAAGCTCTTTTCCTTTTTTAAAGACAGCCAATTAGTAGCGACCGGAGACTCAATAGAAGATATGGTAAAACAAACAATTAACTTCTTAAATTGATTTATGAATAGCCCAAAAATAGCAGCAGTAAGTGCCCTAAGCTATACCGGTAATGTGCAGGATAACCTTCTTATTACTATCGACTGGATCAAAAAGCTGGATGCGCAAGGAGTAGATTTTATTCTTTTTCCGGAATTGAACTTATCGGGTTATATCAAAGATTCACGAAAATTATTGGCGGTCTGTCAGCTACAAAAGCATGTTTTTGAAACGCTGATGCAACTGTCAAACCAAACAAAAGCTGCTTTTGCTGTCGGTTTTCCTGAACAGGATCCGCAGGGCTTTTATATATCACATTTTTTATTTTCAAAAGGAAGACTAATTGGTCAACATCGTAAAACTCATTTGGGACCAACAGAAAAGGAATTTTTTATTCAAGGCAATGAGATAAAGGTGTTTCAAATAGGACAGTTAAACATTGGTATTCAGCTTTGTTTCGAATCACATTTTCCGGAACTCAGCTATATCCAGACCAGACAAGGGGCAAATGTATTGGCTTTGGCTTTTGCTTCTCCCAGAGAAAGTCCGGAAGAAAAACTGGCTCGTTTTAAACGTTTTTTACCGGCAAGAGCGTATGATAATAACACTTATGTAATGGCCTGTAATCTTAGAGGAAAGTCTGAAACAGAAAGAGATTTTTCTGGTTTGGCTTGCGTTATCGATCCTAAAGGAAACTTGTTAACACAAGATATAGCCGGAGCTTGTGTGGCTTCGGTGGATCTGTCACAAATACAAAGTATTAAGCAGTCAAGAATGGCTTTTTTTAATCAATCAAAACGATTAGAAATATTTCAACAATATTATCAGTATGAGAACAAATAATAAGCATACATTATGATATACGGGCATGGGGATGACCTTTATCGATATAGCAATATAAAATTCAACTTTAGTTCCAATGTGCAACCAGGAGGAATGAGCGGCGGATTAGTTGCTTATTTGAGAGAAAAGATAGCAGATTGCAGTTCCTATCCTGAGCCAAAAGCTAGGGATCTGGAGAAACTGATTGAAACGAAAAATAAGCTGCCTAAAGGCTCTGTTTTGGTTACCAATGGGGCTGTGGAGGCTTTTTATTTGGTGGCTTCGTGGAAAAGGAAACACCGCTCTTTAATTTTTATTCCTTCTTTTTCGGAGTATGAGGATGCGTGTTGCCTGAATAATCATTTACTGGATTTTAAATCAAATGCAGATTTCTCCCAAACTAATTATAATCACTATGATTTAGTTTGGATTTGTAATCCTAATAATCCTGATGGTAAGGTTTATAGTCCTGCTGATTTAAAGAGTTACATTAAGAGTTATCCTAATACTTATTTTATCATTGATGAGGCCTATATCGACTTTGTAAAAGAGGATATTTCATTGATAAATCTGGTGCATGAGTGCAAAAATTTAATGATTATTCGTTCGCTCACCAAGCGTTTTTCAATTCCGGGTTTGCGTTTGGGTTTTATCATTGCTGATCCTGATATAATTTCTGAACTGGAGAAAAATATTATTCCATGGCGTATCAATCTCATGGCTCAAAAGGCAGGGATGTATTGCTTGTCGAATGAGCACACCGATGATTTTAACCTCCATAGAATGCTTGAGGAATCCGGGAGGTTGCAAAGGGAGATACATCGTGTTAAAGGTTTTTCCGTACAGCCTTCGGATACTACTTTTTTTCTGGTGGAGTGCCAGGGTAAGGCTTCGGAATTAAAAAATGTATTGGCCGAGAAGTATGGAATACTTATTCGGGATGCCTCTAATTTTAAGGGATTGGGCGAAAATTATTTTCGTATCTCCAGTCAGTTTTCTGAACAGAATAACGAACTTATTAAAGCATTAAAAGAGTGGAACTAGATTATTATCATATCATTGCCCTATTGATGGCATTCCTGCTTGATAAACTATTGGGAGATCCATTATGGCTTCCACATCCTGTGGTGGCATTTGGCCATATGATTGCTTTTTTTGAAAAACGATGGAACCAAAAGACTAACAGGGTCTTAAAAGGGTCTTTGAGTTCTTCCATCCTTATTGTACTTGTGTTTATAGCCGGAGGTGCAGCTATTCACTATGCTTATGAAGTAAATACTATAGTAGGTTGTGTGCTTGAAAGTATCTTTATTTTTTATTGTATTGCAGGTACAACATTGATTAAAGAAGGTAAGCAGGTATTTCAAGTGCTTGAAAAAGAGGGTGTAGAGCATGGACGAAAGCAGGTTTCACGTATTGTTGGAAGGGACACCGCTGCTATGAGTGAACAACAGATAAAGAAAGCTACACTCGAAACTCTGGCCGAAAATTTAAGTGATGGGGTGGTAGCTCCCTTATTTTGGTATTTAATTGCAGGGGTGCCAGGTATGCTGGCTTATAAAATGATCAATACCCTTGATTCTATGATAGGGTATAAAAGTGAGAGGTATTTGTATTATGGTCGTTTTGCTGCCAGAGTGGATGATGTTGTCAATTTCATCCCGGCTCGTATTACGGCTTTTTTAATGGCCTTGGTCAGTCATCAAAAAAGATCCTTTCAGTTTATCGCCAGATATGGCAGAGCACACAGTAGTCCCAATTCAGGATATCCTGAGGCAGCACTTGCCGGAATATTAAATGTTCAGTTTGGGGGCACTCATGATTATTTTGGCAAACCCGTGGTGAAGCCTTTCATTGGTGAAAACAACCGTGTTATCATTCAACAGGACCTAAGGATCACCATCTTTATTATGAGATTAGTGGAGGTTGTTGTGGTGTTTGGTATAGTGGGTGTGTTTATTTTACGACATTAAAGTTGTTGGGTTAATACAAAATAAAAAAAATAGCAAATAATAGATTTTAAATCATCGTGAATTAAGAAGTTTACTTAGTATAAAATATTTGAAATGGAAGCCATAAAAAAATTACACATCGAAGCGACTGAAGATCTGAAATTAAGAGAGGCACTTCAACAAAAAATTGATAGTAAAACTAAGCCAATTGGATCATTGGGGCAATTGGAACGTATTGCGATGCAAATGGGTTTAATTCAAAAGACTTTAACACCGGAGTTAAAGAAACCTGTGATGCTGACCATTGCCTCAGATCATTGGATTACTGAAGAAGGAGTAAGTCCTGTACCAATGGATATTACATGGCAACAGGTGATTAACTTTACATCAGGAGGTGGTGGTATTGGACTCTTTTGCGATGTTTATGGTATTGAATTGATGGTGGTGGATGCAGGAGTTAATTATGACTTTAAGCCTCACCCTAAGTTGATTGATAAAAAGGTAAGAAAAGGAACACGAAACTTCCTGAAAGAGCATGC
>JBFHEL010000129.1:0-9990 GCA_041584155.1 Saccharicrinis sp.
AATTAATGATTGGATCCTGAGATGGAAAAAGAAAGCTCTCCTGTAAAGTTTAAATCTTGCAGTTGTTTAACTTCCACTTCAGCCTCTTCTACTCTTGAAAATTCAAGCACTGTATTTAACACCATTCTGGTAAAAGCTTCGATGAGATTAAAATGACTATTGCCGGCTCTGCCAATTATTTCCCGGGTTAAACTATCAATATCAAAGGCATCATTGGGATGGTCGCTCTCTTCCTCCAAATAGCTATTATACCTAATACTGATACTCACATATAAATCCTTAGAATGATCCTCAACCTGAGGATCATAACCTACCTGACTTCTAACCAGCATATTGTTTATTACAAGCACTCCCATAGCTATTATTTTAGTTACTAAAAATAGTAAAAAATAGGTAATAATTAAGTTTATCTGAAATAAACCCACTACAGGAGTATCTTAAAATTGCTAGCCTAATCCTAAAAAACACGCCCAATTAGCAGTCCCTTAGACTATGTAGCATAAACCAAACTAACAATCATCTCAAGTCCTTCTTTATCTTCCTCATTAAAATTTGATAAATCACGACTATCCACATCCAAAACCCCTACAATTTGTTTATCCAAATTAAAAACAGGCACAACAATCTCCGATTTGGAGAGTGAACTACATGCTATATGACCTGGAAATGTTTCTACATCATCAACAATAATGGTTTTTTGTTGATGAATACCTGCCCAGCATACGCCCGTATCCTTTTTTAGTCTTAAACAGGCCAATGGTCCCTGATAGGGCCCCACCAATAACTCATCCTCTTTGTACAAATAAAAACCAGTCCAGAAATAACCTTTCATTTTATGATGCAGAACTGCAGATATGGTAGCCATTCTTGAAATGGGACTATTAACTTTACTTGTTAATTCTTGAATTTGATTATACAAACGCTGATATTTTGCAATTTTCGCAGACATAACAATAACTTTAACACAAATAAATGAATAACTATATTCTCAAAAAAAAAGCAAGATAAGTAATGTTAGCTTATCTTGCATTAGTATAAATAAAATGAAGTGTAATATCTATTATTCTTCGAGCATATTTTGTAATTTCTTACGGGTAAAAAATATTCTACTTTTTACAGTTCCAATGGGTAAATCAAGTTTTTCTGCTATTTCTTTATACTTGTACCCTGAAGTATGCATGGTGAAAGGAATTTTAAACTCATCCTCTAACTTGTCTATACTTTGATTCATTTCATTAACAGCTTGCACCATCTCAGGCGTTTCTGAAGCATAATTTCCTTTAAAGGCTACTCTGTAAGCATCTTCAGCAGACTCAAACGTACTCCTTGTCTTTTGAATCCTTCTGTAATTATTTATAAATGTGTTTTTCATGATGGTAAATACCCATGCCTTAAAATTGGTATTGGATACAAACTGTTTACGGTATGTTAAAGCCTTTAGAGTAGTTTCCTGTAACAAATCATTAGCATCTTCTTCGTTAGCTGTTAAACTAAGCGCAAAATATCTAAGCTTATCTTGTAAGCTTAATAGTTTGTCATTGAATTGCATTGTTGTCATGGCGTAATATTTTGCTGGTTATTAACTCTTATCTATCTTTTAAATTGTTTAACAAATATAGTTACTTCATAAACGATATCAAAAGATATTAATATCTTTTTTTATTTTATATTGATCCATTCTAAATAAGAATTATGCTTAATCACTAACTTACAATTAGTTACATTTACATTATTCCGAATATCTAAATTACCATATTTTTCGTCAGTATAAAAAAAATGTTTAAGCTTAAACAAAAAATGGTGCTATAAAAGTCATCTTTTGTTAGCTAAGTGATGTTTAAGCAGTGTTTATCACCTATTTACATCAGCGAATGTTTAAAGACTAAAACTGCGGTTAAAATTAATCATCTTTTTTTAAAATCATCATTAACTTTTAATTTCACCTGTAATTGAAAACCATTATCCTCAAATTGTGCCAGGTTATCTAACTCTGATCTAAAGTCAAGGAAAGAAGTTTTTTTTACTTCGATTCTCAAATGGTTTGCCATTTTTGTAAAAAATGCAAATTTACCTTCAGCACCGGTCTTCACTGATGCAATCAGATCCTGATCCTGATAAATATTTACCCAAGCCTCTTCAACAGGGTCTTTATCCACGTCCGATATTACCGTTCCTTTAAACAAAAAGTAGGGCTGAGCTTGTTTTTCGGTAAAGGCATATATATCATCTTTACCCATTCCTTCCTCACGATCTGAAACAAAATATCCGGACAAGCCATCGTCAAGCCATATCAAGCCAAAATCGTCAGAGGAAGTATTGATAGGATAACCCATATTATACGAACTCACAAACAGGTCATCTGCTCTTAAGGCTAAATAAATATCCATACCTCCGATACCTCCCTGTTTATCTGAAGCATAATACAAGGTACCATCCTCTTTTTCAAAGGGAAACATTTCATTTTGAGCAGAATTTACAGCAGGTCCTAAATTGACCGGGGAACTCAAAAATCCATATTCAATATTGGAATAATAAATATCCATACCACCATATCCTCCGGGCATATCTGAAACAAAATAGATTCTATCATTCTCTTTAGTTATAAAAGCATGCATATAGGAGATATCGGCTCTGCTCAAAGGCAGAGGTGTGGCATTCTTACTCCATTTTCCATTCTCTTTTACACTGGTATAGATATTAAGGGTAATATTTTTGCTGGTGGCAGTAACAACATTACGGGTAATATAAGCCACTGAGTAATCATAATTAAAAGCGATCGGACCATCATTATATTTGGTAGATAATCTTCGATCAAACATTCTGGTTTCGGAAAAGGATAGTAAATCTTTTCGTTTTGCCTCATAAAATTTATAAAAATGACTTCCATCTCTGATGTCAAATCTTTTCATAGGAGCCACCCCTGCTCTGTTTGAACTAAAAACCAGTTTATCTTCATAAATGGCTGGCCCTATTTCAGAAAAAACAGTATTAATAGATAATGGATAAATGACATAACGATCAGAATCTTTTTTAAGTTCCTGAATAATTTCAGCAGAACTTCTGTAGTTTACCTCATTAGCATACTTTAGTTCATAATACTTTTTCAGGTACTGATCTGCCTCTTGATAGCTCCCTAATTTTTTTAGTTGTTGATATAAATTAAAGTATACAGAGGCTTCAACATCGGGAAAATTTTTTGCTTTCATATACCACCCAACTGCCTTTTCCACATCCCCTAAATACCTGTAACAATCTGCAATTTTATTACTAACATAATACAAATACTGGCCCCTTTGCTCAATTTCCTGATATAACTCCAATGCTTTTTGATAGTTAAAGTCAGAGAAATATTCATCGGCCTTCTCTACTTGCTTTAATTGGGACTGAGCATTAAAAGCGAACAAAAACAAAAGCGTAAGAACAACTAAACGATTACAATAATACCTCATGAGCAGGATCTTTACAATATTAATTGGGTTAAATACATAAAAGGATAAGCCGGACTTAAAAATATCTTGGATTTAATACCCTCTCCTTATTAAAGTTAAATTCATAATTTATCATTATTTCGTGGGTACCGCTATGATAAGAACTTAACTCGTTTGTATTTAAATCAAAGGCATATCCTACCTTAATCTGAGAAGAGAACTGGTATTGAACAATTCCACCAAAGGATTCATTTAAGCGATACATCACCCCAAGCCAAAGCTGATCATATAACACTGAGTTAATATTTCCATCGACACTAAAAGGTGCTCCCTGAGCCATGCGGCCCATCACCGATGGTCTAAGTACTAACCATTCGTTTACATGCAAAACGACTCCGGCCATACCATAATAATGACGAATTTCTGTACCATCACCATAATTTGTACTACCATTTTCAAAACTATTCTCCAGTATTCGGGGTATCGATAAACCCAAATAAAAATTCTGATTAAATAAAAAGATCCCAAAGCCAAAATTGGGCAGCGTTTCCTTTTCATTCAAATAATTATAGGCATCATCAATACTCTCTGTCCGCTGAAGGTCAGTAAAGTCGACGGCATAATGACTAAACCCGCCTTTTAAACCCAAACTCAGTTTGAGGTTATTATTCATTTTTAGGTGGTATGCATAGTCAACAAATAAAGATGTTTGATTTACAGGTCCGTAAGAATCATAGATCATAGAAATACCGGTAGCCATATTGTTATAAACAGGCGAATGCGCAGTTAAAGTAGCTGTTGAGGGTGCCCCTTCAAAACCCACCCATTGCTGCCTGGCCAACAGCATAACACTAAGCACCTCGCGAGAACCGGCATATGCAGGATTGATAGCCAGCGTATTAAACATATATTGAGTAAACATTGGATCTTGCTGGGCACTTATGGTAGTACTATTCATCCCTGTATATAAAACGACACAGCTCACAACTAATCTCAGATAGTAATATTTAAATATGTTTTTCATAATTATCTATCTTTTAAGGTAAACAGATCCTTTAAGCACACTATTAGTGCCTTTCAATTTCACAACATAAAAATAGAGTCCCTGAGCTAATTCACTAGAACCTATGGCTGAATGAGAAGATTTACCATCCCAGGAATTATCATAGTTTTTCATATAAAACACCTCTCCTCCCCATCTGTTATAAATAAAAATTTCATTCCCCTCGTAGTCCTCTATTCCCTGGATTATAAAATAATCATTAACCCCATCTCCATTAGGAGAAAAAGTATCTGGTGCATTAACTCGTTCTCCGCAGTTATCATAATCATCTCTATAATCAGGTATGCCATCATTATCACAATCATCGTGTCCCTCCTCAGCATCCAGATAGCCATCATTATCGCTATCCAAATCTCTGTAATCAGGCATTCCATCACCATCTGTATCAACGGGTTGTTGAGCACAGGCATCCGTAATTCCTCCTTCCTCTAAATCGCTAATTCCATCGTTATCCGAATCCTCATCCAGATAATCTAATATATCGTCACCATCAGTATCTGCATAGTCTTGCTCAATAAAATCAGGAATCAAATCATTATCGGCATCAGCCACTCCTATTACAAAGGTAATCGTTGCCTGATCACAGGCGCTATACCCGTCACATCCTTGGTAGGATAATGTTTCTTCAATACAGTACTCTCCACTAACAGCAGTATAGGTCACTACGGATCCATTAATATTCAGGACTCCATTCAACTGATGATCCATATCAAAAAATACTGTTATGACATCACCATTCTCATCGCTATCATTAGTTAAAACATCAAGAATTACTGTTTGGCCATCCACCATCTGAACTTCATCATCCTCACACATGGGAGCCACATTGCTCTCATAAATAACAATGCTTACTAAAGCGGTTTCACAAGCACCATTCGTATCACATACCGAATAAATAAAACTATCCGAACCCCAGAAACCTTCATCAGGTGTATAGGTAATTTCTCCTGTCAATGATTGAACCACAGCTGTTCCATTTGATGGATAACTACTCACAGTTACTGAGGTAATATCCAGATTTCCATCAATATCGCTATCATTTGCAGTCACATCAATACGCACTGCTTGTCCCTGGGAGGTTGTGGCCTGATCATCCTGAGCAATGGGAGGGTCGTTTTGAGGATAGATGGTGACATAAACAGCACCTGTTGAACAAGCTCCTTCCGCATCACACAGCTCATATTCAAAATAATCGCTTCCATTATAATCTGTTGCCGGCGTATAAATCAACTGACCCATACTATTCATGGCCGACAGGCCATGAGAGGGTTGAGCAAATACCGATATGGTAAATGCATCAACATCTGAATCAATATCACTATCATTGGATGCTACATCGATACTTACCGATTCATCTTCATTGGTATATATTTCATCAGCAACAGTAATCGGAGCATCATTAACCGGATTTACCGTTATCTCAACACTTGCCTCATCGCAATAAAGGGTATTATCACAAATCCGATAAGTTAGATGATCTGTTCCATAGTAATTTTGGGAAGGAATATAGGTTATTTCCCCCGTGGAAGAATTCACATTAGCCGTTCCGTTTTCAGGATTATTAACGATCAGCAATGAGCTAATATTTATATTACTCTGCGGATCGGTATCATTATCTAAAACATTAAATGTCACCTCTCCATCTTCATCTAAGGTAACACTATCGTCAAGGGCATTAGGGGCCTCATTTTGAACAGTAATGGTAACTACAGATATATTACTTACCTGATCTTCGGTATCGTAGAAACGAAAATTAAAATAATCGCTCCCCGAAAAACCATCTTCCGGAGTATAGATAACCAGTAAATTGGTGTAGTCGACAGACAAAGTACCATTTTGAGGGGCACTGATATTTTCAAAACTTGAATAGTCAATGTTCCCATCTTCATCACTTACCATATCGGTCATATCAATGCTTAAGGGCACATTTTCAGAGGTGGACTGATTAATATCCACAGTGACCGGGGCATCATTTTGAGCAATCACCTCTACAACCAGATTAAAAATACGGCTTCTGTCATTGTCTTCAGACTGGTCGCTCACATAAACAGGTACATTAAGCGAACCGTAATATGAAGCAGCGGGGGTAAGTAGGTTACCCACTACCGAGTAGTTTAGTCCTGCCATAACAACCAATACAAAATCATCGGGATAAGTATTATCCGGATCTTCAACAATCAGATCATCTAAATCTATTTCAATGGCAATATCTTCTAATGTTGAAACCTCGTTTTGGTCTGTTATTTCGGGCTGATCATTCACTGGTGTTACGGTGATTAGAAATGCAAACTCTTCACTCAAATTATTTTCACTCTGTTGATCATTGACCAGTAGGTTCACGTATAACTCACCAAAAAAATCCTGATCAGGAGTGATTGTATTACCTACTACAGAATAATTATCTCCAGCCAAAATAATTAACACAAAATCATCCGGGTATACATTATCAACATCACTTATATCCAAGTCATTAAGCGTTACTGTTAGCGAATTATCCTCTACGATCTGAACTGCTGATTGAGACAGTATTGAAGGTGCATCATTAACCGGATTAATTTCAATGCTCACAAAATTTGAAGAACAATACCCATCCTGATCACAGATTTGATATTCCAATTGGTCTGTACCATTATAATCCGGGTTAGGAGAATAACTCATATCGCCATCTTCGAGAATACTTACTATGCCGTTAACAGGTGCTGTAAGTATAGACAGGGTATTTGGATCCAAATTATTCTGAGGATCGGTATCATTACTTAACACATTAAATGTTGCAGATTGATCTTCATTCAACACAACTTCATCAGCATAGGCAGAAGGTGCTTCATTAGAAACAATAATGCTCGCAAATCCTGAGTTACAAACACCTTCATCATCGCATATTTCATAGGTAAAAGAGTCTGTTCCTGAGAATCCTGTTTGAGGAGTATAAGTAATCAGGCTATTCTCCACATCCAGTGCTGTGGTTCCATTACTTGCTTCTGTGGTTATGCTTAAGGAGCTCAGCTCTATATTTTCATCTACATCTGAGATATACAATAGCATATTGATAGATACTCCTATATCTTCGGGTGTTGTAACGGAAAAATCTTCCGCATCAGGAGCATCATTCTGCGGAACAACCAGAATACTAAGTGTAAATCTGCCACTCTCCGAATTTATCTCTTCCCCATCTGATACTGAAGCATCTACTTGTAGCATGCCATAATAATCAGGATCGGGCAAAACACTATTTTCCGTTATGGTATAATTATCTCCATCATATAAAGTAAGTTCAAAATCACCTGAAGTATTATCATAATCAATAATTTCAAGATCACTCAAGGTTACATCAATGGATTCATCTTCATTGGTAGAGAGGGTATTTACTTGAGAGTTAATGACTGGTGGATCATTAACCGCATTAATAGAAACCTCCACATAATAGGTGTTACTGATTGAATTAGTTGCGCCTAAATCACTTACAGTAACAGGCACATATAAGGTTCCAAAAAAATTTTCATCCGGAGTAATCACTTGATTTTCAAACTCATAATTAGAACCCCCATAAATAGTAAGTGTGTGTTCATTTGGGTAAGTATGGTCAATATCTTCCACAATCAGGCTATACAATGAGATAGTAAAAGATTCATCCTCATTGGAAGATAAGTTATTCTGGCCTGTAATAACAGGGGCATCATTTACTGCATTAACGGTAAATACCACATCATCATAATCACTCAAAGCGCCATCACTGGCTGTAAATCGAAAGGTTTCCTGTCCATACCAGTTCTCATCTATAACAGTTATTGTAGCAATAGCATCTTGATCAATATCTATTGACAAATTAGTTTCGTCTCCTGAATAGACCCAGCTGATTTCACTCAGCTCATGATCCGGATCACTCACATAGGTATTCAGGTAAATAGGCTCAAAACTCCCTCCTTCATCAATAGTTTGGTTGGGTATATCAACAACATCAGGAGCATCGTTATTATTTACCACTGATATTATTAAATCATAGGTATTACTATTAGCTCCTGACGGATCAGTGACATAAAGTGGAACTGTTATATCTCCAACAACATCTTCATTGGGAGTAACTGATTGACCAGTAACAGTATAATCTGACCCAGACAGTATGGTCATGGTAAAACCTGTTGGATATTCATCATCAGGATCATTCACCTCTAAGTCTGTAAACAACACGGTAATTAATGTTTCTTCTGCAACAGAAATTGTATTCTGGCCTAAAATAACAGGAGCATCATTAACTGCGGTAACTGTAAACACCACATCATCGGTTATGAAAGCACCGTCACTATCTCTTGCCCTAAAGGTAACTGTTTCTGACCCGTTCCATTCTTCATCAACAACTTCGATACTGGCTAACCGATCTGTTATTGTAACGGAAACATGAACAGGACTATTTGCTACATCCCAACTTATGGATTCTATAGCCGTTTCCTCATCACTAATATATTCATCTAATAGGATCGATGAAAAAGCACCTCCTTCTAATATGCTTTGATCGGGAATATCTCCTATTACCGGAGTATCATTAACAGATGTAACATTAATGGTCATTGTATAGGTCAAAGCAGAAATAGCGCCTGTGGCATCTACCAATCTAAAAATAAAGGAATCATTATAGGTGTTATTGATATCGGGTACATAAGTCAGGCTACCCACCTCATAACTCGTATTTATGCTTATAGCTGATCCTGAATACCTTAACTCCCCATACGAAGGAAGAGCTGTTATTCTGATACTTGCCAACGGATCACCATCACCATCACTATAACCGGGAAAATCAGCTAGCTCAAACGCATAGGATTCATCTTCGTTTATTGCAATCACCTCATTGCTTCCTGTTGGTAAATCACTAACTGATGTAATACTAATGGTCATAGTATAGGTGGATGCTGAAATATCACCAGTGGCATCAATTAATCTAAAGGTAAAGGAATCTGCTGTTATATTATTAGCATCAGGTATATAGGTAAGGTCTATAACCGGATAATCTGTATTTAAATCAATGGCCGAACCTGAATAGGTGATCGTTCCATTGGAAACGCCTGTAATAATTCTGATACTTACCAGCTGATCTCCATCTCCATCATAATATCCCGGAAAATCGTTTAGCGTGAATGCATGCGGAACATCTTCAAAAATAGAAATATTCTCATTACTTCCTGTTGGTATATCACTGGTACCATTAATATTAATGCTCATGGTATAGGTGGAAGCTGATACTTCTCCGGTGGCATCTACCAAACTAAAGGTAAAAGAATCGGAAAGGTTATTATCAATATTGGGATTATAGCTCAGACTACCTACCTCATAAGCTGCATCTAAAGTAATTGCACTACCCATGCTGGTGATAGATCCATGCGTAGGGGAGCTATGAATACGGATACTGGTTAGTGCATCTCCATCCGCATCTCCATAACCCGGAAAATCAGTTACCGAAAAATCATAAGCAACATCTTCGGTGACCGTAATGGTTTCATCCGTTCC
>JBFHEL010000130.1:0-9958 GCA_041584155.1 Saccharicrinis sp.
GACTAAAATAGTTTTCATTAAAATATAAATAGGTTAGTTTGTTTATTTTGTCTGGGTAATGTGAGGTGATTGTCTGAAAAGATGATCACCTCATTTTTTTTGCCAGATTTTACTTTCATTTTTAAGTTTTGATTTTATTTTGAGCTTAATTCTATGGTTCTATCTAAATAATAAAAACTCTGGGTCTGTACTTTCTGCCTCAGCAACGCAGACGGGGCCACATAGTTGCAATAATCAGGATGATTCAAGGTTAAAGGAAAAAGGTTAAAGGAAAAAGTGTAAAGTAATAAGTATAAAGATCAGGCCTTCGCTCTTTAAAACTCCGGGTGTTTAATGCTCTGTGTTTATTGGTCGCAATGTTCAGAGTAAACTCCTCAAAAAAAGAAAACAAGCTTTATTTCTCTTTTCTCTTTTTCTCATTGTCACAAAAGGAAATGAAAAAAGTCTAATCTTTAAGTATCCTGACTAGCGGTAAAGTTTTGCTTTTATAAGCATCTTTATTACAGTATGCTCTTGTTTTACCGTTAGTCTGCAGGATCAATTAATTTTACACGATGTAAACAGTAAATTTACCAATCTACTTTTTTTCTTCTCACCGGCATGGTCATACAACGAGCTCCTCCGCCTCCACGGGCTAGTTCTGCTCCATTGATAGAGATCACGCATTTTTTGTAATCATCTATATTTATTTTACCGGCAATAATATCATTTGCACTAAGTACTTCGAAACCGTTATTGTTCATTTCTTCGAGGGTATATACATTACGGGCATAGCCAATGACTTTACCGGGTGCTACAGCGAAGAAGTTAGCGCCACTGTGCCATTGTTCTCTTTCTTGTATCCATATGTCTTTTTTGCCACCACAATAAACAGGTTTTAGGGGCATTCCAAGTTTATTTAAACAGTCAACCAGGTTTATCTGCTTTTCAATTTTTTCTACCTTACCATTGTCAATAGAAATAAGTATAGTCTGGTATTTATTAGGTTGCATAATAATAGGATCGTATACCATACACATATCTTTATCCAATAAGGTAAAGACCATGTCGAGGTGAATAAAGCTTTCGGGTTTTGATGGTAATTGTTGCACAACAATGCTATGTTTGCCTTTTGATTTGCGTATCTTATCAATTATAAAATCTATTCCCTGAGTTGAAGTTCTTATTCCTGTTCCAATTAATAATATATCCTCGCGGGCCACTAAAAAGTCTCCTCCTTCAATATTAATATCTTCTTTCATATGCTTGCTTGAAGCGGGGTTAATGGTTTTAGTTTCAAAGTGAGGAGAATAATTGAAGATTGCTTCCATAACAGTTGCTTCTCTTTCTCTTACCTTGTTAGCCATTTTGCCAATCAGCACGTTATCGTAGATGGTCATGGAGGCATCGCGGGTAAAGAAAAAGTTATGCAAAGGACGTAAGGCATTTCTTTCGTCAGATAAAAAACCTGTAAGGGTGTTTTTATCAAGGGGTACTCCTTCAATAAGGTGATTAGCTAATTTTTGGGGACTCAGTTTGTTTAGCGATGATTTGATAAATTTAACATGTTCTGATTTACATATTTTATGAATCAGGTTTTCTTTTACCTCAGGTATTTCCAGTATTTCGGTGAGCAAGTCCTTTACTTGAAACGTTTGTGTTATTTTCGATAATACCTGACTCAGTTGTTTGTATTCTTTTTCAGCTACGGAAAGATTTAAAATATCGCTGTACAATGCTCTCTCGGCATTCTTTGGTGTCATATTTTCCACCTCACTTCCGGGAGTATGTAATATAATTGCTTCAATTTCGCCTATCTCTGAATGTACACTTGTTTTTATCGTATTGCTCATATTTTTATGTTTAGAAAAGAATGGACTAAAATAGTTATTTTGGCGAAAATAAAAACTGATTATCTACAGTGGTATTTTTTCGTGTATGGCCGACAGTTTCCATTGTTCCATTAATGCTTGTTGATAGGTTTTGGCACGGTCTTTATCGTTTTTTAGTAGCAGTGCCATCAGTTTATCGTTTTTAAAATACATATGTCTGATCACCTTATTCTTCTCTTCGATGATCAGCTTAAGGTTGTTTTCATAGGGAGGAACAGCAAAATAGAATTCATTAAAAACTTCGGTCTTCATTCTGAAGGGAAGAAGCGATAGTTTGCTTGGTATGCCAACGCTATTTTTACCAGCTATAAAACCTTGTTTTTCGGCTGCGTGCCATAATCCGGTAATCAGCCCATTGTGATGCTCGGCTACATCTCCTGCAGCGTAAATATCAGGAACAGAGGTTTGTAAATATTCGTTTACTAATATTCCTTTGTTGCATGCTATATGGCTATTGAGAGCTAACTGAATGTTTGGTGTATAGCCAATGGAAGAGATGATGGTATCAAATTCAAATTCTTCTCCGTTAATAATTATTTTTAAACGCTTATTGTCTTCTCCCTGATAGGATAGTTGATGGATATTAAGGATTAATTTAATAGGTGATTTTTCTATGGTATCCTTCATTAAATCGGAGAAGAATGGTGTAAGAAAGCGACTCAGGAGTCTGTCTGATTGATCAATCAGTACCACTTCTTTATCTAATTTTATTAATTGTTCTGCTGTTTCAACCCCCTCAACTCCTGCTCCTATAATCAGGTATTTTTTGGAATGGGCGGTGGTTCGTATGATATTCTCTGCCTGATGGGCTGTGTATACAGGCAGTATTTTTTCGCGCTTAAGGCCTTCAATGTTAAGCTGATTGGGTGTGTTACCGGTTGCTATAATTAGTTTTTTGTACCTTAAATTTCCCCTGTGCAGAAAGGTAAGCTCATGATTCTCCGGATTGATGCATTGAACATGATCGTATAATAATTCAATATGATTATTAATCAGCCAGTTGTGGTCAATAAGTGCAAAGTCCTCTTTCCCAAAGCCTGCAGATATCCCTTTATTTATTTTTGTTCTTTTGTAGGGAAGGCGGTCTTCATTGGTGATCCATAATATAGAAGTTTTCTGATGGCTTTCTCTGATGGCTTTTATAGCAGACAGACCTGCAATGCTACCTCCAATGATTACGAAGTCTTTTGTGGTCATAATGATTTTGTAATTAATGATTGTGATGAAATATAAAGGAATAATAAGCTGTTTTGTTTTGTAACCCGCTTTATAATAAAACAAATATGGAAAAACTTTCAGTGTCTTTTTATCGAAAGCACATTATCCGTAAATAAGGTATTATTTCAAGTACAAAGCCAATGAAATCCGCACGGTTTTCAAAAAGGATGGTTTTTATTTGATAATGAGTACTCATTAGCGCTGGTTTTAATAATTCATATAATGCAAGGTATCAAAATACTTGAGTCTTGGTGCGATTATATGACCACTTATCCTGAAAAACATACCACTGGGTAAACTCTTTTTCATGATTACTGTTTTGGTTGGCACCTTTGAAGGGTCATTTAAAACTAAACATACAGCAAATGAAAACACTAACAACTATTTTATGTATACTATCCATTTCGTGTATTATTGTTGCTCAAACTACTGTTTCGGGTAAAGTTACTGATAAAAAAGGTGTTCCGCTTGTTGGAGTGAATGTTTATTTTAAGAATACATACGATGGAACGATAACTGGCCTTAGGGGAGAATTTGAGGCTGTTACGGATCAGGATAGCATGTCTGTATTGATATTTAGTTTTATAGGTTATGAAACTATAGAGTATGCACTTGATGATACCTTGCCCTCTTATCTTGTTATAAAGTTAAAGGAAAGTTCGCAATCAATTGATGCTGTTACTATTACGGCGGGTTGTTTTGCTGCCGGAGATGAGCAAAAAGCAACCGTGCTTAGTTCAATGGATATTTATACTACAGCGGGTTCTGTGGGTGATGTTTTTGGTGCCCTGACTACGCTGCCTGGAACTCAGGTGGCTAATGATGATGGGCGATTGTTGGTCAGGGGAGGAGAGGCTTATGAAACCAAGACGATGATTGATGGACTGCTGGCAGGCAAACCTTATTATTCCAAAGTGCCTGATGTGGCTACCCGCGGTCGATTTTCACCTTCTTTATTTTCTGGAACCATGTTTAATACCGGTGGTTATTCTGCGGCTTATGGTCAGGCGCTCTCCTCAGTGCTGGAATTGAATAGTAGGGGCTTGGCAACGCAGGATTTACTCTCTTTATCTTTCATGTCAATTGGTGGAGGTGCGGATTATACTTATTGCCGGGAAAATTCTTCTTTGTCAGTAATGGGACAATATATTAATATGGATCCTTATTATGGCATGGTTAATAACAAGTATGATTGGGTGAAGCCTTCAGAATCATTGTCGGGAAGTGCGATTTATCGCTATAAAAATAAAGAAGGAGGTTTGTTAAAGGCCTATATAACAGTAGATACAGGTGAGACTGCTTTTAGGAGTGATGACGGTGTAAATGAAGAAAAATACCTGACGAAAGTAAATAATAGTAATTATTATGGCAATGTAACTTTTAACCAGCCATTGGCTGAAAATACTCTGATAAAGACAGGTGCCTCACTAACTCTTGATCAGCCCGATATTATTTATGGTTCTCAGCAAATTGGTACCAGAGAAATAAATGTAGAAGCACGTGCTGTATTGGTGCATGATTTTAAAAATGTAAAGCTGAGCTATGGTTTGAGTAATACTTTTACCTCTTACCAGCAGGATTATAGTGAGCACTCTGATTCTACTTTGTATCATTTGAATTATGCAGATTATTTAACAGGAGCTTTTGCTGAAGCGGAAATTATGTTTTCCAGTCATTTGGCCTTAAGACCGGGACTCAGGTATGAGTATTCTTCTGTTTTGCATAGCTTTAATCTGGCTCCACGCATTGCGATGGCTTTAAGTACCGGAAAAGATAGTCAGTTGTCTGCATCCTATGGTCATTTTTATCAAAATCCTCAGAGCGACATACTCAAATTCTCTGCTGATTTGGATTATGAGCGGGCCGATCATTATATACTGGGATATCAAACCGGAAGTGCAAGTAAACGTTTGTTTCGTTTGGAGTCGTACTACAAAAAATATAAACAGTTGGTGTGTTATGATCAGGATGAGTTTTATGATGCTGATTATTATAATAATAGTGGTTATGGCGAAGCTATGGGGCTTGATGTGTTTTGGAAGGATACAAAAAGCATACAGCATCTGGAATATTGGTTTTCGTATTCCTATATCAATACTCATCGGAAGTATCAGGATTTCGATTTCTGTGCACAACCCGATTTTATTGCTGAGCATAGCTTCTCAATGGTATCAAAGTATTTTGTGTCTTCTATCCGATGTCTTTTGGGGGCCACTTATTGGTGGGCTAGTAGTCGAAATTGGTATGAGGAAACTGCGGGTGGTAAAATAAGTCATCAGGGAACAGCTACGCAGCAGCTAAGCCTTAGCGTAAGTTATCTGACCCAAATCTTTAATCATTCGGCCATTGTTCATTGCTCTTTATCAAATGCCTTAGGGGCAAATAATATATACGGTTACAATGAAGGACCTAATCTGGATGAGTATGGCGATTATGTGTATTTGCCAATTACCAACGACATAAAACAATATGCTTTTATAGGTTTATTTATCACGCTTTAATATTTTTAATTTAAAACTTAATAGGATGAAAAAGAGTGTAGTTAGAACAATTTTACTTTTATTTGTAGCAATAACTTATGTTAATGTGTTTGCTTCCGGTAATTACCAACAGGTGATGAAAGTAAATATAGAAAAGATGTATCAGGCTAAAACGGTTGAAGAGCTGACTGCTGTATCGGGTGTTTTTTATCGAATTGCAGAAACAGAAAAAGGGGAGTGGTTGCCATGGTATTATGCTTGTTATTCACGTGTGCGTATTACTTTTTTTGTTAAAGATGGAGATGAGGTAGATAAGCAATTGGATGTTGCTCAGCAGTATATGGATTGGTTAATTAAGTCGGCACCTGATAATTCAGAGGTGCATGTATTACAGGCCTTGATATATGCAATGCGTATAACTAATTCTTCACGGGGTATGAAATATATTGCTTTATCAAACGCGGCGCTGGATAGGGCAGAAGCTTTGGATAAGTCCAATCCACGTGTTTATTACTGCAAGGGGAATAATATATACCATACGCCGGCATTTGTTGGTGGAGGAAAAGAAAAGGCCACGCCCTTATTTGAAAAAGCAAAACAGTTGTATGAACAATGGGAAGCGCCTCGGGAATTGTGGCCTCAATGGGGAGCATATTATAATCAGATTATGTTGGATACTTGTAATAAATAAAAAGAGCAATGGGTAATTTTAAAGAATATGATCGCAGGTGGAACTGGAAAAAGTTTATTGCTTTTGGTGCCATATCTTTAATGGTCGGAGTGATTTCAAGTTTGCTTATTAGTGGCAGGATACACACCGATATTCATTCCTTGTTGGCTAATGCTTCTTACTCCCTGATGCTGGGGTATGGTTTGTTTGCCAATGGATATGTAATTGCATTTGCTGAAAAATACTGGATCTCATGGAGATTGAGACCGGTAAAGAGTTTGCTTATAGCCGTGTTTTTAACGCTTGTTTATTCGTCGGTTGTTATTTTATTTACAAACTGGTTTTGGTATACGGTGATGCATGGAATGCCTTTTAAGGATTTTCTGATTAATGGCAGGAGATTAATTCTTATTGAATATATTGCTCTCTTTCTGATTACCCAGTTTTTTTATGCCCGTGCTTTTTTTAAGGAATGGCGACAGGCTATTCGCGAGGAAGAAAAATTAAAACAAGAATCTATATCCTTGCAGTATAAGGTATTGAGTAATCAGGTAAATCCTCATTTTTTATTCAATAGTTTAAATGTATTGAGTTCCTTAATCAGAATAGATACCGAAAGAGCAGTGAATTTTGTAGACAAATTATCAAATTTTTATCGTGATTTACTCACTTTCAGGGGAAAAGATGTGGTGGGTTTAGAGGAGGAACTTCATTTTGTGTCGCAATATATGGAGTTACAAAAGGAACGCTTTGGCAATCATATACAATTGGATATTTCAGGTGTGGATCAGATGGATTATATGTTAATTCCTATGACCATCCAAATGCTGGTTGAGAATGCCATTAAGCATAACCAGGTACGAAAGGATTTCCCCTTAAAAATTGATATCCATGTTAAAGATGATTTTGTGGTAGTAAGTAATAATCTTCAACCCTATCATCATCCTGCCGATGGTGCCCGTTTGGGTTTAAAAAATCTGGCAGAAAGATATTTGTATCTGGCAGAAAGGGATATGGAAGTGATTAAAACAGAGGATAATTTTATGGTTAAGGTGCCGTTGTTAAAATTTGAAGATAAAAAAGTAACATCGTGAATGTATTAATTATAGAAGATGAACCTTTGGCTGCCGGCAATTTAAGGTTGCTGCTGAAGGAGTGTGACCCTGCGTTGGAGGTGGTTGACGTACTCGACTCGGTTGATTCGTCGGTTAAATGGCTGATTGAGCATAAACATCCTGATTTGATATTTATGGATATTCATTTGGGTGATGGTATATGTTTTGAGATATTTAACCAGGTGAAAGTGTCCTCATTTATCATTTTTGCTACTGCGTATGATCAATATGCCTTAGAGGCTTTTAGGGTTAATAGTGTTGATTACCTGTTAAAGCCCATCAATAAAAAGGCAATAAACGAAGCCCTGGAGAAATTTAACTCTTTTTCGGCAAAGGGACAGCAGGAAGTGTCTAAGAAGACCATGAATAAATTATTGGAACTGATCGACCATAAAAAAACAGAGTATAAGGATCGCTTTGTGGTAAAGGTAGGTGCGCATATCAGAATGATTGAGGTGAGTGAAATTGCCTGTTTTTATAGTTTAGATAAGGCTACTTATCTGGTTACCCGTTCAGGGAGTAATTATTTGGTTGATTATCCCTTGGAGAGGTTAGGGGCAATGCTCAATCCAGCGCGGTTTTACAGGGTAAATAGAAAGTATATTGTTGAGATTGGAGCCATTGAAGATGTTATTTCTACTGCGGCCACACGTATGCGTGTTGCTATTAAAAATGTTAAGGATAATAAGCTTATGGTCTCGCGCGATAGGATTAAGGGGTTTAAGCTTTGGCTCGAAGGTTAAAAGAGGTTTTTGCAGCATAGTTGTTGGTGGTTTGTTGTTTAGTAGTGATATAGCCTCATGATTAAGAAATGAAGTTTGGTGTTTTAAATTTTAGCCCGAATGGAAATGGATGATTTAAAAGAGCTCATGATTTTCAATGGACTCATAAAGTTGAAAGTCAATCATCTGCTTAGCGATATTTATTTATGGGGCAAGGGTTTATAAAAAAGGTTGAAGTGATAGGCATAAAAATACATCAATAAATACATTTTTTGATTATTTTCGTCAGCAAATTCAATCACAAAGGTATGAGTATTCAGGTAGAAGAGGTATTAAATCAAAACCAACGAAAAACGTTCGTAGATTTTCCCTATCAGTTATATAAGGATAATGAGTTTTGGGTACCGCCCATTAAGGCTGATGAGTTGGGTGCAATTAACCCGGAAAAAAATCCGGCATTTGATTTTTGTAAGGCTAAGTTTTGGCTTGCCTATAAAAATGGTAAGGTTGTGGGGCGTATTGGCGCTATTGTAAATGATCTTTGGATAGAAAAAATTGGAGAAAAGATAGGCCGCATTACTCGTATTGAATTTATTGATGATTTTGAAGTGGTTGAATCGCTGTTTAAAACAGCAGAGGCATATTTGAAATCAGAGGGTATGCTTGGTGTTATGGGACCTTTAGGTTTCTCAAACCTCGATCATTCGGGTGTGTTGATCGAAGGGCAGGACTGGCTTCCTTGTATGGCTAGTGATTATCATTTTGCCTATTATAAGGGGCATATTGAGAAATTGGGCTATCAGAAAGAAATCGACTGGCTTGAGTTTAGAATCACTTTCCCGGACTCCATGCCGGAGAAGGCTTTTAAGGTTGCCGATATGATTAAAAAGAGATATGGTCTTAAAACCTTAAATTTCAGTAAGTCGAGTGAGTTAAAACCCTATCGGGAGATGATATTTGAGGTGTTTAATGATGCTTTTGCCGGATTGTTCGGGACTTTTCGTTTGCCTGATAGGTTGGTGAAATTTTATATCGATAAATTTTTTCCTGCCGTAAATCCGCGTTACGTAAAGGTGATGTTAGATAAAGAAGATAAGCTTGCCGGGTTTTTGGTAGCTCTTCCATCCTTATCAAAAGCTTTACAAAAAGCTAAGGGAAAACTCTTACCTTTTGGTTGGTGGCATTTGAAGCAGGCTCTGGCTAAACCGAAAGAGATGGATTTGATGTTAACAGGGGTGAAGCCTGAGTTGCAAAAAATGGGTGGTGTTTCCTTGTTGATGAACGAATTGTGGAAGACGGCCAATGGCGATGGAGTAAGGTTTGTGGAAACCACAGGTATGTTAGAGAATAACAGTGTGGCCATACAGATGTGGAAGTCGTTTGAGCATATACAACATAAAAGAAAACGTTGTTATAAAAAGATCTTTTAGCAGCGTATGAAAATTAAATAAAAAAAAGGATGAGGTAATTTACTTCATCCTTTTTTTTATAACTGTTATTTTGTTTATACCAGTGTATTGGGAGGTGTGGGGGGGAGAAAGTTTTTTAGTTCATGAATAGCTTGTATTGGGTTAGGAGCCTTGAATACAGAGCTTCCTGCTACTAAAACATCTGCCCCTGCATTAATTAGTTGTCGTGCATTGGCAATGGTAACTCCTCCGTCTACCTGAATAAGGGCTCTGCTGGCTTTTTTTTCGATCAGGTTTTTCAGGTCGTTGAGTTTTTTGTAGGTGTTTTCAATAAATTTTTGTCCGCCAAAGCCCGGATTCACCGACATCAGCAGCACCAGGTCAACTTCGGTTATAATTTCCTCCAGTAAAAACACAGGCGTATGTGGGTTTAGGGTTACTCCGGCCTGCATACCTTCTTTTTTAATGGCATC
>JBFHEL010000131.1:0-9919 GCA_041584155.1 Saccharicrinis sp.
ACCTATACAGGTTGAAGCCCAAAAGTCTGTAACAATATCCCGATTATAAACAAATAACACTTTATGGTTGGTCCGGTATATTATAATGATGTACCGGACCTTTTTTTATACTTTTTATTTCTCCATAAGGCCCATCAATTTTAAACCAACCTAACTAAAACAGAACAAGTTAACACACCCTGCCACTTATTAAATCTGGTATAATAATAATTGATTTCCTCTACTAGTATAACTATGTGATAGTTTTTACGTATATCTTCCAAACACCTTTCTTAACTGCATAACCCGGGAACTATTTTTTGAATAAAAAGTCTCATTTTAGATATTAATGTATGATATTTGGTGCGTTAAGAATAACTTTCCATCAGCTTATTAGTTTATTTTGCAATTCAGCTTATAGGTATCTGATACAGCTAAACGCCCCCAGATGGTCGATGCTCTTAGCCTTTATCATTTTCGCTACAAACACAACATTAGCCAAAAAAAACAAGGTAGCTTTTCAACACTTCACAGTTAACGAAGGCTTATCTCAAAATTCAGTATTGTCAATTACAGAAGACAGGCAAGGTTTTATGTGGTTTGGCACACGAACAGGAGGCCTGAACAGGTATGATGGATATACCTTTAAGGTCTACAAACAACAAGAAAATGATTCATCAAGTATTAGTGGGAACGAAATCATCGCTTTAAAAGAAGATCATGAAGGTTTCCTATGGGTTGGAACAAGAGGCGATGGTCTATGCAAATACAATCCATATACCGATAAATTCACATCCTACTATCAGATTACAGGTGACTCTGGCTCCTTTATTTCAAATACAGTTGCTAATATTTATCTGCATGATAATGCACAGATGTGGTTTGGCACCAATCATGGTCTATGTTATTATAATCCGGAAAACGATTCATTTGAGCGGGTAAAAAACAAATCACTCGCCAACTCTAAAATTACGGCTATCTCCAAGTCTTCCAAACCAAATTTTGTTTGGGTGGGTACAACAAAGCAAATATTTTATTACAATCTAAGTAAGCATCAGATCCTTGCAAATTTCCCGGACACATTATCTTCTGATAATTTTTTTATAAAATCAGAGATTAGCTCCATATTAGAAGATAAAGATGGCAATGTTTGGATAGGCACAAAACAAGATGGTTTGCATAAGCTGCTTTCATACAAGGAGGGCTCCTTTGTGACCTATTCCCATGACCCTAACAATAACACAACACTAACCAGTAATACAATCAGAACCCTGCATCAGGACAAAGAGGGGAATATTTGGGTTGGAACTAAAGTTGCCTTAGAAAAATTAACACCCGAGCAACAGCAATCTGAACATCCTGAATTTATCCATTATACCGAAGATGGAAATAAGCATAACTTAAGTCAAAACTCTATTTTTTCTTTTTTTGAGGATAGTAACAACAATTACTGGATAGGAACTTATAGTGGCGGAGTTAACTACTTATTCGCCCATGAGAATAAGTTTAATCACTATTATCACAACCAAAAAATTGAAACCAGCATTAATGAAGATGTTATCAGTTCGTTTGCTTCTAATGGCAGCGAAATATGGATTGGTACAGAAGGAGGTGGTATAAATGTATTTAATCCACAAACCGAACAAAGCATCCCATATAACTCCAAAAAATTCATCAATCTACAGAGCGATCACATTAAATCATTATATATTGACAAAAAAGGGTTTATATGGATAGGTACCTTTAAAGGCCTGCATGTATATGATCCATATCAAAAAGAAATCCGTTTTATTGTTGAGGGAAATATATACAGCATTGAAGAGGGAACTGAGAATGAATTATGGGCAGGCACAACAAAAGGGCTGATCAGGATTAATAAAGATAACTTCTCCATTAAAAAATACAAATTCACAAAAGAAAATTCATATAGCATCAGCGATAATAACATCCGAAAAATTTATAAAGATCGCGAACAAAATATTTGGATAGCAACAAAAAAAGGAATTAATGTTTACAATAGCGAAAAAGACGAGTTTATACGTTACTCCCATGAAAAAGGTGATACTTTATCGTTAAGTCATTCGAGTGTAACCACTATATGCGAAGACACATTGGGTAACATATGGGTTGGCACCCTGAATGGATTAAACAAATTTAATAAACAAACAAAGACATTTACACATTACAACGAAGGACATGGCATTCCGGGTAACGTCATCTCTAATTTAATTCGTGATGACGATGGTTTTTTATGGGTTACAACCATAATTGGTTTAGCTAAACTTAATCCGTATTTTTTAAATGACACCGCACAAACAGGTAATCTTGTATTAAGGGTATATGACACCTCGGATGGATTATATCAGGGTGAATTCAGACAAAATGCATCGTATAAAGACTCTTTAGGAAATATCTACCTTGGCGGCACAGGTGGTTTTTCGGTATTTGATCCTACTAACTTAGATGAGAATAAAAGCATCCCTAAAGTAGCTTTTACTCAACTAAAATTATTTAACAAACCGGTGGTTATTGGAGCAAAAAACTCTCCTTTGCAACAAAGAATGTCCTACACCAAAGAGATTGTTTTAAATCACAAACAATCCATATTCAGTATTGAATTTGCGGCTCTGAATTATAATCACTCTGCAAAAAACGCCTATGCCTATCAACTCGAAGGTGTTGATGAGCACTGGGTACATATTGGCAATAACAGAAGCGTAACCTATACCAATTTGCCATATGGCAATTACACATTTCGGGTAAAGGCATCCAACAACGACAATACCTGGAACCAGGAAGGAGCTTCATTACATCTGGTTATTTTACCTCCATGGTGGCATACCTGGACTTTTAGAATAAGTCTGAGTTTTTTAATTATACTACTCATATACTTATCGTTTATAACCTACCACAAAAGAGCAGAGATGCACCGTAAGAAATTAGAACAGGAAGTTCAATTACGAACAAATGATCTAAGCCAATCCAAGTGTCAACTCGAGAAATCTCATCATGAAATACTACAACAAAAAGAAGATTTACTTCGATTGACCGACCTTTTGGCCAATACCAATTCGGATCTTAAAAAGAACAAGGAGGAATTAGAAAAACATAAAAAAAATCTCGAAAAGACAGTAAAGATTCGGACATCGGAACTGGAATTACAAAAACATAAAGCCGAAAATGCCAGCAAGGCAAAGAGTGAATTTTTAGCTAACATGAGTCATGAAATCCGAACACCAATGAATGCCATTATCGGTTTTTCGAATATACTGTATAACAAAATAACTAAACAGGAACTAAAACCATATATTAAAGCAATACAAACAAGTGGTAAAACACTGTTAGATTTATTAAACGGTATACTTGATCTATCTAAAATTGAAGCAAATAAACTTCAATTGCAGTACGACTTTTGGGATATCAATGAATTAATCAAAGAAATACAGAATGTATTTGAACTTGAAGCAACAGAGAAAGGCATTCTTCTGAGCTTTGAAACCTCCATTAAACCATTTACATTCATCAAAATCGATGAATTAAGACTTCGACAGGTTATTATTAACCTATTGAGCAATGCAATTAAATTTACGAATCATGGATTTGTTAGTTTAAGTTTTGGTCTTGAAAAAATAAATAATCAAACCTCAACACTAACCATTAAGGTAAAAGATAGTGGAATAGGAATTGACAAAGATAGAATTAACGACATATTTAATGATTTTACACAGGCAGATGGCAGCACTACCCGAAGATATGGAGGAACAGGACTTGGATTAAGCATAGCACAACGAATTATTAAGCTCTTTAATGGTCAAATAAATGTAGAAAGTGAACCGGAACAAGGATCAACCTTTACCATTACCATTCCTGATATGGAATACCGACACGAAGAGATTGAGTATTCAGATAACAGAAATAATAAACCTGAGGAAATAAAATATAAACCTGCAACAATACTTGTTATCGACGATGATAAATCTAATCATGAGTTAATAAGAACATATCTCAATGCGTATAATTTTAACCTTTACTTTTCCGAAAACGAAAAAAATGCCATTGAGATGGTTGGTTTAATAAAACCTGATATCATTTTTATGGATATTCATCTATCGTGGTCAAATGATTACAAAACTACTGAAATACTTCTTACAAAGAACAATACTAAAGTCATCGCCTGTTCAGCACTTTCATTTGATAGCCAAATGGATAAAATATTAAAATCAGGCTTTGACGGATACATCAGTAAACCATTTGTAGAACTAGAATTCACGGAAGAACTATTTAAACACCTCAAGAACAAAGAAATAAACTACCAGCACATTGATATAAGTGACATAAACCTTGCAATGGATATTGAGAACATTAAAAAGGCAAAAGGAAAATTATATCCAATACTTAATTCTTCCAAACCTAAAAACAAACAATACCTGCTTCAACTATCAGAACAGATGATCATACAAGGACAAACCTTAAATAACCTATGGTTAATTCAAAACGGAGAAAAATTAAAACATGCCATCCATTCATTCGATATCAAAACAAGAATACAGATAGAGAAAAAACTTGAAAAACTGTTAGAATAACAGATCAGCATAAACCAATAATCGTTGCAACAACATACAACAATACAACCATGTTGTATATTAAACGATAAAGCCTTGTTTCAGGGAATTTTTAATGCCCATCACGAAGTTCTAACACATAATCCAGATTTAAAAACGTTTAACAAGCTTACAATAGCTCCTTTTCGTTCATCAAAATATACATTAATACTATTTTTTTAGTATCTTTCCATTTAGGTGTATGCTCTAACATCGCTTATTCAGTTACCATGCCAAACAATAGTCAACAAACCAATTTGAAAAAAAAAGATACAATTCCTTTTCAAAGACTGGAACCCGGTAATTGGTGGATTAATATGAGAAACCCTCGCCTTGAGCTGCTGGTTTATGGACAACATATCTCTTCATTTCATATACAACTAGAATATGCGGGAGTACGCATAAAAAAAACCCATCGTGTTGAGAACCCCAATTATCTGTTTATTGATTTAATCATCTTACCTTCTGCCAGAGCAGGAATTATTCCTATTCAATTTTTCAAAAACAACAACCTTATTTATACGCACTCCTATAAACTATTACCTAGGGAAGAGAACTCGGCCAAGCGCAAGGGCTTTGATTCAGGAGATGCCATCTACCTAATTATGCCCGATCGTTTTTCCAATGGCAATTCTGACAATAATAGTTCAGAAGAGATGTTGGAAAAAACCAATCGCAGAAAACCGTATGGCAGACATGGAGGTAATTTAAAAGGCATATACAATCACCTGGATTACATTGAAGAAATGGGTTATACGGCCATCTGGTTAAATCCTGTATTTGAAAACAATCAACCCAAAGCTTCGTACCACGGTTATGCCATTACAGATTTTTACCGTATAGATCCAAGACTGGGATCCAATGAAATGTTTAAAGCACTGACTGATGAATGCAGCAAAAGGGGCATTAAAATGATTATGGATATGGTGTTCAATCATTGTGGAAACAAGCACTGGTGGATAAAGGATTTACCTATGCAAGACTGGATTAACCATTGGGAAAATTTTACCCGTTCCAACTATCGGTTATCCACTATCTCCGACCCTTATGTGTCGCAGCGCGATAAAAATTTATCGGTAAAGGGGTGGTTTGATACCCATATGCCTGATTTGAATCTGGAAAATAGTTTTATGCTTACCTATTTAATCCAAAATAGCATTTGGTGGATTGAATATGCAGGTTTAAATGGCATCAGGATGGATACCTACCCATACCCTGATAAAAACAGCATGGCAACATGGGCTCAACAGATTATGCTTGAATATCCTGATTTTAATATTGTGGGCGAAGCATGGATTTCTGAAGCATCTAAACTTTGTTATTGGCAAAAAGATTTTCCTAATAAAGATGGGTTTAACTCCCACCTACCTTCGCTCATGGATTTCCCCATGCAAAAATCCATCAGCATGGCGTTTAATGAAGAGGAAGGATGGGACACCGGTCTTACCCGATTATATAATACCTTAGCCGATGACCACCTCTACCCTAAGCCCTTAAACCTGATGATTTTTGCCGACAACCATGATACAGGTAGAATCTATCATTTTTTAGGGGAGGATATCGCTAAGTTAAAAATGGTATTGACTTATATTGCTACAACACGCGGTATTTTACAAATATATTATGGCACAGAACTGTTAATGAGTGGAAATGCTCTTGATGGACATGCACATATACGTCAGAATTTTCCGGGAGGCTGGCCCAATGACCGAACCAATGCCTTTACAAGTGCTGGCCGAAATACGGAACAAAATGAAATATTTAATCATATAAAAACGCTATTGAATTACCGCAAACAATCCTTAGCCTTAAAATATGGTCAAACCATGCATTTCATTCCCGAAAACGGCATTTATGTGTATTTCAGATACACCATTGAGCAATGTGTTATGATTATACTCAATAACAACAAGAAAAGCAAAAAGGTAAACACCACAACATATAATGAAATACTTTATAAATACTCAAAGGGCAAAAACATAATGACCAAACGCACAATCAATAACTTACAACTTATTAAAATAAAAGCCAAATCAGCAATGCTTATTGAGCTAAATTACTGAGAAAGTAGTTATCGCATTGAATACGTTAGTATCATACGAAGAATAATCACAGGCTAAAAAAAATCATTAACCTTGAATGCTGATTGTACCAAAATAAAGAAACAAGATATATACCATTTTTACTTTGCCATTAGCACCTGGCATAATGCGCAAGCATAATAAATAGTGTTAAAGAAGCTGGTGAACTAATAACTAAAGTCATGAATTAACCGGCATTAGTCCTTTGGAAACATAGCTGCCACTTCCTTCAAACATTTATTGCATAAACAATCTTTGTAATTTTCTTTTAAATACTGCAATGCTTTTTTATTCAGTGGAACACGCACGCAGTGACACTCTAAAATTTCATCGTGTCGGCAGTCAAACTCCTGGTTACATTTCTGACATTTTTTAATCATAATTCTGATTTTTGAATAATCTATTTACCTGAATTAATCCAGCACTAGTTATACTTCAATCAAGGCAGGACAACATTTTTATTTAATTCAACACAAAGGCTCAATAATCGCTACCAAGAGATAGGCCTTATCGACAATTTTGAGGCCTTTTTAATCCTGCTACAATAAATCAAATGCAGTTAACAAAATGACTTTAAATTATCAAAACTACGTATAGAAATTACAGCAGAGGTTACTGTTGACACCTTTTACGACCTACCTTTTTTATTTTGCTGATAAGTATAAAACAAACACCAGATGGCTACAAATGTAGAAGATAAATTTAAGAAACAAAAGAAGATATACGCAACGCTAAAGGTATTATTTACCACGTCCACAATTACGCTATCTATAGTAACACATGATACACTACTCTATTACTGGCTTAACCACTGCTTAAACTTTGGTGTTTTCTCTGAAGAAACAATAACCTCAAAAGGCAATTCGGGCTGAAGATTTAATTTAAGCTTACTCTTGGAATATATCACTGCATCTTTAACTGCCTTAATATGAACTAAACACTTACGATTCGCTCTGAAAAAAAATTTCGGATTCAACTTTGTTTCCAGTTGCTCCAAGGTAAACGTAACATCGAAAATATGCCCTTCATAGGTTAAAATAAAAATAGAGCGACTATCAGCATAAAAGGCGGCAATATCCTCCACAGGAATGGTTTTTATTTTATCGCGGAAATGAACCATAAAACGCTCCTGATATTCCGTTTGCTGAAAGTTATTTTCTATTAATTTATTTAAAGCCTCATAGGCGTATTGCTGTCCTCCCTGTTTTTTTTCTGACTGATGAATCTTCCTGAATTTTTCAATAGACTGCTCCAGGCGCTCTCTCACCAGCGGTTTAAGTAAATAATCCACACTTACCTGCTGAAAGGCTTCTATGGCATACTGATCGTATGCCGTAGTAAATATGATGGGTGTTTCCACTTTTATTTGATCGAAAATACCAAAGCTATTTCCGTCAGACAAATGAATATCCAGAAAAATAAGATCTACCTTTTCTTTTTTTAAAAAATCGATGGTCTGCCCAACAGAATCCAGAATATCCACCACTTCAAAATCCGGTGCAACCTGTTTAATAAAGGCATTCAACTTGCGTGCCGAAGGCATTTCATCTTCAACAATTAATACTTTAGTCATGCTAGGGTTTTATTAACGGGATTATTACGATATATACTTCATTCTCTAATTTAAACTCAGGTAAACGGCTTCCCAACAAACGGTATTTTTCAACCAGATTTATCTGTCCTTTTTGCGTCGAAGGCTCACTGTTTTTCTTCGGTTGATAATTATTTTTTATAATCAACTCACCATTGCCACCATTTATTTCAAGAATAAGCGGTTTATGCCTCGATACCATATTGTGTTTAATCGCATTTTCTACCAATACCTGTAAGGTCAAAGGCGGAATTAACCAATTTTCACAATCCTTTACATCCAGATGATATTCGAACCCTTCCTCAAATCTGAATTTATACAAATGAAGATAATTATTAATAAACTCAAGTTCCTCTTCCACTGTTACCAAATTACGTTGATTAATTTGCAAAACATAACGGTAAATGGAAGAAAAATCCTGAATAAAATGATCTGCTTTATATACATCCTCATAAATTAAGGAAGATAAGACGCTTAAGTTATTAAACAGAAAATGATGATCCAACTGTTCTTTTAAGGCTCCGTACTTGGCATTAATCTGTTCTTTCTCAAGCTGGGCAACCTGTAGCTCCAATTTAGTTCTCTCTTCCATAGCCATAATTAATTCTATTAAGACTAAAAACAAGGTATCCATGACCAGAGGCATAATATACAGTAACTCTTTACCAGGCGATTTTGGATCATGCCCCATAAATCCATTATTAATCATATAATTAATAAAAAATATACCCAATAATGAATGACCAATAATAAGACCCGCATCCATCAATAAACGAATAGCCCATCCACTATTCCAGTCAATCTTTTTATTAAACCACTTAACTGCAAAATAAAATATAGTCACTGTAATAACTGCATTGACTAAGGATATCGTCATACGATGCGAAAAAACGCCAATCACCTCATCAAAGGTTCTGTATCCAAAAAGTATCATCAGAGATACTGATGTTAACATAATCAGTACAGTGATAAAGGGAATAAAAAATATTTTTATGCGATTTGAAATCATTATTTAAGGCTTTTCAAGAGGCAACTTACTGCCTTTTATTTTTGAAATGTACACAAAACACCTGACAATTGCCATAAAGTAGTCAACTACTACTTTATCAATTCTCCTGTTAATTGCAGTAATTCATATTCAGCCACTTTTGCTTGAAACAGCGCATCGTTATACTGATTACCAACACTCAACAGGTTTTCCTGCGCGGTACGAAATTCTATTGAAGTGACCTGCCCCAACTGGAACTTTTCTTTAGTTTGCTCAAAGTTCAGGGTAGCCTGTTTCAAACTGCTTTTTTGCAAGTCTGCAATTCTACGTTTATAATCGTAATCGGTAAAGGCATTAACAGCATCACGTTCCAGTTCAGCTTTTGCCTGTCGGCTGCGCTCCTGCTCACTCAGTACATCCAGCTTAGCATTTTGCTCCTTGGTATGCTGTTGTCTACCATTAAAAACATTAAATGAAACGCTGGCTCCGACCGAAGGGATTGTATACTTAGAAGATTCCGTGCTCCCTTTGGAATATTTCGTATTGCTATGATAATATTGTGCATAAGCATCAATGCTTGGATACTTAGCTGAGCGGGTAATTTTCAGATCCAATTGTGTGAGTTCTTCCTGTTGTTGCTGAGCAAGATAAGATTTATTATTGGCTATAGCTGCTGACA
>JBFHEL010000132.1:0-9851 GCA_041584155.1 Saccharicrinis sp.
ATTACTTTCCGATACAAAAGTTTTTAAAGATATTGCCCAGCACCTCATTGGTTTGTATTTCACCGCCTGTGATCTCACCCAAATAAACCAGTACTTCGCGAATATCCTGTGCCAGGAAATCGCCTGAGAGGCCTTCATGCAATCCGTTAACCACACGTAGTATAGCGTCATAAGATTTTTGTAAAGCTTCATAATGTCGGGCGTTGGTAACAATTACTTCGTCGTTATCAACGGCTTGCAGGTTAATAGTCTTAATCAGCTCGTTATGTAAATGTTCAATGCCGGTCTGTTGTTTGGCCGACATGGTTACAATGGCGTCGCTACCGGAGAGCTCTTCAAATTTTGTTTTGTTAAATCTCGATGCAATCTCATTTTCTTTTAAAAGATCAATTTTATTGATGGCTACAATCAACTTCTGATCTTCTTTCATTTTTTCTTTGACTCCAATGATGGCTTCATGAATTTTGGTATCCGGATCGTTGATATCGAGCATCAGAACCACTATGGAAGCAGATTTAATTTTACTAAAAGTGCGATCTATACCCAGACTTTCAATGGTATCAGAGGTTTTACGTATGCCGGCAGTATCAATAAAGCGAAAGGTGATGCCCTGGATATTGATGGTATCTTCAATCACATCCCGCGTAGTACCATGAATATCGGATACGATGGCTCTGTCTTCCTGTAAAATGGTATTGAGCAGGGTTGACTTTCCGGCATTGGTATGACCTACAATAGCCACCGGGATACCGTTTTTAATGGCATTACCTAAAGAAAAGGAGCTGATCAGTTTAGTCAGTAACTGTTCTATTTCTTCCACCAGGTCGATCAATTGTTTGCGATCGGCAAATTCCACATCTTCTTCGCTAAAGTCGAGTTCTAATTCAATAAGCGAGATAAAATTTAATAAACGGGCTCTAAGGTCTACTAATTTATTAGAGAAACCTCCCTTCATTTGTTGAAGCGCCACGCGTCGGGCAGCTTCACTTCTCGAAGCAATTAAATCAGCCACAGCTTCGGCTTGAGCAAGATCCATCTTTCCATTGAGAAAAGCGCGCTGGGTAAACTCACCCGGACCGGCCATCTGGGCACCATTTTTTATAAATAGTTCCAGTACTTTTTGCTGAATATAGGGTGCGCCGTGACAGGAAACTTCAACGGTGTTTTCTCCTGTAAAGGAGTTGGGAGCTTTAAAGATACTTACCAGTACTTCGTCTAATACCTTATCTCCATCCATTAACGAGCCAAAATGCACTGTATTTGCAGGTTGGTCAATTAGTTTTTTATTTTTCCTGATGGATGAAAAAACCTGATCGCAAATAACAATGCTTTCAGGTCCGGTTAGGCGGATAACGGCAATAGCACCAGCTCCTTGAGCGGTAGAAACAGCTACAATAGTATCTTTAAGATTGATCATGTATTTTTATTTGCCACAAAAATACACAAAGGAAATATGAATCAAACTAAAGGAAACTAAAAAAAGAGGATTATCACTTATAATCTTTGATCAGGCTTTGTTTTTCTTCAGTGGGGAGTTCTTTTCCTTTATATTGTAACTGAAGCTTGGGGTACATTGGACTGGTCCTTTTTTTTAAATTTTGTGCGTTTCGTGTCTTTCTTGTTTGTTTTTGCGGAGTTCTTATCACGTTTTATTTTCATCATGCCATCCACAGAGAAAAATTGCAGCATGACATCCATGTTCAGCGCTTCTTTATGCAAAGATCTGGATTCTCCTGATATATCTTCCGACATGGTGGCTATTTGTTGGGTGTGGAGGTTAAAATCGCTAACTGCATTTGTTATTTGATTGGCTTCACTCTGTTGCACAAGTGCCGATTCTGATATTTTATGGATGAATCCGGAGGATTGTAAGCTTTCCTGATGAATTTTGTAAAGGCTATTACCTGCTAATGAAGAGTATTCTTTTCCTTTGGCAGAGACGGTGCTTATGGCATTGGATATTTCCTGAGAACGCTCTGCTAATTCCCTAATTCCTTTGGCTACAATACCAAATCCCCGGCCATGTATGCCGGCTTTAGCTGCTTCTATACTTGCGTTTAAAGCAAGTATATTGGTTTGAACAGCTATTTCCCTGATGTGAGCCGATTTGCCTATTAACTCATCCATTATCTCCATGGCATGGTTCGTATAATGAAGTTCATGATCGATTATCTTATTCGATTCCTTGTTTATTTTATGTATTTGTTGGGCATCATGGGCATTTTGAGTGATCAGGGAATTTATTTCTTCCATTGATGCTGTTAGTTCTTCGGAAGAAGAAGCCTGCGATGTGGCATAATTATTCAGTTGAGTAGCTTTATTGTTAAAACGCTCACTTACATTTTTGATATTAGCCGCAGCCTGAGATAATTGAATAACAATATTTTTAATGACCTGATTACTGGTATAGATGCTTTGCGCCAATCGACCTATTTCATCGCCCTGTGTTAATGCTAAGCTATGGTTTAACTCGCCTTTAGCCTGTAAGTCGGCAAATTTAACCAGTTGATAAATAGGTTTGGTAAATGAGTTTGTTAAAATCCGGGTGGTACAGAAAATGATCAGAGTAAGAGATATAATGGTAATCAATACCAGGTTAACAGAGCGGGAGGCTTGATTTATATTATTTTGAACGGCCATCTCTGCTTTTTTAAACAGCGTTTCGGATAACAACTGAATAAGCAAAATACCATTGTCCATCTGATCAGCAGTCAATAAATGCCTGTCGTCTTGTGTATCCATCATTATTTGGGCAGATTTAACCAGGGAAGAAAAAGAATCTAATTCCTGTGTTAGTACCCTTAGTTGATCGTTTAATGAATAATCGTCAGCTAATAATTGTTTTATCTCCTCTAAAATATCTTTTGTAAATTGTAAGTGCGTTAAACCATCATATAAAAATTGTTTGTTTTTACTATAAGCATAGCTTCGTAAATAAAAAATAGATTGTTGCCAGTTTCGCTCCAATTGAGCTACTTTTCTTACACAGGGAAGTTGTTCTATCGAGATTTCTTTTGCTGATTTTTGTATAATATGCATGCTGGTCATAGTAATTATCCCGAATAAAATAAATAAGACCAGTGGGAATGCAAAGCTAATATTTAGCTTATGTGCAATTCTGATATCTTTCCAGTGTATCATGTATTTTTAATAACTTATTACGGACTGTTGGTAACAGGAAACTGTTGATTTTTACCGTGACAAACATATGGATAGCCCATCATTTATTTGTTAAGCGAATATGATGTTCATATTATTATAAAATTCAGCATTGCCAGAAGGATTATAGGGAAGAGCCCGGTAAAGATCATGAATATTTCATGTTTAATATTGAGGATGAGAAACTCATAATTGGCTGATGAGTTTATAAGCAGCATCTAAAATGATGTAATGTAAATATAAAGTTATGCAATTGTTATTTTAAATAAGTGCATCACTGTATCAAACATATTTACAATCGCTTTGTTTCTATTCAGAAGTATTTGATTAATATCAGTTCTTTGCTGGCATTTGCTGGTATAGCCTACAACCAGCTATAGAGTTTCACTGGTAAAAGGCAGATGAATAATCATAAATGAATCAAATATTTTGATGAAAAAATAAAATTCCAATGGGTACTACAATAAGCAGAGTCAATTAAATTCAGTACCGATTAAATTGGTTTTTATGCAAAATTATTTATATTTTGCTTACTATAGTATTTAGATAAAATATAAGTTATGAGCGTTTTAGTTTCCGATAAATCAAAAGTAATTGTACAGGGTTTTACAGGTAGTGAAGGAACATTTCATGCCACCCAAATGATTGAGTACGGCACACAGGTAGTGGGCGGGGTTACTCCGGGTAAGGGAGGAAGCACACACCTGAATTTACCTGTTTTTAATACGGTAAAAGAAGCTGTGGAAAAAACAGGAGCTGATGTTTCTGTTATTTTTGTTCCTCCGGCATTTGCAGCTGATGCTATTATGGAAGCAGCTGATGCGGATATTAAAGTGGTGATTACCATCACTGAGGGTATTCCTACAGCTGATATGGTGAAGGCTAAAGCGTTTTTAAAAGATAAAAATACCCGTCTGGTGGGACCTAACTGTCCCGGAGTTATCTCTCCCGGCCTGGCTAAAGTGGGTATCATGCCCGGATTTATTCATCAAAAAGGCAGTATTGGTGTGGTCTCCCGATCAGGTACACTGACCTATGAAGCCGTGGATCAGTTAACAAAGCAAGGTTTAGGACAGAGTACCTGTATTGGTATTGGGGGAGATCCCATTATAGGAACAACCACCAGAGAAGCAGTAGAGCTGTTAATGAATGATCCGGATACCCAAGGTATTATTATGATTGGAGAGATAGGGGGTAGTATGGAAACAGAAGCTGCCCTTTGGGTAAAAGAGCATGCTACTAAACCTGTTGTTGGTTTTATTGCAGGACAAACAGCTCCTAAAGGACGGAGAATGGGTCACGCCGGCGCTATTATTGGTGGGGCAGAGGATACTGCCGAAGCTAAAATGAAGGTGATGAAGGAATGTGGTATTCATGTGGTAGAATCTCCTGCCGATTTGGGAGCCACTATGAAAAAAGCACTTTCGTAATATATGGCTTAGAAGAAATGCTATTTTAAAATAGCATACTTATTGAATTTATCCTTTGGGTTGCTTATCCAAAGGATTTTTATTTTGTCAATAATGCAAAGAGTGGATCAATCCATTTGTTTTGAAGTAAACTCCGGTGTTTTTCCGGATGTAAAATCGAATGTTTTGTTAAATTTGTTTTGTCAAAATTCTGCTAATATTTAAACCATCAGCATTGAAAATAACATTTTTAGGAACAGGAACTTCACAGGGAGTACCTGTCATTGCATGTGATTGTAAAGTGTGTACCTCTTCTGACACAAGGGATAAACGTCTGCGTTCTTCAGTATTAATTGAAGTAGATGAATTGGTATTGGTGATTGATTCCGGACCGGATTTCCGGCAACAAATGCTTCGGGCAAAGGTAAAAACACTTGATGGTATACTCTTTAGCCATGAGCATAAGGATCATGTTGCCGGGACTGATGACGTGAGGGCTTTTAACTGGATAAATAAAAGAGCAGTGGAGGTTTATGCCGAGAAAAGAGTACTCGAGGCTCTGCAAATAGAGTTTGCCTATGCATTTACAGAAAACCCTTACCCGGGTGTTCCTAAGATTAATTTGAATGCTATCGACCTTACTCCTTTTAAAATAGGTAGGGTAGAGGTGATTCCTATTCGCGGAATGCACTTGCATTTGCCGGTATTGGGTTACCGGATAAATGATTTTACTTACCTCACCGATTTTAATTATATATCTGATCAGGAGCTTAAAAAAATTAAAGGTTCAAAAATAGTAGTGGTTAATGCTGTTAGAAAAGAACCGCATATATCACATTATTCGCTGGGGGAAGCAGTAAAGCTTATTCAAAAAGTAAAACCTGAAATGGGGTTTATAACGCATATTTCTCATCAGTTGGGTTTATATGCCGAAGAAAATCCTCTCTTGCCTAAAAATATTCAGTTGGCATATGATGGATTGGAGTTGGATTGCTGATTTAATTGGATGACTTATTTATTAAGTTAAGTATAGGGTATGATCTCAAATTTCAAGCTCGAATTTCAAGAAGGAACACGAATGTTTTTTCGCAAATTAATCATTGTGCAGCTATGTAATATTCGTGAAGATTAGTGTTATTCGTGGTTAAAATTAATGATCTGCATTTTGTGTTTTCTCATCTTCCTTAATTGATTTCAGAAATAGAAAAATACACGATCCAACCATGATGGTGAAGGTGATTCCGATGATCTGCATAGAAAAAGCTCTGCTGTAACTATCAGATAAGAAACCAACAAAAGGAGCTATGATTGCAAAAAAACCACGAATCAATAAGCTACGGATCGATAAAATAGTGGCACGTATATCGCTCGAAGTAATCCGGTTGATATAATCCTTAAGAACAGGGGTAGCAATTCCTCTGCTAAAATAAAAAACAACCAGAACAAGCAATACCCAGGCCGAATCAATAAAACCCGCAATAACATAGCTTCCTGTAATGGCGATTGAAGTGAGCCATATGGTTAATTGAGGCTTTAAGCGTGCTTCTATTCTATAGGCAAACAGCGTGGTGGTTCCTACAATCAGATTTAAAACCGTATGCGTAGCTCCTATATAATAGGAGGTAAAACCAATGTTGCTGAGGTATAACTGGTATATCCAGGCCATGGTTAGAGTCGCTGTTCCCATTATGCTGGAGTAGAGTAAATTGTACCTGAGTTTAGCATTTTTAACCAGAGCATACCTAACGACACTTAAAATATCTTTTATACCTGGTTTTTTTCGTGCCTGATGTAGGTGAGGTTCTATTAGCATTATAGCTGCCGGAACCGCCATAAAGGCAATGCCTGATTGCAGAATAAAGGGCAATCGCATATGAATAGCTGCTAACGTCCCACCCAGCAGTCCGGCTAATGCCTCTGCATAATTACCTACTGTAAAATTTCTGCCTTCATATTTAATATATTCATGCTCTCGTTGTCTGCTTTTTAGTGTGTCATATAACAGGGCAGAGTCGGCTCCTGAAATGAAGCTTTGCCCAATACCCAAAATAAGTTCAGCTACCAGAAAATAATAATAACCTGAGGTAATGGCATAAACAACAAAACCCAGTGTGCCTAATATGGAGCCGATAATCAGTGTTTTTCTTCTACCAATCACATCGGCCACATAACCCGAGGGAATTTCGAAAATAACAATAGCAATGGAGTAGAAGGCTTTTAGCTGAAACGATTCCTTATCGCTAAAACCCATATCCTTATAAAATAACATTAAAATAGGCATGGTCAGCATAAACCATTTGGCCACCTTAATGATATAAAGTTTTGTGATATTGGATTCCAGACTTCTTGTCATCTACTGAAAGGAATGATGAAAATAATTAAAAGGCTATAAAAAAACCTGTCCTTAAATAAGAACAGGTGTATCATATAGTATAAATGATTGATTCTTTTTAGTTGTTGAAGTGATATAAGAAAACAACATCGGCTTCGTAAGCAGGTTTTTTACTGCCTTCAATCTCCAAAACAACAGAGATAACAGCTTTAATAGTTCCTCTTAAATTTTTTGCACTGGCCACTTTAGCCACCAAACGTACCTTAGAGTTTACTTTAACCGGCTGATTAAACTTGAGGCTGTCGATACCATAATTCACCTGTAGTTTTAAATTCTGAACCTCAACAATCTGGCTCCATAGGTGAGGAAGAAGTGAGATGGTTAAATACCCGTGGGCAATGGTGTCGCCAAAAGGTGATTCTGTTTTGGCCCTTTGCGGATCCGTATGTATCCATTGGTGATCAAGCGTAGCATCGGCAAATTTATTGATTTGCTCCTGTGTGATTGTATGATATTCTGATATACCTAAATCTTTTCCTACTAAAGCTTCTAAGTCATTGAAGCTGGTGATAATCGTTTGACTCATTAGTGTTTAGATTTTAATGAATAAATTAAAACCCTGCAAATATAGTATAGATTGTTTGATTTAGGTAAAAGATAATAGAGTAATTTACTTTATAACAAGCCAGGATATTCAAATGTGCTGATTTTAAAATGCTTCCCTTTTTAATTTAATGGCCCTTACAAAAGGTGTTTTTAACCACTTTTACCATTAAATAAGTACCCTGTAGTTCCAGGATGGTGTGGAACAAGTATCCTTAGTATTTAAAATTCAAGAGGTATTTCTTTGGTTAACTCAATGCTTTCTGGACTTACCTTGGCCATATAAGCAATCACTTCAACTCCCGAATCAACAGCCTCTTTAAGGGCGGAAGCGTAGGCCGGATCAATGTCTTTTGCCGGACCAAAGGACTCAATATCTTGTCTTTGGATCACGTAAAACATTACGGCACGCATGCCGGCTTTTTTAACTGCCATCAATGTCTTTAAGTGCTTTAACCCTCTGGTAGTTACAGCATCGGGGAACAAGGCCTGATTAGCACTGCGAAGGGTTACGTTTTTTACTTCAATAAAGCACTTCTCGTGTTCGTTTTCCGCAAAAACATCAAATCTACTGTCCTCATATTTTACTTCTCGTTTAACGTAAGTGTAGTTATTCAACTGAGGTATAATCTGGTCCCGTACGGCTTCAAAAACCAGAATATTGGGAATACCTGTATTGATACCAATCCAGTGATTATTGATAAAAATCATTTCCCAGGTATATTGGGTTTTTCTCCTGGGATCATCGTGATAAGTAAGATAGACCGGTGCTCCTTCCTCAATACAGGTTTTCATACTTCCTGAGTTGGTGCAATGAGCTACTACTGTAGAGTCATCATTTAATTTTATATCTGTTAAAAATCTCTTATACCGCCTAATAAGATGACCGGCTACTAATTTTGATTTAAATTTCATCAGAATTTATTTTTAATGGCTAAAAATACAAATGTTTAAATAGGTATCCATTTTTGAATAAATATTTTTATTGTTAGTTCTTTTGTCATTTTATACTGAATGGTATATTTTTGTCAATAAAAATGGAGTGTAGAAATGGTTGTGCTGCTTGTTGTATTGTTCCTTCTATTTCATCATCAATGCCTAAAATGAAGGATGGCAAACCGGCAGGTGTACGATGTGCACATTTAACAGAGAATAATTTGTGTGCTATTTTTAATTCTCCTTTACGTCCGGCTGTATGCGGAGGTTTTAAAGCTGAACGGTTGGTTTGCGGATCCAGTAGGGAAGAGGCTTTTAAAATTTTAGCAGAATTGGAAGGGTTAGAGAATTGGAGAAGTTTGTTGAATGATTAAATATCTGTTGTATCATCATTCATAATAAGCAAATAATAAAGTGAATAGTGCATTTGTCCGGTTTTTGAATATAAATGAATATATATGAAGGGTAGCAAAAACTTTTTTTACCAAATTTACAAGTGGATCGTCTTTATTCCGGTATTTGTGCTTGCAAGTATTGTATTTTCAATAGGAGCGATATTACTGGCTGTAATCATCTCTCCACGGGCAGGTAGCCTGAGTGGCGTGATGTGGGCTAAAACGGTTTCTTTTTTTACGCCTATGCGTGTTCAGGTTTTTGGCAGTGAAAATATCCGTAAAGGACAATCATATGTGATTGTAGCCAACCATCAAAGTGCCTATGATATTTTTGCCTTATATGGATTTTTAAAGATTGATTTTCGCTGGATTATGAAAAAGGAATTGCGCCATGCCTTTGGAATAGGACCTGCAAGCGCTAAAGTTGGACATATTTTTATTGATCGCTCTTCACCTAAAGCTGCCTACGAATCGATTAAAGAAGCCAAAGAAAAATTGGTAAAAGGTACTTCAATTGTTATTTTCCCCGAAGGTACCCGTAGCGGAAGTAATACCGTTAAAAATTTTAAAAGAGGAGCATTTAAAATTGCCGAGGAATTGGAATTGCCTATTTTGCCAGTCACCATTAAAGATACACATAAAGTATATGGCGGAGGCCCCTTTAATGTTAGGCCGGGTAAGGTGAGCTTAACCATTAATCCGTGTATTCATACCTCCAAATATAAAGGGGACATGGGTAAACTCATGGAGATAACCAAAGATGCAATTATTAAGCCCATTAAGGAGTATAATTAGTTTCTTTAGGCTAGCTTAAATGATATGGCCTAGATTCTTCATCTCTCCCTAATTTCAATCAGCCCGCTTATGCTTAGGGGAGCATTTTTCTCTTTAAAAACCTATTAAAACGGCTATAGCAATAAATAAAGCCGATATTAGCATTAGCTGCAAAAATAAAGGAAGCATAAAGCGTAACCATTTTTCGTAGGGTATATGGGCTAAACTAAGCATAGCCATTAA
>JBFHEL010000133.1:0-9815 GCA_041584155.1 Saccharicrinis sp.
AATGCTTTAGCAACTTCTTTACGGGAGATAGGTGCTTTAACCACATAATTTAAGGAGTGATCAAACCCTTGTTCTCCCTGAACGGTTAAAGTTGAACCAAATACCTTTGGGTGAAAAGGGCTCACAATTATTTTACCATCCTTCAACACAAAGTCAATATTAATATCTTCTGCTTTCATGGTTTTGTACTTATTGTTATTTAGCAGACTAGCCATTTTATTTAGCACCTCAGAATCGGATACCTCAATGGATTTGGACACCATATTACCACCTCCCGTAATGGATGAAATAACCGGTGACATTTCCTGATCTAACAAACTGTAATACTCTAATTTAGCTCCTATCTTTCCCTTAGAGCTGCTTGCAATGGGCAGCAACGAATCAATTACACTAAATGAGTTAGCTGTTTGCGTGATATCTATGTCTCTGGCATTAAAGAAAAAATCGAAGTAAGGCTTTTGAGTATCCTGTGTATTATACTGCCCGCTCATTGTCATCTGTCCTTTGAGCAGATTCATATCTATCCCATCCAGTTTTACAACTCCATCTCTAACGGTTATCTTTCCCTTTACCTGATTCATTTCTAGTTTATCGTATAGTATCTTGTCTATGGAAGAATTAAATACCAAATCTATATTTTTAGGTACCTCCATCAATTCCATTGCAACAGTATCTTCCTCTGCACGAACAGACTCCTCTGAACCGGCCACTAAAAACTCATTTACATCCAATAACCTGGAATAATGAGTTAACTCTCCTTTAATAGTTTCATCGTTCAAAACATAAGGCAAATAATTTTCCAGCCTACCTTTTAATGACAAATCTGAACGACCAATATTGCAATTAAATTGATCTAAAATAATGTTTTTAGGAGAAAATAATAAGGAGGCAGTTGATATAGTTACCGCCTCGGGTATATCCTTACTGTTATAATAAAAACCATTCATTGTAAGCTGACCGTTCACCATCACCTGATCATACAGCTCCTTTTCTATGGTTTGCATATCTGCATCTACACTAATATGAGCGTCAATAACTCCTTTTATATCAAAACTGTCTAATGGCATAGCTTCCTTTAATGAATTTAAATCAATTACTCCGGCCATTACTCCCTTAAACCTGGCATTACTCATCGGAGTTTGCACTGACATAGAAGCATCAAATGGGTTTTGCCCTAGGACAAAATGAAAAGTCTTTATCTCTGTTAAGGTACTGTCTGCCGAACCGCCCTTATTATTTACCTGAAAATCTATATTAATATCTTCAATGGCCTTAGGTAGATCGGGATATTTTATTTTTCCATCATCCACCTTTAGCATCACATTAAAGGCTGGCAGGTGATTTGCATCGCGGTAAATACCTTTAGCTACAGATTCCATTGTTAAGTTACCCGTGGTCTGCACATCTTTAGTATAATGGGCAAACTCATCAGGAACCAGTCCAAGAATAGCCTCAAAATTAGTGTCTTTAGAACTCAGTGTCAGATCCAGATCATAGCCATCCTCAAGCATACCTATCGATCCTTCAAAACAAAGATTTAAACGGTTCAACATTAAGTCGTTTTCCTTGAAAGTAAATACCTCATTAGTCATATCAGCTATCATTTCTGCATCTAAAGAAACTTTTAACCCCTTGACATACCTGGTACCTTCCATATCTATATCCACACGATTAATGGATGTTTTTATCTTAAGGTCTGTGATGGAAGCAGATAAATCTCCCGACATATCCACATTAAGATCATATATGCCGGCATCCAACAACAGGCTTTTATCTGAATAGGTGATGATACCATGATTAATCACTAAACTTTGTAAGTTAACTGTGAAATTACTGCTGACTTCAGCATTGGTATCTACTTCCTCCTGAAATTCTTCCGTAGCTTTAACAATATCCCAGTTCACAGTTGAATCTGCTAATACTTTGGCATGAATAAGCGGTTGATCTAACAATATGCTTTCTACCTCTATTCTATTGCTTCGAATAATAGTCGATAAATTAACCGACATTAAAAATTTATTTAGCGACAACAAAGTATCTCCTTCAAACTGTTTTTCGCCAACAACACTCAAATCATGCACACTAATTGACAAGCTGGGAAATTTTTTGATCATTGAAAGCGAAAAATCGGTCCATTGCACCTCAGCATTTAACTGATTATTCATTTCCTCTCTTGCTATCCTTTCAATTTTATCCTTAAAAATTAATGGAATAACCAATAATATCAGGAAAATAACGCCCACAATGATGGCAAAAATTTTGATAAACTTTTTCATGCTTAATTATGTCTTTTAATACTCAATTCAAAGTTAATCTTATTTACAATTTTAGCAGCACAGATGTTTATATTTTAAACAGTAAACTCTTTAAGTATTCTATAATTACAAAAACACCCCTTACACAAATCTGATAATTAAGATATTACATCACAAAATTATCACAATCCATTTTTTTAGCACGTATTTGAAATGAAATATTTTTGTCTATTAGTATGAATAAAAATAAATAATTACATTTGCTAAACCGGTTTAGTAAAAATAGATGAAAATTTCAATCAGTCAAATAGCTCAATTAGCAGGTGTATCTAAAACAACTGTTTCCTTTGTTTTAAACGGCCGGGGTGATGAAAAAAATATTAGCCAGGCTACTCAGTCAAAAATTTATGAAATAGCCAAAAATCATCATTATCAGCCCAACCAATTAGCCCGCAGTTTAAGTTTGGGCAAAACAGAAACTTTAGCACTGGTTGTACCTGACATCTCCAATCCCTTTTATGGCAAGATTGCTCGTTTTATTGAGAAATATGCCGAAAACAAGGGATATAAAGTCATGATAGCCAGTACTGATGAAAACATGAGCAAGGAACAAAATCTATTGAAAAATTTTAAAGCCCGGCAAATCGATGGTATTGTATTAGCATCTGCACAAAGAAAATGGTCTGATACATCAGCTTTAAATACCATACCCACGGTTTATTTCGACCGGATATTTCAGGAACAGGAGCACTCATTTGTGGATATTGATAACCAAAACGCGACAGAGAAATTAACCAGTGCATTAATAAGCAAAAGACATAAGCGAATTGGACTTTTAACACTTACCTCCTATCTGCCAAATATTAACCAGCGCTTAAAAGGATATTATAAAGCCTTAGAAAAAGCTTCCTTGAAAATAGATACTGAGTTGGTGATTGAAGTAAACTACAACAACAAAAAAAAATATGTACAAAAGGCATTAGAACATTTGCTTCATTTAAATGAACCAGTTACCGCTGTTGTATTTCTAAATAACGTTTTGGCAGCTGAAGGCATCTGGGCCATTAACACTTATTGGCCAGAACTCAAAGATAAGCTCGAATTTGCCAGTTTCGATAATCTGGATCTGTTTGACTATTCGACACCGAAAGTAATATCGGTACTTCAGCCAGCAAAACAAATTGCCCAAAGTTGCATAAATATGTTGTGTAATCAGATTAATGATAATAAGATGGAAAAAGGAAGATGTATACAAACGAAAATAATAGACAGATAATTATTATTTGAAACCCAAAACCTCCTAACTAACTGACTAAATGATCAGTAATAATGCATTATTAATAAATTTACATGTAACTCAAAATACAAACAATGATTGATATTTTTTCAGACAAAAGATTAGTACTGACCCTCGATGCAGGAGGAACCAACTTTGTATTTAATGCCATAAAAGGAGGTAAAACCGTTTTAGAACCCTATGGCACACCTGCCAACGGAGATAACCTTGAACTATGTTTAAGGACCATGATAGATGGGTTTGAAAAAGTAAAAGCCCAGTTAAATGAAAAACCGGTTGCCATAAGTTTTGCTTTTCCTGGCCCTGCTGATTACCCAAAGGGAATTATTGGTGATTTAGGAAACTTACCTGCTTTTCGCGGAGGAGTTGCCTTGGGAGATATGCTGAAAGAGCATTTTAATATTCCTGTCTATATTCAAAACGATGGCGATTTATATGCCTATGGAGAAGCCTTAGGTGGTATATTACCGGAAATAAATAAACTATCAGCTAAAAAATACAAAAACCTGATTGGTTTAACATTAGGAACAGGATTTGGAGCAGGCTTAGTTCATGATGGAATGTTAATAGCTGGTGACAATAGTATAGCTGCAGAAGTTTGGCTTATTTCAAATGCAATCTCTCCTGAAAGAAATGCAGAGGAAGGCGTAAGTACACGTGCGATTATTAAGGCCTATAATAGCAAGGCATCTAATCCTGATGAATCGTATATGCCTAAGGATATTTTTGAAATTGCTACCGGCACCAAAGATGGAGACAAAGATGCTGCATTAAATGCTTTTAAAATTTTTGGAACCCATTTGGGTGATGCTATTGCCAACCTGATTAATTTATTTGATGGATTAGTGGTTATTGGTGGAGGACTTACTGGTGCCAGCAAACTATATATGCCTGCTGTGATGGAAGTGTTACATGGTAAATTCAAATGCGGACAAGACAGGTTAGTACACCAGATTTTTTGTCTGGATAACGAAGAAGAAAAAAATGCTTTCTTTACTTCTTCCAGCAAAACAATAAAGGTACCCTTCTCTGAAAAGACTATTGCATATGATCCTGTACAAAAAGTTGGGGTTGCAACAAGTAAAATTGATGCCAGCATGGCTATTTCATTGGGAGCTTACGCCTATGCTTTAAATAAATTGTAAAAGCATACCCTGAAAGTCACATTACTTATTTGCTCTTTTTTAAAACTGTTTAATAAAACTGTTGACAGAGTATATATGAGACATATTAGTATTCAAAATTTATATATAAGAAAATGTTACATCCATTAAAATTTAATCCCATCCTTAAAGAAATGCTTTGGGGAGGAAAAAAAATTCCAGCCAACTTACAAGTAGAAGTCAATGCGGATTCTAAAATTGGTGAAAATTTTGCTGTCTCCGGATTGCCTAACGATATATCAGTTGTAAGCGAAGGCGAATTAAAAGGAAAAAACCTGGCAGAATTAATTGAACAATACAAAGGTCAATTAATAGGTGAAAAAGTTTATACCACTTTCGGCACTAAATTTCCCTTATTAATAAAATATATCGATGCCAATGATGATTTATCTATTCAGGTACATCCTGATGATACCTTGGCTAAAATAAAACATGATTCTTTTGGTAAAACAGAGATGTGGTATGTAATTGAATCAGAGGGAGAAGCCAGCCTCATTTCCGGATTTACAAAAAAAACAACAGCCCAAGAGTTTGAAGATCTGCATCAGAGTGGCAGAATAATGGAATTAATGCAAAGTCATCCTACCCACGAAGGAGATACTTTCTTTATTCCTGCCGGTAAAGTTCATTCCATTGGCAAAGGTAATCTGATTGCCGAGATTCAGCAGACATCAGATATTACTTACAGAATTTACGATTTTGACCGTAGGGATAAATTTGGTAACCCTCGTGAATTACATCATGAGCTGGCTATGGATGCGATGAATTTTTCTGATGATGATGCCGGAAAGGTGAATTATAGTCTTTGCACTAACAAAACAGTAAATCTTGCTCAATGTAAATATTTTACCACAAATATTCTGGAAGCAAATGAAACCCTGAATAAAAACTACAAAGACAATGATTCATTTGTCATTTTAATGAACGTAGGAGGAAGCTGTGAAATCAGTGTGTCAGATTACTCCACTTCATTGAATAATATGGAAGCTATTTTAATTCCGGCATGTATAAATGAGATAAGGATAAAACCAACCAACAGCGTTAAGCTACTGGAGGTTTATATATAATTTATATACCGTATTGCATTAAATCTTACGGAGAGTATTATTAATACTTTCTGTAAGATTTTAATATATTTCTTTAATCACTTCAGGTTTGCCTTGAAAAACAAAATGCTCTCCTTCCGTTAGTCCTTGCATGGCTTTTCCCAATGGTGAGGCCAGAGATATTGAATAAAAAGAGGTATCCCTTACCTCTATTTTACCCAAAGCAACAGCTATAAAATATTGTCCTTGTTGGGTACATACAATTGCCCCAAATTCTACGTGCTGAACTATCTTTTGAGCATTTATTTTAAGCACTTCGTTTTTTAACCGGAGTATGTTTTTTAATTGAATTTCATTTTTATCAATTTCGATATGCATCATAGCCCTTCCTGTTTCATATTTATCTCCTGCGCTGCTCTTTGAGTCACTATCTCTTGATTCCTTTGCTGAAAAAATAGCCTCCTGAAGCATTTCTATTTTTTCATCCAATATTTCAATTACTCTGCGGTGAAGCTCCTGTTTTAAACTGACTTTATTATTCATTTCCTTTGCTGATATGATTAAGAATAAAAAAGCCCACACCTGTATAAACAAGAGAGGGCTTTTCAAAGCTAATAAATCCAACCTTTAATTTACCAAATTTTAAAATTTAATTTGCAATCCAGCTAAATAACTACTTCCTGTTTTGTCGGTGAACATAAACTCCTGAGCCGTATCATTGGTAATATTTCTGGCATTTACATATAACATTAACCATTTATTCATTTGATAGCTAGCCTTTAAATTGCACAGTAATTTCGCATCAATCTCAACCCATTTAAAATTATTTTCTACTGTGTAAAATGTTTTTTGCTTGCTATAGGCATACAATGAAGTATTAAAATTCCATTTTTTATTTGGTGCAAAATTAACATTTGCTCCTCCATAAAATTTAGGAGTGTACTCATGATCAATTGTCAAATAAACCGGATTATCTTCTATATTATCAATCGCTTCGTTTCCGGTTAATCCCTGATAATATACATTACTATTAACCTCAAAATTATCAAGCGAAGTATGCTGATAGGTAGCAAATAACGAAGCATTAAATTTTTCATTTAAAACATATTTTAAACTTGCAGTCACACCTATCTGTTCTGCTGATACAGTCTGGTTCTGCATCATTTGTGTTACACCTGTAATCTCGCCTACTTCACCATCGATAGTAACATCTTGCTGATCATCCAATTCAGACTCTTGCATTTCAACTTCTTCGCTCTCTAATTGCGAAAAGTTATCAGATTTATTATAGAATACTGAGATATCAGCTAGCAAATTACCCTTTAATTTCTGCCGCACACCCAATTCGACCATCTTCATTTCCTGGGGATCTAAATTTTTATTTCCCACATAATTAACCACTGAGACATCGGTTGTTTCGTTGGTAGAATTAGGTGTTTGAGTAATAGTTGTTTTATTCATATAGGTATCTAATACAAATGGACTGGTATTAGATTTTGAAGCAACTAACCTAAACAAGGTATTTTTCCCTGCTTTATATGAAGATGAAAACTGATATCCAAAATAAGCACTTCCTGGTTCATAAAAATAGCCTTGCACCCATGCCCCAACTACCCTCAATTTATCAAAAGCAGTATAGTCTAAACGAAGGCTACCTTGTACAGTCCCCAGTTCAACGGTACCATTTAATAAACCATTATTATCCTCCTGATTAATATAGTCTTCATCAGAATAACTGGCATAATTGGCATCTATGCCCGGGCGTATTATTAAATTTTTATAGTTAAAATGATATCCTAACTTACCATTCAATTCAGTATAATCATACTCATAACCCGGCAATCCGTCCACCGCATTTAAATGACCCAAAACACCAGAAATATGCCCATCAAATTTACCTGCCTGCATATTTATACTATTACTAAAAGTAGATGATTTACGGGTAGCAATAACCGACCCAATATCCATATATGATGTCTGAACAGAAGAGTTTTGATAAGCACCTGAATAGTTTAAACTAAATTTCTCTGAAGGATGATAATCCACGCTCAAATTTACAGCTCCCTGCTCTTTTGCTTCGGAGTAATCATTACCTGTTGATGAGGTATCAAAGTCAATTTCTGATTCTTCATTAATTTCACCCATTTCATCTCCACTCACATAACTATCCGTTTCCGGAATATAATAGGTATCCTGAAAACGATCCATTTGCTGGTAATTACCCGATACCCTTACCCCAATTTTTTGCTTATAATAAGCTACTGAACCATAGACTATTTTTGAATTATGATTACCTGCTTGCACATCTACATGAGTACTTACACCTTCTTGGGGACATCCTTTGGTAATAAAATGAATGACTCCGGATACTGCATTGGGTCCGTACAACGCCGAGGAAGGACCATAAATAATTTCTACTTTAGCAATATCTTCAAGGGCTATTGGCAAATTTTCCCAGAAAGTAGCACCTAAGAAACTATTGTATACCGGTCTGTTATCTATCATTACTAAGGTAGTAGAATTAACCGAGTTGGATATATCCGAGCCAGGAGGAATGTAGTCATTTCCACGGATGTGGACATCATAGTTACCATTTGTTTTTTCCCGTACAATAAGTCCTGGAGCCAACCGTAAAGCCTCAGGAATAGATCGCGCTCCTGATTTTTGCAATTCATCATCAGTAATTACATAGGTAGCCAATGGAGCATTAAAAACATCCTCTTCCATTTTTGAAGCTGTAGACTGATTAGGATTTAACAGCAAAGCATACAACTCTTCAATAGAGGATAGCTTAAATTTCTTTACCAAAAGAATTAAATCCTCAAACGAAAACTGCAGCAAATCATCCTGCGTAAGCTGTTTCATTTGTTCGAGTGTTAATTCCTCAACACTGAGTTGTTTTGTATTTTTCTGTGCATAAACCGATGAAAATAAAAGTGCAAGTATTAAAATAAACACTCCCTTTAAAGAACTGTGCTGTATTTGTTTATATACTAATTTGTTTTTCATTATCTAGATAATTGATGTGTGTTCTTTTGCTTATTACTATTCTTTTATAATGCCTAAGGTCAATAATGAATTGGCTACTGTCAGCTGATGTGATTTTATGTTACCCGGAAAAATTTCAAATTTTAAATCCTTTGTATTATCTAAAAAATTAATGCCAACCCCCGTAGTACCCGGCTTATCCGATATTAACAAGACAGGTTTTGAGCTAAGCTGTGTACTTAATGCCTTAATTTTTGATGAAGATGAACGCGCTACATAAAGCACGTGAAGATCATCTGCTTTGTTTAATGAAGAATTGAACTCCTGTATGACAATTTTTTTTCCAGCAATTGTTTGCTTTTGTGCCAGACTATGTAGCTCATTATAAAGTTCCTTGGAGCCCATTACTCCAATAACAATATGATTATCAGATGATGATGGCCAATCTATCCGTTTAATAATATTGTATATAAATAAAGATTGAAACTTATAGTTTTGAGCTGCAAGACATTGGTAAGCACCTAACATCAAAGTTAGAATGATCAATGATTTTTTAAGCATATTGTATTATGGTTTAAAAGAATGAATAGAAAAAACAAGAACTCTTTTTTTAACAACACAAACATCCTTAAAATCGAACAGTTGAAAAATTTTAATCAATTATTGTGATCATTTCATCTACAAAACTCATTTTTATCTCCACCAAAATAAAAAAAGGATACCTAACAATATATTATACCCTAACCGTAGGAGCCAGTAAAATAAAATAGTACTAAAAAGCAGATAAGCTCTAAATCAATGATCAATAATAAAGTGATCTGCTAAAAAGTCAATTGAAGCATTGTTACTATTTTTTGTCTTTCCGATTGCAACTCTTTACAAAGGCTTTATAATCACTTAAAACTACAATACCTGATGTGTTTAGATTACATTAAGCCAGCAAGAAATACCTAACATAGAGATAGATAGAAGCTAATACAATAGAGACTAGCATCAGGGGCAGTCCCACCTTTAAATACTCTTTAAAACTTAGGGGATGATCGGTTTTTTGGGTAAAACCTGCAAC